>CAYYLT010000233.1:0-5450 GCA_964472385.1 uncultured Bacteroidales bacterium
CTTCGCTTTGCCGCCTCGTAGCTGATGCACTAATGACTTTTTCAGCAAACCCTAAATAGGCTTGTAATTAAGCAATATAGAAAATATAAAGACCATGAATTTTATGGATGCACCAAAATCAGAATCTAAAAACGTTTCACAGGCAACGGGAAAAAGGGTGACAGGATCCGAAGCTTTGATGCTCTCCCTGCTGCAAGAGGGAGTTACAGATATATTTGGTTATCCTGGAGGATCTATCATGCCGGTATATGATGTTTTAATGGATTATGAAAAGCAAATTCATCATATGCTTGTCAGACATGAGCAGGGAGCGGTGCACGCTGCCGATGGTTACGCCAGAGCTTCAGGCAAGCCTGGCGTGGTCTTTGCCACTTCCGGGCCTGGAGCTACCAACCTTGTCACCGGCATTTCTAATGCCAACATCGATTCTGTGCCTATCGTCTGCGTTACAGGCCAGGTAAATGACCTGTTACTGGGAACAGATGGCTTTCAGGAAGTGGATATCATTGGCGTCTCCGCCCCGGTAACCAAATGGAATTTTCAAATTACCAGGCCGGAAGAGATTCCGGAAGCAGTAGCAAAGGCCTTTTATATTGCCAAATCCGGGCGGCCCGGACCTGTTTTGCTTGATCTTACCAAGAATGCCCAGATGGGAGAAGTGGAATATTATCATAAACCTTGTACTCATATTCGTAGTTACCAGCCCAACCCGGATATTGACCGGCAAAAGATATCCGAAGCTGTTGAATTGATTAACAATGCCCAAAAGCCCCTGGCACTTATTGGTCATGGTGTTATTATCGGGCAGGCTGAACAGGAGCTAAAGACTTTTCTTGATAAAACAGGAATACCAGCTGCTGCTACTTTGCTCGGTCTATCAGCCATTTCTAATAATTACCCCAATTATGTGGGGATGCTGGGTATGCATGGCAATTATGCACCCAATATACTGACCAACGAGGCTGATTTGCTTATTTCTGTGGGTATGCGCTTTGATGACCGGGTGACCGGTAAATTAAGTACTTATGGGAAAAATGCGCGGGTTATCCACCTGGATATTGATCCGGCTGAGATTGATAAAAACGTCAAAGCCGATGTTCCCATCATAGGAAATGTTAAGGATTCTATTCCGCTATTAACCGAAAAGGTACATGCCAAGAAGTTTCCTGAATGGATTGATCAGTTCAGGGAGCATGAAAAGGAGGAATTCCGGCAGATATTGTCAAAACATCAGGATGAGCGCCGTGAGCACGTAAGGATGATTGATGTGATCTTACAGCTGAATCAACGAAAGGATGATTTGTTGCTTGTTACCGATGTAGGCCAGCATCAGATGATAGCCTGCCGATATTTTCATTTTACCCGTCCCAGAAGTAGCATCACCTCAGGTGGTTTGGGTACCATGGGTTTTGGATTGCCTGCTGCTATAGGTGCTCAGATTGGGGCTCCTGAACGGCAGGTTATTGCAGTTAGCGGTGACGGAGGTTTCCAGATGACCCTCCAGGAGTTGGGAACCATTGCCCAGTATAAGATTCCGCTGAAAATGATCATACTGAATAATTCCTACCTGGGTATGGTGCGCCAGTGGCAACAACTGTTCTTTAAGAAAAGGTATTCTTCAACCCCTATGACCAGTCCCAATTATTTCAAGATTGCTGAAGGATACGGTGTTAGTAACCGGAAGGTTGTTGAACGCAAAGCGCTGCCCGATGCAATAGATCAAATGTTTGAACATTCCGGTCCTTATCTACTTGAAGTAGTGGTTGAAAAAGAAGACAATGTTTTCCCTATGATACCTCCCGGTGCCAGCGTATCGGATATTATGCTGGGTGCTCCAGAAGAAGAAAACAATGCTTAAATGCTTAATTAAAAAATACGATCATGAAACCAGAACAGTACACAATTACTGTATTTACAGAGAATCATCCTGGCCTGTTGAGCCGGATAGCAAATATCTTTACGCGTAGAAAACTCAACATTGAAAGCCTGACTGTGTCCGGTTCCCAGTTTGAAGGAATCCATCGCTTCAATATTCTGTTGACCATTACTGAAGATCAGGTTCATAAGGTTGTTAAGCAAATTGAAAAGCAGGTAGAAGTTTTTGAGGCCTTTGCCCGTAAAGAAGAAGATACGCTTCAGCAGGAAACAACCCTGTTCAAGATTCCTACCAATGAAATGCTTGAATCATCAGAAATAGAAGGTTTGGTTCAAAAATATGATGTACGGCTTATGAAAGTGAACTCAGATCATACTTTTTTTGAAAAATCGGGCGATCAGGAGGAAATTAATAAAATGATTGAAGAAATGAAAAAATTTTGTGATATTCGCTACATCAGATCTGTGAAATCCACCTTTTCCAGATCAGATGGTAAACTGGTTAATATGCAGTAAAATAGGAATATTCACAATTAAAAAGTAAAATGCTTATGGCGAAGATTCGTTTTGGAAATGAAGAAGAAAATGTAGTGACCCGAGAGGAGTTTCCTCTGGAGAAAGCTAAAGAGGTGCTGAAAGATGAAACAATAGCAGTTATCGGGTATGGCGTTCAAGGGCCGGCACAGGCATTGAATTTGAAAGATAACGGTATGAACGTTATTATTGGTCAGGCTCCGGAATTTAAAGATGATTGGAATAAGGCAGTTAACGACGGGTGGGTACCCGAAGAAACCTTATTTCCAGTTGAAGAAGCTGTAAAGAGGGGCACCATTATTCAGTACCTGGTATCTGATGCTGCACAAATGATGATTTGGGATAAAGTAAAAGCCAACCTGAATGCAGGAGATGCTTTATATTTTTCTCATGGGTTTTCTATAACCTATAAAGACCGTACCAAAGTCATACCCCCTGAAGATGTGGATGTGATCATGGTAGCGCCAAAGGGTTCCGGTACAAGTTTACGAAGGTTGTTTTTAGAAGGCAGGGGGGTCAACTCCAGTTTTGCCATACATCAGGATGCTACGGGTAAAGCGTGGAATCGCGTTGTAGCACTTGGGATGGGTGTAGGAAGCGGATACCTTTTTGAAACCTCTTTTGAAAAGGAAGTTTACAGCGATCTTACCGGTGAAAGGGGTAGCCTCATGGGCGCAATTCAGGGATTATTTCAGGCTCAGTTCAATGTGCTCAGAAAGAATGGCCATTCCCCTTCTGAAGCGTTTAACGAAACAGTGGAAGAATTAACCCAGAGTCTTATGCCTTTGGTAGCTGAAAACGGCATGGACTGGATGTATTCCAATTGTTCCACAACAGCACAGCGCGGAGCACTTGACTGGAAAGATAAATTCCAGGCAGCACTTACACCTGTATTTGATGAGCTATATCAAAAAGTTGCCAGTGGAGAAGAAGCTCAGCGGTCTATTGATATCAACAGCCAGCCGGATTACAGAGAAAAACTTCAGGAAGAGCTTAAAACATTGCATGAATCCGAACTCTGGATTACCGGTAGCCAGGTACGCAAGCTACGACCCAAAGGTTGATGTGAGAGGAAAACACCTGAAATTATACGACTACTGGCTGGACGAAATATTTTTGAGCTGTATATCGTTGCAAATTACATAGGATGGGATTCGTTAGAAACCCCGAACCATAAATATTGATATAATGATGAAGCCAAAGGAAGATAGACATATAGAGGTAATGGATACAACCTTACGGGATGGAGAACAAACTTCAGGTGTTTCTTTTAGTGAACTGGAAAAGCTAAATATAGCCATAAAACTTTTGTCCGATGTCAAAGTGGATCGCATAGAAATTGCTTCCGCCCGCGTGTCAAAGGGAGAATTTGAAGCTGTCCGCAAAATTACGGATTGGGCGCGGAACAATGACTGTCTTCACCGGATTGAAGTGCTCGGATTTCTGGATGGCACCAAATCTCTTGAATGGATTGAAAAATCCGGAGCCAGTGTTGTGAATCTTCTGACCAAAGGATCCATCAACCATCTGAAATATCAGTTGCGAAAAACTCAGGAGGAGCATGTTGCAGACATTCGGGCATTTGTTCGCAATGCCAGGGAGAAGGGCCTGGAAGTTAATATTTATCTGGAAGACTGGTCGAATGGCATGATCAATTCAAAAGATTATGTCTTCTATTACCTGGATAAACTCAAGCATGAACCTGTTCATCGGTTCATGCTTCCCGATACCCTCGGCATCTTTAACTATGAGGATGTTTATCAGTACTGTTCTGAAATGGCAGAACGCTATCCGGAGCTGCATTTCGACTTCCATGCCCATAACGATTATGACCTTTCAATTGCCAACTCCTACGCAGGGATTATGGCCGGTATGAAAGGAATTCATACCACAGTGAACGGATTGGGTGAGCGAGCGGGCAATGCACCTCTTTCAAGCGTTATCGGTGTGATTAAGGATCATATGAACTGCCATATTGGCGTTGATGAATCACAGTTATTAGCGGTAAGTAAGCTTGTGGAAAGTTTTTCGGGCATGCGTATCCCATCCAATAAACCTTTAATCGGAGAGAATGTGTTTACCCAGACTTGCGGGGTGCATGCCGACGGTGACAATAAAAAGGAGTTGTATTTTAATGCGTTGCTCCCGGAACGGTTTGGAAGAAAAAGAAAATATGCACTGGGCAAAACCTCAGGGAAAGCCAATATTAAAAAGAATCTGGAAGAGTGGGGCATATCTTTGGATGCCGAATCGATGGAAAAAATTACCCAACGGGTTATAGAGCTCGGAGACAAAAAGGAACATGTTACGGCTGAGGATCTGCCCTACATCGTTTCTGATGTTTTGAACAACAGTATGGTTGATGAGAAGATCAAAATGGTGGGCTATACACTTTCACTTACCAAAGGGCTCAGGCCCGTGGCATCGGTTAATGTTGAGATTGATAAGGTGCAATACCAGGAGACTTCAGAGGGTGACGGACAATATGATGCTTTTATGAAAGCCCTTAGAAATATTTATACAAAGCTTCAGAAAGCGTTTCCGCTGCTTAATGATTATATGGTGACCATCCCTCCCGGAGGTAGTACAGATGCTTTGGTTGAGACAGTGATAACCTGGGATTACAATGGAAAGGAATTTAAAACCCGTGGTCTTGATGCCGATCAAACCGAATCAGCCATTAAGGCTACAACCAAAATGCTGAATCTAGTGGAAAATACCTTTGAATACAACAATCATAACGAAACAGGTAAGATGCATACACTGAAATCCATCTAATAAACAGTACCCATTTGATTTATGGTGCATTTTTCACCTCAACAGGCATAACTTATAAAAGGTAAAATTCTTTACAATCGCTGCGAATGATGCTTTCTTTAAGATAATTTTTTTGTTAGTCTGCAGTACCACATCATCTACTATCATCTACTTCTTTGGCTTCAGCTTGCAGTATTGATATACGGCTTCGCTTTGCCGCCTCGGTAGGTGATGTGCTAAAGGCTAACAAAAAATTATCATAAAAAAGAAAAGCCGTTTAACGA
>CAYYLT010000234.1:0-5437 GCA_964472385.1 uncultured Bacteroidales bacterium
TACGTCGTCGGCTTTCGACGCCTTGCATCTACCCAAAACTTGACGCATGAATAAAACAGGATAGATTTATTATATTTGTTCTATAAATTTTTCAGGAAAGGTGATCAAATACATGTTATTAAATCTTCAGTGATTTGAAAATTACATTTTTAGGAACAGGTACTTCCCAAGGTATACCCGTGATTGGCTGCGATTGCGATGTTTGTCAATCTGAAGATTTCCGGGATAATCGTCTGAGAACTTCTATCATGATTGAAGCAAATGGCAAAGTATTTGTTATCGATACCGGTCCGGATTTCCGGCAACAGATGTTAAGACAAAAAGTGCATAACATTGATGGTATCATCTATACCCATGAACATCGCGATCACATAGCCGGTTTGGATGACATCAGACCGATCAATTATATGATGCAGAAACCCATTGAAATTTACGGGGAGGAGAGGGTATTGGAGGCCTTAAAACAGATGGTGCCTTATGCTTTTCATGAAAACAAGTATCCGGGTGTGCCTGATATCAGTTTGAATTTGATCTATAACCACGGCTTTTTTATAGAGAATATAGAATTTATTCCCATTCGGGTATATCATTATAAGCTTCCTGTGCTTGGTTTCCGTATTGGCGATTTTACCTATATCACCGACGCTAATTATATCGCTGAAAAGGAAAAAGAAAAGATGGTTGGGACTAAGTACCTTGTAATCAATGCACTCCGTAAGAAAAAACACATTTCCCATTTTAACCTTACGGACGCCCTGCAAATTATTAACGAGCTCAGTCCGAGGAAAGCTTATTTGATCCATATGAGCCACCAGATGGGGCTTCATAAAAATATCAGTGCAAAATTACCTGAAAATGTTAAGTTTGCTTATGACACCCTAATGATCGAAGTTTGATGCATACGATGTTATCCTGATTTTCCTGTATAATTGTTAAAATCAAGTGACCTATCCCGAAATTTATAATATACCGGCCATAACAATTAGTAATGATATGATCTGCTTTCAGTTGAATGGGCCTGCTGGTTTATATATCTTCTAAGGTGAAAATATCTTGGTTATGCTAAAGAAAGTAAAGATACCCCATACATTCGTGATTTTGTTTTTAATTATCCTTATAGGGGGATTGTTGACCTGGCTGTTACCCGGTGGAGCATACGAAAGAGTAACAGTGATGGATAACGGGGTAGCGCGGGAAGTGGTAAAAAACGGCTCTTTTCAATATATCTCGGGCGATCCGCAAACCTGGCAGGTATTTTCTGCATTTTATCATGGTTTCATTTCTAAAAGCAACATTATTGTCTTCATACTGATGGTAGGTGGTGCTTTTTGGATTATCAACCAAAGCCGGGCTATAGATGTGGGAATTTTTTCTTTTTTACGCTTGACACGCAGGCTTGAAACCATCCGTTTCATTAAAGTTTTGGGAATGGACAATATCGTGGTTGCGATGATCATGCTTATGTTCAGTCTTTTTGGTGCGATATTCGGAATGAGTGAAGAGACCATTGCTTTTGTAATCATCTTCGTGCCGCTATCCATTTCGATGGGTTACGATTCCCTTGTGGGTGTCTCGATGTGTTTTGTAGCTGCCGGGCTGGGTTTTGCCGGTGCAATACTGAATCCTTTTACTGTGGGAATAGCCCAGGGGCTTTCCGGCATCCCATTGTTTTCAGGAATAGAATACCGCTTTTTCTGCTGGTTGGTTTTGAATATTGCAGGTATAAGTTATGTGCTGACTTATATGAAAAAACTCCGGAGAGATCCTACCCTTTCCTTAGTTTATCACAACGATCAACAATGGCGAAATGCTAGCGGGAATGATTTAGGAAACATTGATTATCATAGACCAATATCTGCATGGGTAGTGTACTTTATCATATTATTGGGCTTGATCATCTTTTCATTAGAATACCCCATGACAACGATGGAGGTTGGCAATAATGCCTTTCGTGTACCTATTGTTCCGGTATTGAGTGGGTTGTTTGCTTTTACTTCCTTAACAGGACTGAGAAAATCGGTTCATTTTTTCATTCTTAACCTATTGCTTTATACCATATTATTTATCATTGTTGGTGTGATGGGTTATGACTGGTATATCATGAAGATTGCTGCCATTTTTTTAGCGATGGGTATTTTTTCAGGGATTGCAGCCAGCCAGACAGGCAGCAATATTGCAGATTTGTTTTTAAAGGGCGTTAAAGACATTATGATGGCAGCTATTGTTGTGGGATTGGCAGGTGGGATCGTCTATATTCTCGAAGAGGGCAGAATTATCGATACCCTGCTTCACTCCATGGCAGAGGGAATGAAGGATGTTGGAAAAGTTGGCTCGGTGGGGGTGATGTATGTGTTTCAAACATTGCTGAATATACTGATGCCCTCCGGATCGGGACAAGCAGCTTTGACCATGCCCATAATGGCTCCTTTTTCTGATTTAATTGGTATTTCCCGGCAGACTGCTGTGCTGGTTTTTCAGTTTGGCGATGGGTTTACCAATATGATTACCCCTACTTCCGGCGTGCTGATGGGTGTTCTTGGAATAGCTAAAATACCATATGATAAATGGTTCAGATGGTTTCTGCCGTTTTTAGGAATTCTTATCCTCCTGGGCATGTTACTGCTTATCCCAACTGTAACCCAGGATATTACAGGGTTCTGATGTGCAGTTAATTGCAGGCATTATTGAAAAAGGTGCTTTAATTGTAATTTACGGGTTACTTTTTATGATCCTGTTGCTTTTCATTCAAACTCTCGTTCATGGCTCCTGATCGGTAACCAGTCGTATCGATGGTGACATAAGTAGGGTCTGCTGAAAAACACAAAAAAACCTCAAAATCAATAGGAGAAACATATTTATTGTTTTCAAAATGCAAGGTTTTTAGTATATGTCCGCAAAAAACCTTGCATTTTTTACGTTAATATTTTTTGTTAGCCTTTAGCGCATCATCTACTTCGTTGGCTTCATCTCGCAGTATTCATATACAGCTTCGCTTTGCCGTCTCGCAGCTGATGCACTAAAGACTTTTTCAGCAAACCCTAAGTATACCCGGCATCCCTGCAAATCTCATTCAACTGAGACCGTTTTTCCCAGGCCCGGTTCATTTCTGGGGGAATAAACTCCAGCCGTGCCAGGTTGTTGTGGCTTCTTACGCGGAATTGCGTGAAACCAAGAAATTTGATCCGCAATTCAGCCCGGCTAACCCGGTTCAGCTTGTCAGGGTCGATCTGTTCACCATAGGGGAATCTTGATGCCAGGCAGGAGTCAGCCGGCTTGTCGGCGGTAGGTAAGCCATAAGCTTTTGAATGATAACGTATATCTTCTTTGGTCATTTCTGCTTCTTTCAAAGGACTGACGATTGCTTTTTCTTTTAAAGCTTTCATGCCGGGCCGGTAGTCACCGGTATCTCCGGCGTTGGTCCCGTCAAATATCACATCATATCCTGCTTGTCCGGCAACATACTTGATTTTTTCAAAAACTTCACTTTTGCAGTAATAACAACGATCAGGCGGATTATTCGAATATCCTGAAATGTTCATCTCCTCTGATGTGATCACCTGATGGGCAATATTCATTTGCTGGGCCAGATTTTTGGCCTCTTCCAATTCATGAAAAGGAAAAGCAAAAGATGTGGCTGTGACGAGCAGGAGCCGTTCTTGCAATATTTCGTCTGCTACTTTGGCGAGAAAAGTGCTGTCAACCCCTCCGGAAAAAGCAATGACAGCAGAATCATACCTGGCAATGATGGATTTTAGTTTTTTGAGTTTTTCCATGGCTATAGGGTAAATTAAGATTAATAATACCTTTGGGATTGTAAATTTCAATTGAAAAGTGTACCACTTTCAGATGCAATGTTAATCAATCATTTTAATTTAACTAATAGATTAGTGAACCTTCTAAACCTTGAAAGACTGTCTTTCAAGGTTTAGAAGGTTCAAGGCGACCTTGCTTTTTGCTTCATTATTTTTCGCAAAAAGCCGGTTTTTCTAATGCGGGGTTTACTTTCAGTGAGCTCACCCGCAAGCGGTTTCGGTTACTGCATCCATCCCACAAATCCTCCCATATAAATAAACAAGCAGGGCAATTTGTTTATAAGGAAGTTAAACAAGAAGATGGAACCGTAACAAAGGAGCAGGTATGGGAAGGCGCTTTTATGGAAGGTATTGCTCAGTCTTATTTTTCAATTTTAAAAAGCCTTGCAAAATTGACAACCGGCGGTACCAGGAAAGAATTTATGGATCAGTGGACTAATATGCCTTATAAAATAAAGGAGAATTTAATACGCGGAATGATTGGTTTTGCATTTGTCGGATTATGGGTTACAGCTCTGCGGGCATTGTTCGATGATGATGAAAAAGATAAAGTGCTGTATAAACTTATTTCCAGCGCAATGAATGAATTATATTTCATTGAACATGCCGGTGGTTTCGGTGATTTGGTCACTAATCCGCTTCCAACCATTTCCATTTTTGGCCAGGTTGGAGAAAGGGCAAAAATAAAATCTTCAACTCCTTGACTCCTCACAGCTATTGCAAAACCATAATCACTATAAGGAAAACATGCAACGAATACAGGACACTGAACAATCTCTCCAGTTTCTTTGTCCACGTAGGACAACTTCTTGCCAGCAAAATCAACGTAAAGTTTTTCTCCCGGCTAATGGTTAAGTACCATGGATGGTTTTTTTGCCAGGAGCTGTTGATTCAAGTGAAAACAAAACTGGGTATAACTATAACCATCGGGATGGTTCTGCCGATATTCTTCCCATAATAATTTTTTTGTTACCCCGATGCGTTTTAACTCGCTCATGTAATACCCCAGGTTAGATTTTACATGTTCATACCTCTGGTTCTCTTTATAAGCAGGGTTCCCAGAGTGTAATTTTGCATCAAGCTCGGGGTCTTCCAATGCCAGAAGTGATTCTATACTGCAAGGCATCATTGATACCTTTTGAAGGTATGCCTTTACCGTGTTCTTGCTCATTTTAATATCCCGGGCAATGGTTTTTATACCATGACCTTGTTGATGCATCCGTAGTAATTGTTTGATTTGACTCATTGGTTTTGGTTTTCCTGCCATCTGTTCGTTTTATGAGGTTAAAAAACCTCAAAGAAATCAAAACCATTAAAAAATTCAGGGGGGTCAACATGCTCCGAAATGGTATACAGGAACGCAGAAATTTTTCAAATAGGGGGTCAACATGCTCCGAATCTTAAAAAAAGTCAACCCATGATCGTCCTTGTCAATTTGAAAAAATTTTCCATTCCCTTTTAATCTTTATTGAAAGGGGTCAATATATGCCGGAATGTCATGAATAAGATCATTCAAAATAGGCCCTTTTTAAGCTCCCTGGAGGGGGGTCAACATGCTCCGGAATATCCAGCTGGAAAGGGTTCAAAGCCAAGCTCAAGGAGATAACCCGTAAAACCAATCCCAT
>CAYYLT010000235.1:0-5392 GCA_964472385.1 uncultured Bacteroidales bacterium
ATTTTTGATCATAATAAGTAAATTGCTTATATACTTTTATTTATAGATATTTATTTATTTTTTATGAATAATGCAGGATAAAAAACCTTGCATTTTAAAAGGCAATAGAGCTATTCTGAATGCGGAATACCCATAACCACCTACATTAAATTTATGGCAGGGCGTCATATTTTAAAACTTTGAACTTCATAAAGAACAATTTATCTGTTTTTATCTTATTTTTGGATTTATGAATCATTCAGGTTCGGATGCTTTGTCATTAATATGAATACGATTATCTCAAAATATCATCTGCTGTTTGTCTTTCTTAGCATATGTTGTTTTCCTGTCCACTCACAGATTAAGCGAACGGGTTTACCCTTTATTCGGAATTATGAAAGAGATGAATTCAAAGGGGGACGTCAGACCTGGGATATTGTGCAGGATGAAAATAACCTGATCTATTTTGGTAACAACTCCGGCATATTGGAATTTGATGGCAATAGATGGAAATTATATCAGGTTTCAAATAGATCTGTTGTACGGTCAGTTGCCTGTGATGATAAAGGCAGGATATATGCCGGGGCATATAACGAATTCGGGTACCTGAAGCAGATGGAAAATGGCAGTAAAAAGTACGTTTCTCTTTCAAATAAACTCTCCGGTAAATACAAAGATTTTGGTGAGATTTGGAAGATCTATATAACAGAGAGCGGGGTTACATTTCAGTCTTTCACCTCGGTGTTTTTCTATAATGATGAGAAAATAAGGGTTCTGGCACATGATAGATCTTTTCATTTTGCCTTTTATGTCAAGAACGTTTTATATATCTCAGAAGCTGAACAGGGCTTGATGAAATTCAACGGACAACAATTTGAACCGATGAAAGGAGGATCGTTTTTTAGCGGAGAAAGGAGAATATGGGCTATACAGCCATTCGATAACCAAAAGTTTCTCATTGGAACGCAGAATGAAGGCTTATTTTTATACCAGGATGGAAATATTTCTCCCTGGAAAACTGAAGCCAATGAATTCATATTAAAAAATCAACTCTTTGATGTTACCAGGTTATCAGAAGATTATTACGCTTTGGGTTCTATCCAGAATGGTTTGATCCTGACAAACAAGGAGGGCGAGATACTCCATCATATCAATAAAGAGCGGGGCTTGCAAAATAACACCATTTTGAGTTCCTTTAGTGACCACGAGGGGAATTTATGGCTCGGGTTAGATCATGGCATTGATTACCTGGAAATAAATTCCCCTGTTACATATTTTGGTGAAGGTTTTCAAATTGAAGGAACGGGTTATTCCACTGCAGTTTACGATGGCAAAATATACCTGGGAACCAACCAGGCTTTGTTTTATAATACCTTTACGGAAAAAGACGGTAATTTTTATGTTGATGACAATTTTAGGATTGTTTCGGGAACTAAAGGACAGGTCTGGAATCTATCCAAAATAAATGGAGATCTGTTTTGTGGCCATAACAACGGAACCTATATCATCAATGGATCAACCTCCCGGAAAATATCGGATATACATGGAGGCTGGAACCTCCTGCAAATACCCGGTCACCCTGAGTATGTTATCCAGGGGGCCTATATTGGAATGGTGCGGTTGAAAAAGGTGGAGGGACGATGGAAATTTGACAAAGTGATTAAGGGATTTACAAAATCAAGCAGAATACAGACATGGGATGATTATGGTAATTTGTGGATCTCACATGGTTATAAAGGCATATACCGGATTCAGCTCAATGACAGGTTGGATAGAGTTCTTAAGGTAACGCTGTATGATCAGAGCGGCGGCTTACCGTCAAAACTGGGAAATTCCGTATTTAAACTGGACGGAAAAATATATGCTGCAACAGAAAATGGAATATACCGTTTTGCCTTCTTTGCTGATCACTTCGAGAGAGACACTGTGCTTTCAGAACAAATAAACGGCAGTAAACAAGTAAGTGATCTGAGAAAGGATAAATATGGAAATGTCTGGTATTTTTCTGACTATAGCCGGAGGATAGACCTTATCAAAGGAAAAGGAAGTCCGGACTGCTTTGGGGACATCGAGGTTTTACATAAGCTTGATAACAAATATGTTTCTGCCTTTGAACATATTAATGTTGTGGATACTTCCAATGTCTTTATCGGTACAGTGGATGGATTTGCCCATTTTGACCCTACATTTAAAACTGAGGATCAGGCCGCGCTTAAAATGCTTATCAGAAGATTCAGCTTTTATTGTAAACGCGATACGATGAATTATTTTAATATTGGTGATGGCCCCCTGACAGATATTGAACCCATCAAGCTTAACTCCCTAAAATCCATCAAGATAAACTTTGCCGCCACTTCTTATGAAAATCTTGAACACAACAATTTTCAGTTTATTCTGGAAGGATACGATGAACAATGGTCAGACTGGAGTGAACGGGCAACCAAAGAATATACCAACTTATCTGCCGGAGATTATGCGTTTCGTGTAAAAGCTAAAAATGTTTATGGCAGGGAAAGTGAAACCACTGAACTGGAATTTACCATTTTACCCCCATGGTATCAGAGTGTTTGGGCCTATCTTTTTTATGCAGTGATATTTGTAGGGTTTGTCTTTCTGTTGATTGCTTATCTCAAGAAAAAGATCCACAAGGAAAGAATAAAGCTAAAAGAAAAACAGAAGGAGGAATTAAAAAAACAAAGAGAAAACTATGAGCTGGAGCGTCTTGAAATGGAAAATAAGATCATAAAACTGCAGAACGAAAAATTGCAGTCCAATGTAAAAAATCAGAGGAGCCAGGTGGAGCTGAAAAACAAGGAGCTGGCATCGCAAGCCATTAATATAAACAGGAAGAATGAGATTTTGAATTACATAAAGCATGAACTTGAAAAAGTTAATAAAAAAGTAAATCCCGATGCTCAGTTTCAGTTGAAATTACTCAACCGAAAAATTGAAGACGATATAAACCTGGAAGAAGACTGGAAGCTATTTAAACAGTATTTTGATGAAGTACAGGGTGATTTCATCAAACGCATCAAAGATAAATACCCGGAGCTCTCTCCCAGTGATTTGAAATTATGTGCTTACCTGAGGATGAATCTTTCTACCAAGGAAATTGCCCCATTTCTTAATATTAATCCCCGCAGCGTCGAAATTCACCGATACCGACTTCGTAAAAAAATGGACTTATCGCGAGATGTGAACCTGGTGGAGTTCTTATTGGAAATATAAAATATCCCCAACAATACACTTATTTTTCCCGCTTACAGGATTTTTTTGCATTGCAATCCGTTGTATTGCTATTTCTTGTAACCTCCTAATTATTATGCTCATAATATTTTTCATGATGAGTTATTTAAAGCGTTGATGTAGTGTTGATGTGTTCCTCTCAAAACCCTGATGTGTTTTAATTGCAGAAGAAAAATTGACTTTGATTTAACGATAAGTTAACATTGTTCCCTAATTGTAATGGTTCAATTATTTATCTGTCTGTTCAAATTTTATTGCTTATCCGAATGAAACCAGTATTTACCGGACTACACAACAAGGCGATGTATAAAGCATGCAGGTTCCATGGCGATTGGGCTGAATCTTTCAAACTTTGCAGCGATATTAAATTGATATACAAGCAATAATAAACTTTTATCCGAATGAAAAATCTACTGCAAAATATTCTATTAATTCTTTTTGTATTTCTTGTGGGATGCGGAAAAAAAGCTGGTTTTCCGGACAACAATAATATACGCCAAAAGGCAGAAGCTATTTTATCAGAGATGACCCTGGAGGAGAAAGTGGGTCAGATGACGCAAATAACACTGTCCTACCTGCTTGAAAGTGGCGCCAATGGAGTGGTTGAACCATTTCACCTTGATACCGGTAAGCTTAAAGAAGCCCTTTTGGATTATCATGTAGGTTCAATATTAAATTGCGGTGGTCATGCCAACAGCCTCGAAAAATGGAACGAAATCATAACCACCATACAGGATATCGCCATGAATGATTCCCGGATGCGTATTCCTGTATTATATGGTATTGATGCTATTCATGGTGCTAATTATACACAAAATGCCACACTTTTTCCACAACAGATAGCACAGGCAGCAACATTCAATACAGATATTAGCAGGAAGATTGGCGAGATCACTGCCTATGAAACAAGAGCCTCTGGTATTCCCTGGACTTTCTCTCCAGTTCTTGGTCTGGGTCGTAAAGCAGCCTGGCCACGTTTTTGGGAAACATTTGGTGAAGATGTTTACCTGGCTACTTCAATGGGAAAAGCCTTAACGGAGGGCTATCAGGGTAAGAAATTAACCAGTGATTCTACAAAGATCGCTGCCTGCATGAAGCACTATGTGGGTTATTCCGCTCCCAATACCGGAAAAGACCGGACCCCCGCGTCCATTCCGGAACGAGAGATGAGGCAGTTTTTTTTACCTCCTTTTGCTGAATCAGTAAAGGCAGGAGTAAAAACGGTCATGGTAAATTCAGGAGAAATAAACGGCGTGCCCTTACATATCAGCAAGTATTATTTGACTCATGTTTTAAAGGAAGAATTAAACTTTGAGGGTTTTATTGTGAGCGACTGGATGGATATTCAATTCCTGCATGACCGCCATAAAGTTGCAGCTACACAGAAAGAAGCTGTGGCCTTAGCTGTTAATGCCGGCATTGACATGAGCATGGTACCGCAGGATTATACCTTTTTTAACTATCTGGTTGAACTGGTCAAAGAGGGAATGGTGAGTAAAGAACGTATTGATGATGCCGTAAGAAGAATTTTGAAAGTTAAGCTGCAGTTGGGGCTTTTTGAACGACCGGTGACAAAATACAGAGATTTTCCCAAGTTTGCCTCCCGCGAATTTTCTTCTTTTAACTTACATACAGCAGAAGAAGCAATCACGCTCTTAAAAAATTCCAATGATAACTTACCGTTAAAAAAGACTGAAAAGGTGCTGATCACCGGCCCAACAGCCAATACTATGACAGCGCTGAACGGAGGATGGTCCTACACATGGCAGGGAACAGTAACGGATGAATTCATAGAAGCGAACAACACCATTCTGGAAGCAGTTCAAAAAGAGATTGGAAAATCAAATGTGGTATATGTTCCAGTATCGGGTATTGAAGTGGGGATTGATATTGATAAAGCGGTGCTGGCCGCCCAAAGTGTTGATAAGATTATTCTTTGCCTGGGAGAAGATGCTTACTGCGAAAAACCAGGAGATATTAATGATCTTTATCTTCCTGAAGGACAGCAAGCATTAGCAGAAAGCCTTGCAAAAACAAACAAACCTGTAACGCTTGTTCTGGTTGAAGGTAGACCGCGGTTAATATCCAAATTTGAACAGAACATGGAAGCTGTGTTGATGGCCTACTTGCCAGGGAGCAGAGGTGGAGATGCAATTTCAAATATACT
>CAYYLT010000236.1:0-5363 GCA_964472385.1 uncultured Bacteroidales bacterium
GAAATACGTTCACCTGCCAATATAATCATGAATTAGAAATATGGTGGCTTTAGCATTATATTTTTTCAGGAGAGGGAATACATTGGTATAATTGTCCTCGTATCCGTCGTCAAAAGTTATGACTATTGAATTTTTCGGTAAGTCAACTGCTCCTTTACACCATTGAATTAATTCCAGAAGGGAAGCAAAATAATATCCTCTTTGATACAGCAGTTGAATTTGCCTGTGGAAAAATTCCACACGGGGAGAACTGTCAACACTGGAAGGAAAGTCATTGACCCGGTGATAATATAAGATGGGAATCTGATTTCTATAAAATAAAGCATCAGTGATCCTGGAAACACCCAATATTATTTTCTCTTTTAATTTCATTTATAAAACATTTTGCCAGTTTAAGGAATTTACTGCCTCCCCAAGCTTATTAAAATCAGCATCATTGATTTTTTGCACGTTTTGATTGGTTAAAACAGGTAGTTCCGGATTATCGCGTAATTCAGTATGGTACCCCAGCAGTTTTCCGGATTTTTCCAGTACATTGTTCATAGAGGCACATAATTCCTCATAGGAAAAAGAAACATAATTTCTTTCCGAAACCTGCTTCAGATCCTCTGCATTTTGCTGATAAAGTGCATGCACATACAAGGCTATTTTCCTGAATACGGAAGGGGTCTCCAAAATTGTATTGTAATTGTATGGCTTAATACGTTTCATCCAGGCATCCTCAAAATCCACTCCCATTTTTTTGGTGGTTTGTAACAATGACTGGGCAGTATAAAGCGGATCCCGTGTAAATTGTATAAACCTGGCATGAGGAAAGATTTTCAGGAAAACACTCAAATTGTTGCCCACCGCAGCCCCCTTCATAATTAGAGGTTTCTTGTATTTATTGATTACAGAAAAAACATGGGAATAAATTTTTTGCTTATCACGCTCAGTCAATACATCATTTTTATTGGTCCTACCGGCCAGCTTGTGAATATATTTTTTCCAGAAAACCGGATCCTGATTGGGGGCATGCAATCCACATTCCATGGTATTTCCCCGTTCAGACTTAAAACAATTATGGGGTTTATCCCCAAAAAATTTGTTGCTCAACCAAAAACCTAAGAATGGGTTTTCCCGGCAAAAGAAAACCAAATTATCAGTATAAAGGATGTTGTAGTAATTGCTGATAATCTGATAGGTAATAGTTGTACCCGAACGGGGTACCCCCAAAATGAAAACAGGTTGGGCAACCTCCCCGGCTGAAGCCAATGATTTTACTGAAGTTTTCTGCAAATGTCCTATTAAGGGAGAAGAATATTTTAAAAGCCTCCTCAACACGAAGTATGCAATGCTATTAGAGTTTTTCATCTATCAGATCCTGGTAAACCGACTTAAACAATTCTTCCTTATCTTCAAATTTAAATATCTTTTCAATGAAGGTTCTTTCATATTTCCAGTTGGGTTTGGGTTGCTGAGCAATATAATATTGGATCCTGCCACCCAATTGCTCTGCATCATTAACATCCACCAGGTCTACATTCCAGTTGAAAAAATATTTTAGATACCGGTAGGGTTCAATATCATTCAAGATCAGATGGGTGTCAGACAATATGGCTTCTTGGATGGTTCTTGAAAACTGTTCCTTTTCGGTTAGGGAAAAAGTAAGGTCAGCCAGCTCATAAAGGGCTTTCATTTCTTTATCAGCCAGATCGGAATGAGAAATGACAACTTTCTCGTTAAGCCCATATGCATTGATAAGTTGCATTAAATATTGATCCATTTCCGGTTTGCTTTTAAAATGGTGGAAAATAACTTTGTAGGGAAGATTTTCCTTTATATTGCTTAAAGCTTTGATTATTTTATGGTAGTTTGAATTCATGACAAATCCTCTGGTATAAACCATCAGATATTCATCCGGGTTAATGCTGAATCTCTTGCGAATGGATTGTATATCCTTTTCATTACGCTGCAGAAAAAGTTCACTGGTAACCCCCAGCGGAATGGTTCTGATTTTACCGGTATACTCCGGGAATTTTGCCCTGAGACTATCTCCCATAGCCAGCCAAGTAGTCCATATCATATGGGATTTTTTAAGCAGCCACCTTAATATAAGTTTGTTTTTTAACTTCTTATGGTACATACTGTTAAAATCACTGCCCCATAAATTCATAACAATTTTGGGCCTCGATTTAAGAAAAAACAAAGGCAAAGCAAGATAAATAAAAAAAAGGCCGTGAATATGAATGACATCGGGATTTAACCGATCTATTTTCCCTGCTACAGACTTTAGGTAGCGGAATTTTCTGATGTAGTTTTTGGTCAGGAAATCTTTCTCATTCTCGAAATACAGGACGTTAAAATGATTGCCGTACAACGATTTAAAATTCTTTTTGACTGCTTCCTGTGGTTCCTGGATAAGAACTGAAACCCGGAGGTCTTTTCTCTCCTGAAACAACTTAAACCATCGCTTATTGTTGGGTGAAAAAAAATGACCCGAAGTAAAAATGTAAAGGATATGCATTGCCCTGCATTCTATTAGACATTCAACCAATTCTTAAATTCATTAAGGGAATCTTCATATTTTTTCCAGACACCAATATCTATCCAGGAATGTTCACTTACCGGAAAAACACCTATTTTTCCTCCCCTATGCAAAACTTTATTGATTAGTGAAGTTATCTGGAAAAAAGAATTCTCAGGTATTTCCTTAAGGAGGTGAGGTTCCAGAATATACATACCCGTATTTACCTGAAAAGTCAATTCCGGTTTTTCTTTTATATTTGTCAGGATACCATTGTAACCTGTCTCCAGGGTTCCATATGGAATGGGATAATGTTGTAAGGCGGAAACAATTGTCAGTTCATTTCTGTTTTCCTTGTGATAATGATAAACTTCTCTAAAATCCTGATCTATTAATACATCACAATTCGATACAAAAAAGGTTTTGAGAAGTCTGTTTTTTAATAAATACAAACTACCCCCAGTACCTAGCGGCTTGTTTTCTTCTACATATTCAATATTATATCCTTGATTGCCAAGCTGTTTAAAATATTGCTTGATCATTTCTTTTTTATAATTTACTGATATATAGAAGTCCTTAATACCCACTTCATACAACTTATCAATAATAATTTCAAGAATTGGTTTCTCTCCTATTGGCATTAAGGCTTTTGGGATAATATTTGTAATGGGTTTCAGCCGCTTCCCCATTCCGCCAGCCATTATTACAGCAGGAATATCCAATTTTTCCTTTTCTATGACTTCATTCCTTCCAATAACATCGCTCCAAAAATATACTGAATGAATGGATCGGTTATCATCGATCACCGGCATAAATTCGGTCTTATGCTTGATCATAGTTTTTTTTATAGAACTTTCTGTATCCTGTATACGGGCCACCCTTATCTTATCCTTTGAACGCAGGATTTTTTCAATCGGTGAATTAAGATCATATGCTTTGAGTATGGCTCTTTGAATATCCCCAATGCTTACCAAGCTATAAAACTGATTGTCTGATGTTACAATCAACAATTTAAGCTTAATTTCATCCATATATTTTAAAGCCTCGGATATCTTAGCCTTGCGATCTATGCACAGTTTTTCAATTTCTCTTTTCATCTGGCTCTATTTATCCCATCCTAAATCCCTATTTAATAACGAATAAAGCTTTTGATTATAGGGTTGATAAAAATCTCTCAACAGTTGCCTTGTTTCCTTTTTCATGACATTATACGCATTTTTTCTATAATACGAAAAGCTACTTAGCTTGCAATCATCAACTCCCAAAAATCTCAAAACATTTGAATAAACCCTTTGGGTATTCTTTCCAAGATTCTCTGAAGTATCGATATAAAATTGTTCTTTTGGAAAATAATACAACCAACGTTGAAGGCTTTGCACATAAATTCCCTTATCAATCATAAAATAATCAGGATCAGAACAGGTATTCAAATATGATTCAAAATCAGGATATTTCTCTGCCCAGCCAGGAACATATTTATAATAATGCTGATAATTTGAGAATAATCGGTCTGTAGGATTTCTTAAAAGCACAATGAATTTTGCACCAGGCAAATGTTTATATATACGATAAAGAGCCATTGCGCGATACATATACATAGGCGTTCCTTCACCGGTTATTTCATCATTATTGGTTTCCGGAAAACAGCTTTTATACCATTCATTGCCCCGATCAAAATACCGATCAAAGTATCGTATTTCTTTTGTTGCGTAACTTGCATCCACATCATCACCATTTCCATAAGTTTTTTTAATCTTGGGATGCTGAATCAAATAATTATATAAAGAGGTTGTACCACATTTTGTTTCTCCTATTATTAAGAAATCAGGTAAATTCATATCAGTTAGCTCTTTTCAGAGGTATGATTTAAAATTAATTTACAAATATAAACTTTTCATTTGCGATAGCTGCTTGGGATATTCACAAGTCTTTTTTCAGTCCATTCGGCGTTCTCAATATTTCCTGTCTGAGCATCTTTAAACATGTCCAGTTTATTCATCAACTTCCACGCTGGCCGGGTCATTACTCCATGATCATTGGTGTATTGCAAAAATTCATCTCTTCCCTTTCTATCATTCAGCAAAATAACATTCAACCAGTAATTGGATCTGGAGTTTTCCGGTTCAGTAAAAAAATCAATGTCAAAATTTCCAAAGAACTTCTCATATTTTCGGGCTAGTTCACGCTTATTCTCCACAACCTCTTCCAGATTCTCCAGCTGAGCCACTCCCAAAGCAGCAGCAATATTGGTCAGTCTGTAATTGTAGCCAATACGGTCATGAACATATTCCCATCGATGAGGAACCTTGGCCTGCGTGGTCAGATGTTTGGCCAGTTTGGCCAGCTCCTCATTATCAGTGATTATCATCCCTCCTCCACCGGTGGTAATTGTTTTGTTGCCGTTAAAGCTTAATATCCCCATATCTCCAAACGTACCGGTATGTCTTTCCTTATAGAAACTGCCCAAAGATTCTGCAGCATCTTCAATCACGGTTATGTTGTATCGCCGACATATATCCATGATCTCATCAATCCGGCAGGGATGGCCGTAGGTATGCATGGGTACACAGGCTCTGATTATTTTATCTGTGTTTCTGTTACGCGCATATCCTTCTTTTTGATAGGTATAATTTTTCAGAAACGATTCAAGTTTTTCCGGTGAAAGACCGAGCGTATCCTTATCTACATCTACAAAAACAGGCTCTGCCCCTGTATATTTAATGGCATTGGCAGTTGCAATAAAAGTAAGCGGTTGTGTTAAGACTTCTTCATTGCTTTCAGTACCAGCCAGAATTAAAGCTATATGCAGTGCGGCAGTGCCGTTAACGGCAGCTACTGCATACTTAGCTCCTGTGTA
>CAYYLT010000237.1:0-5356 GCA_964472385.1 uncultured Bacteroidales bacterium
AGATCGTTTCACGTGACTGGAGTTCAGACGTGTGCTCTTCCGATCTGCGTTTTCCGAAACCTGAATTTGAATCAGGTTATGAGCAGCCGGATACTGCTACTCCTGAGCCACGGTCGCTGCAACTGGAGTATTTTGATGTACTGGTATTAATACTGGTACTCTCTTTAGCAAGTTATTTTGCCTTAAGATCCAGATCGCGAAAGGGTATCCTGTGGTTATCGGTTTTTACCCTGCTTTATTTTGGTTTTTACCGGGAAGGGTGTATCTGCGCCATTGGATCGGTACAGAACGTATCGTTATCTTTATTTAATGCTGAATATGCCATATCATGGCCGGTATTGGCCTTTTTTGCTGTTCCTTTGCTTTTTACTTTATTTTTCGGAAGGGTATTTTGTGCCGGAGCTTGTCCATTAGGCGTTATTCAGGATCTGGTGGTTGTTAAACCCATTAAGGTCCCTGTTGGATTGCAAAAAGCCCTGGGATTGTTCCCTTATGTATACCTGGGTTTGGCTATCCTTTACGCCGCTACCGGTACAGATTTTATTATCTGCCGTTATGATCCTTTTGTAGGCATTTTTCGAATGGGTGCAGAGTTTCATTTGATAATCCTGGGCATCAGTTTTCTTCTTATCGGTATGTTTGTCGGACGGCCCTACTGCCGTTTTGTTTGTCCTTATGGCGTTTTGTTGAGTTGGTTCTCCAAATATTCAAAATACCACCTCACGATCACCCCTTCAAAATGCATACATTGTAAATTATGCAGCAATGCTTGTCCGTTTGATGCCATTGAAGCTCCGTCCCGTGGTGAAGAGCGAAAAGTGAAGACCTCCCATAAAAAGAAATTGTTGATTTATGTATCCCTTATCCCCATCTTGCTTTTTGCCGGAGGATACTTAATTTCAGAGTCCCATGCATTGCTGGCAAAAGTTCATCCCAAAGTATATCTGGCAGATTTGTTGATCGAACATCCGGAAATGAAAAATAATACGGAGAGCCTGGATCTTGAAACATTTATGGCTTCCGGGCAGTCTATGCAGTCGCTTATCCAAGAGGCAGGAACGATAAGAGATCATTTTTACAATGGCGGATGGTTGTTAGGTGGATTTCTGGGATTAGCGATTGGCGTATTTCTGATCAATCAGCTGGTCTATAGATCCCATGAAGATTATCATCCACATAAGGGAAACTGCATCAGTTGCGGGAGATGCGTGGATTACTGTCCCGTAAAAACATAACAAATAAATTTTTCCGTTCGAAAGCAAAACATGCGATAAATGAACAAAGAGCAGAAAATCAGACTATCATTGAATGTTGCCATCATATCAGGTATCATGGCTATATTTGTGAGTTTGTTATTGCTGATCAATTATTATCAGTTAAGCACACATGATCCTACCGAGAGCAAAACCATTGAAGCGCTTGTGCGGCGATTGGCTGATGATTCCAACAATGAAGCGCTCATAGAGGAAATCAGGAACTATGATCTGCTTGCCCGCAAGGCCTATTTTAATGCCCAATGGCAGGTGAAAACCGGGGGATATCTTTTGTTATTTTTTGGTATTGTGTTGGTTATTGCCTTGAGAACATATTATTCTCTGACAGCCAGTATTGAAGCACCTGATGAAACACTTGAAAATGAAAACCTGCGCAAAATAATCGGTCAGAAATGGGTTCTTGGTGCCGGTGCGGTTTTTATTGCCCTTTCCCTGCTGGCAGCAATCCTGTCGAACAAGCATTATGTTACTTATTCGTCCCTTGAGCTTGCAAAGGCTTCTGAGGAGCAATCTTCTGATGATCAAATAGAGGTTGTTGATGTGGGGGATAATGAAAGTACTTCTTATCCGGATTCATCCGCATCGCAACAGGCAATGAGCTCTAAAAATGGTGATGATAGGGGAGAAAAACAAAGTACTGACCATCAGACGCCTGAAACACAAAGTATTTCAGGGCAGAACACCGGTCAGGAAGAAGAGCCGCAGGAAAATGAATCCGGGGCTAACTTTCCAACCCTGGAAGACATTAAAAATAACCACCCTGCTTTTCGCGGCCCCCTTGGCAATGGCGTTTCTTATCAAAAAAATATACCCACCCAATGGGACGGGGCATCAAACAAAAATGTCCACTGGAAAAAGGAGATTATTAAACCCGGTTATAATTCCCCTGTCATTTGGGGTGACAAATTATTTATTTCCGGTGGTGATAAGGAAAGCCTGATGGTTTTCTGTTATGACAGACACAGCGGAAAACTGTTATGGCAAAGAAAAGCTGAGAATATTCCAGGTTCTCCGTCAGAAATGCCCAAAACAACTGATGATACGGGGTTGGCAGCCCCAACAGTCACTACGGATGGCAGGAGAGTATATGCCATTTTTGCTACCGGAGATGTCATCTGCTTTGATATGAAGGGTGAAAGACAGTGGGCTAAAAACTTGGGCGTGCCGGATAACCATTATGGTCATTCATCCTCCCTGATATCCTGGGAGGAAAAGCTTTTTGTTCAATATGATACCAATGAGGGCGGTAAGATTATAACGCTGAACGTTAAAAATGGGAACATTGTCTGGCAAAAGAAAAGGGATTCCAGAATTTCATGGGCTTCTCCCATATTGGCCAGTATTAATGGAAACCTCCAGTTGATCTTGTCAGGTGTACCCATAGTGGCAGGATACAATACAGAAAATGGAAATGAAATATGGTCTGTAGATTGCATGATGGGAGAAGTTGGGCCATCTCCTGCTTATGCCAACGGTTTTGTTTTTGCAGCCAATGAATATGCTCAAATGGTGGCAATCAATTCAGATGAGGATTATCAGGTAAGTTGGGAAAAAATGGAATACTTGCCGGAGGTCTCCAGTCCGGTAGTGCATGATAACTTGCTTTTTATTGCTACCTCTTATGGTGTCCTGGCATGTTATGATGCCATCAGTGGCGAAAAATACTGGGAACAGGAATACGACAATGGTTTTTATGCTTCCCCCGTTGTGGCCGATGGGAATGTATTTGTTATCGATATGGCAGGTAATGCACATATTGCTAAAGTTTCAAAAACGTTTCAATCGGTTGGAGAACCGCAACTTGGAGAAGCAGTATTTGCCACCCCTGCATTTGCTGAAGACCGGATTTATATCAGGGGAAAAGATCACCTTTATTGTATAGGACAATAATTCAATTTTTGCATGAATAAGGATGTTTTTGATATCGACAGCATTATTGATGAAAAGGGCAACGACAGGAGTGCAGTAATTCCCTTGCTTCAGGCAGTTCAGGATAAATACCATTATTTGCCACAGGAGGTTCTTGCGCAAATTTGCGATAGGACAGCCATAAAACCAGCAGAAATTATTGGTGTCGCCAGTTTTTATTCTCAGTTTCGCCTTGAACCTGTAGGGGAACACATCATAAAAGTATGTATTGGTACGGCTTGCCATGTTAAGGGTTCTACCCTGGTTCACGATGCATTTAAACGTGAGTTGGGTATTCCGGATGAAAAAATCACCGATGGTCACGGCAAATATACTGTTGAAAAAGTTAGCTGCCTGGGATGTTGCACCCTGGCACCGGTAGTACAGATCGACCAGGTTACTTATGGACATGTCAGGTCAGGTCAGGTTGCAGAGATCTTAAAAAATTTTGAAAGCCAGACACCTGACACTCAGAAAAAGGGTTATAACCAACATGGATCTGAATATCAAGGTGAAATACGCATTGGCCTGGGTTCATGCTGCATGGCCAGTGGAAGCGAAGCCATCCGGAACTCCATTGAACAGTCTATTGACCGTAACAAGCTGAATATTCATGTGAAGCAAGTGGGATGCGTCGGTATGTGTCATCAGGTGCCTTTGGTTGAAGTTATTCCCGATAACAAACCTGCTAAATTGTATGCCAAAGTTAAACCGGAAGATATTGATTATTTGGTCACCAAACATTATTCCCCCCATAGTTTTTTTCAAAAGATTAAAAGGCAAATATACAGGAGGCTGGAAACCATTCAAACCGATCAGAACTGGGAGGGACTGGAAAAATATTCAATTGATATTCGGGAATCACATGTAAACTCATTTTTGGAACATCAGGTTCCTATAGCGACCGAATCCAGAGGTGTTTTAAACCCCCTGGATCTTGAAGAATATATTCAGCTTGGCGGTTTCAGAGGATTTAAAAAGGCTCTGGCGTATACATCCGAAGAAAATATTGAGGAGATCAGGAAGAGTGGAATCAGAGGCCGGGGAGGAGCAGGATTTCCAACACATATCAAATGGAAGCTCCTTGCTGACCAGGCAAGCGATACAAAATATATCATATGTAATGGAGATGAAGGTGACCCGGGTGCTTTTATGGACAGGATGCTTCTTGAATCCTATCCCTTTAGGATTATTGAAGGGATATTAATAGCAGCCTTTACACTGCAAGCAACAAAGGGTTATTTTTATATCCGTGCCGAGTACCCGCTTGCTGTAGAAAGAATGCGTTTAGCGCTTGAAAAAGTAAGATCTAATGGTTATCTTGGCCAAAACATTTTGAATAGCGGTTTCAGTTTTGACATGGAGATCGTCGAAGGTGCCGGAGCTTTTGTTTGCGGTGAGGAAACGGCGCTTATAGCATCAATACAGGGAGAGCGTGGTTTTCCTACTGTTCGGCCTCCTTTTCCTGCTGAAAAAGGACTTTGGGGTCACCCTACCCTGGTCAACAATACAGAAACCTTTGCCCAGATATCCTATATCCTGAGTAAAGGTGCAGATCATTTTGCCGCCATAGGTACTGACGATAGTCATGGAACAAAAGTATTTGCTCTTGCCGGCAAAATTCAGAGAGGAGGTCTTATTGAAGTGCCGCTGGGGATTACTATTCGGGAAATTGTTGAGCGAATAGGCGGTGGTATAGCCCACAATCGGAAATTTAAAGCCGTACAGATTGGAGGCCCTTCCGGAGGATGTATACCTGAATGGCTGGCAGATACCCCGGTAGATTTTCATTCTTTAAACGAAATCGGCGCTATGATGGGTTCGGGTGGATTGGTGGTTTTGGATGATACCGATTGTATGGTGGATATGGCCAGATATTTTTTGGCTTTTACACAAGATGAATCCTGTGGAAAATGTACTTTTTGCCGTGTGGGTACCAAGCGAATGATGGATATGCTCAATCGTTTATGCACCGGTGAAGGCAAGGCCAATGACCTAACAGAGCTGGAGCAACTCGCTGAATGGGTAAAAAAAGGCAGCCTCTGTGGATTAGGCAAAACCGCCCCCAATCCTGTCCTCTCCACCCTTAAATATTTCAGGGAAGAATATGAAGCACATACCCAGGGGCGTTGCCCAACCGGTAAATGTAAAGACTTGATCCTCTATTCGATAAA
>CAYYLT010000238.1:0-5313 GCA_964472385.1 uncultured Bacteroidales bacterium
AAGGCTAACAAAAAATGATCATAAAAAAGGCAAGGCGTTTAACGAAATATTTGCTCATAACCTTACAATTTGCAAATCATAAATGTACGCATGCTATTTATTATAGGCATTTTTTGTGTTTTTTAGCAAACCCGAAGCAGGTGACTACGTCGTGTACTTTCAACGCCTTGCATCTACCCAAAACTTGACGCATGAATAATACAGGATAAATATGGGAAAATCTTTTTTATTAATGAAGGATTTTAAAAATTAATTCTTTGAGTAAATCCCCTTGCGGTGTACTCACGTTGTTTAAACCTTTTGATTTTAGGTCATATTCCCTCAGGTAAGTGATGATCCGGGCCACCTTTTTGTAATTGTATTTTGACGCAGCCCGCTCAAGCTGATATATCATGTTGGGATAAACTTTTAATTGAGCAGCAGCCTTTTTTTTGTTTTTTTCTTTCAGAAAATGGTAACCCAACAGCTTAGAAAAAAAATAATAAAGGGATCCGATGATCAGGGGAAACCCATATTCATTGGGATTTTGACTAAAATGCCTGATTATCCGGTTGGCTTTTAAGATGTCTTTTTCGGCAAGGGCTTTATTTAATTCAAAAGGATTATATTCTTTACTGATACCAATGTTCTTCTCTACATGAGAGGAGTTGATAGTGGTTTCATCTTCCGGAAGCGTTAACAGAAGTTTTTCCAGTTCATGCGTTATTTTGCTCAGGTCATTGCCTAAAAATTCTGTGATCAGCATTGCCGTATCATTGTGTATACGCTTATTGCTGCGGGCAATATATTGACTGATCCATTCAGGTATTTTGTACTCTCTGATCTTTGATGACTGGAATTCAACCGCATTTTTTTGAATGGTTTTGTACAGCCTTGTTCTTTTGTCCATGAATTTGTGTTTGTGACAGATAACCAGTATGGTTGAATGTTGAGGTTTTTCAACATAATAATACAAATTGTTCAAATCATTTTGATTTTGGGCTTCTTTTAAAATAACTACCTGATAACTGGCCATCATGGGATACCTTCTGGCTGCATTGATGACGGTTTCTGCACTGGTATCCTTTCCATAGAGAAGGGTTTGGTTGAAAGCTTTTTCGGATTCGGTGAGAACGTGTTCCTGTATATATTGGGTTAGTTGATCAATAAAATAAGCTTCCTCTCCATGAAAAAGATATACAGGCCGGTATATCTTCTTCTTCAGTTCATTCAATATGTCATGGTATGTCATCATAGGGTTTGATTCCTTTAATGTCAAGGGTTATGATGTTATAGGCATCATTTTGCAGAATTAATGCAGGTTATATCTTACCTGTGTGATATTGTGCAAAGTTATCCGGATTTTTTTCATGGCCTGATGATTTTATTGCTATATCTTTAACCTTCCTTATACACAGCAAAAGTAAATGCTATAAAATTAATTATTTATCCTGTATTATTCATAAAAAATGGAAAACCATTTATACACAAAAAGATATTCGTGCTTTACGTATTATGCTCAGGAATTTTTATCTTGAACATTTTTTCCGGGTGCGCCAATTTTGGGCATCTGCTACGTTGCGAAAGCCTCGAAGTAGGCGACTGCGACTACCTCGTCGGCTTTCGGCGCCTTGCATCTATCCAAAACTTGACGCATGAATAATACAGGTTATATTGTGTACAGGTTGAACAGATCATATTGTTTCGAGAGCCCGAAAATCTTTTTTTATCATATTGACATACCATCATTTCGATAAACATTAATGAACGTGAAGCCCTTAAACTTACCACGATATTCTTTTAAAATACAATCAAAGGAACAAAAAAAATACATTTTTGATACGATCAGAAAGCAGTTTGTTTTATTGACCCCTGAAGAATGGGTTCGTCAACATTTCATTCGGTATTTGATTGAAGTAAAGCAATATTCTGCGCAGTTGATGGCGGTAGAAATGATGCTGGAATATCATCAGTTATCTTACCGGGCAGATATCGTGGTATATAGCAGAGATATAGTACCCGTAATGATTGTAGAATGCAAGGCACCTGAAGTAAGTATCAGGCAGGAGCATTTTGACCAGATTACCCGATACAATATGAAGCTCAGGGTAAACTATCTGATTGTCACCAATGGATTAGTACATTATGGTTGCCGAATAGACCCGGACAAGAGGCATTACTCCTTCTTACAACAGATTCCGACCTATCAGGAGATACTGGAAAATTAGCATCGGATAATTTGTTGCCATGAATAGGAAATGGGCAGAAGGAAAGATTCAACAAAATTTACTTATCTGGTATTCGGGTTGATTAACTGCAAAAGCAATTCGTTTTTCCAGCCATTTTTGGTTCGGATCCAATCTTTTTTGTTTCCGGAGACTTCAAATCCTTTCTTGCTAAAAAGTTTGATACTGGGTTCGTTGTCTGCATCAATATTACAGTATAACTGGTGGAGGAGAAGGATGGCAAAGGCATAACGTATTAAAACATCAAGCGTTTGGCTTGCGTATCCTTTATTGCGGTCTGTCCTTTCATGAATCAATATACCTACTCCGGCTTTTTGATGGAAACCGTCAATTTCAAAAAGATCAACACTGCCGATGGTTTTTGCAGGGTTATTCTGTTCATCTTTCAGGTCGATCATCAAACGCAGTTGCTTGGACTGGAAAAGATCCCTGTGGGCATGTTTAACATATTGGTTGATCACATTCCTGGAGAATGGTTCAATGGTATTACCGGCATACCATAAGGATGAATCGTTCTCCCATTTATAGATCAGTTCAGCATCAGACGGTTCTATGGCTCTGAGCTTAATGTTTTTTTCCTCCAGTATATCCACAAATTGACGGTTATTCTTGTGTTGTTTACTTTAGGTTAAGCATTTCTTCCAGTTGATAGCTGGAGATGATCCGGGCTTTATCAAAATTCAGGTTAATGGCCTGGTAATAGGCATCAATAGCGGCTGCCTGGTTTTCAAATTTCCCCAGTGTATAAATGTATTTTCCGTTGCGAAACATTTCAATGGAATACTTTTTCAATGCGGGAAACTGATCAAAATAATCCACAGGGAGTTTTTTATCTGCCAGCAGGAGCTGAACAGTATAATATACCACATCTTTTTTTCTCAACCCATTTGGAATATGACCTGCATAACCCACTATATTAAGGTTTGTTTCAGAAATGGGAACGATTTCAACCCTTCTGTTGTATTTGCGCCCTTCGGGACAATCTTCTCCATCCTGATATGCATTGAGGGCGACCGGGAACTGTTCTCCTTTTGCGTTTTGATGAATTCTGTTTTGGCTGATGCCCTGGTCTGTTAGATACGCTATGACAGATTGGGTTCTTTTTCGGGAAAGCTTTTGGTTATAGCTTTCATTTCCGATGGCATCTGTGTGTCCGACAGCTTTTATTTCTAGATCAGGATATTTGTTTAGGATACGGGCAAGGGTATCAAGCTTTTTTTGCGCAGCAGGATCCAGTTTACTTTCATCAAATCCGAAAAGTATATTGGGAAGTTGGATTAATTCGTTGCGGTCCAGTTTCTTCCGGGGCTTAAGCGTGGGATTCAACCGATATGATTTTCGGGGATAATTCCATGATAGATGAATTTTTTTTCGCTGGGTATCATATCCTTTGCCTTGAAAAGTCAATTGATAGCTTCCGGGATTAAGCATAAAGGAATAGCTCAGTGAGTCTTCTTTGGGGACCAATGTTTTTATATGGGCGCCATTGAGTGAATCTATTGTTAATTTGAGATCTTTATTTGACATATCCTTTAATTTTTGGCTCAGGATAATTTCACCCTCCAATTTGATTTGTTTGGGATTATCTTCCGAATAAATCTCAAAACGGTATATATCGTGGTTTCCGTATCCTTGTTTGCTGTATTTAGCCATATAACCCACATTTCCATTTTGGATGGGGTAGAAAAAAAGATCGTCGTCGGTGGTACTGATAGGATATCCTATATTTATGGCTTGTGACCAGCCTGATGTGTCAATATTTTCAGCATAGAAAACATCAAAACCACCCATTCCTTCGTGGCCCTGAGAGCTAAAGTATAGTCTTTCCCCGTCGGCTGTGATAAATGGAGTTTCTTCGTTATAGGGTGTATTGATATGTTCTCCCAGGTTCTGAGGTTCACCCCATTTATTTTCTGTTGTATCGAAGTATGAGACATAGATATCAAGTCCTCCGAAGCCTTCTTTGCGGTTGCTTGTGAAATAAAGGGTTTGATTATCCGGGCCAAGGCATCCATGGGTTTCCCAGAATCTTGTATTGATTTTGTTGCCAAGTTTTTGAGGAAGTTTCCATTGGCCGTCTTCTTCAGAATATTTACTGATGTAGAGATCCCCCTGGTAAGGTTCGGAGCGGAATAATACAAGCCGGTTGGCATCCTGGCTTAGGGCGCAGGGATACAGGTTTCCTTCACTTTTTATTTGGGTAGCCAGGTTTATGGGTTCATTCCATTCTCCATCAGATTTTTCGGCCATAAAAATAGCATCATAAAACTGAAGTTCGGAGGAATAAATCAGCAGATCCTCGTTGCTGTTGACCACAGGTTTTAAATTGGAGAAATTGTCGTTGATTTGATCACCCAGATTTTTCTGGTCTATGTGGGTTGGATTGTTCATTAGCTCTTTGGCCCGTTTACACGTTTGGATTTGTTTTCTGACAAAATTCATATTGTAATTTTCCGGATCCTGAATGGTATCCAGAAAATGATGATAGAAAGAAATTGCCTTCTCCAACTCGTTTTTGATCTGGTAGGCTTTGCCAATATAGAAAAGGGCATATACAGGCGCATCTTTTTCTCTGAGAGAACCTTCGCGAAAGTTATGATCCATGTTTTTTATGGCTTCGGTGAAATGGGGTATGGATTTTTCTTTTTTACCCGGTATATTGAGGTAACATTCCCCGATTCTATAGTTAATATGGGCATTGTCGTAGCTCTGGTTCAAAAGTTTTTGGTAAAGGGGTAAGGCTTCAATATATTCTTCGTATAACCTGTAATACTCTGCATCTTCAAAAAGATCCCCTGGTTTCTGATCTTCCTGGGCAGTTGCAGAAAATGTCAGCATAAGAGGTAGCAATAGATAATATAGCTTTCTCATAAGTTCGTAATAACTGTTGGGTTAAAAATAAAAATTAATATACGTAAATACATATTTTTTTTATGAACAGCAAATAATTTTGCATGAAATTCAACCTGCATTATTCACCAACAATGAATTCCTGTTCAAGTGTCTTAACCTGTATTATTCATAAAAAACGGAAAAAATTTATAAACACTAAAATATTAGTACTTTACGTATTATGTTCAAAAAATTC
>CAYYLT010000239.1:0-5256 GCA_964472385.1 uncultured Bacteroidales bacterium
GGCTCCGAGCTGGTTGGGCTCATTCCCTTAAAAGCCATGGTGGAGGCGGGGAAATACTTCCTCAAAAAGCAAAAAAGATCTGTTGGCATCCCGGAAAAAGAACTGATCAGGATTGCCGTCAGATCTCTGGGTTTAGATGATCTGTATCCATTCAATCCCGATGAAAAGATCATAGAATATAAAATGCAGGATAAAAACAAAAATAAACTGGAAAACATGACCCTTTCAGAATTTTCAGATCATACAGCATCCGAATCGGCGGTTCCGGGTGGGGGCTCAGTCACCGCCTATATGGGTTCGCTGGGCGCTGCCCTTGGAACGATGGTTGCCAATATCTCCGCCCACAGAAGGGGATGGGACGACCGGTGGGAAAAATTCTCCGGCTGGGCTGATAAGGGTATTGCACTGCAAGCTCAGCTAACAGGCCTGGTAGATGAAGACACCGATACCTTTAGAAATATTATTGCAGCATCCAGACTCCCTGAGGAAACAGAAGAAGATAAACAAAACAAAAGACAAGCCATCCAGACTGCAGCAAAAAATGCCGTCAGTGTTCCCTGGAAAGTGATGGAGACGGCTTACCAATCCCTTGAGGTCATTGAGGCAATGGTGGAACAGGGAAATCCGGATTCGGTGACAGATGCAGGGATCGGAGCCCTGGCCGTGCGCTCGGCAGTGAAAGGGGCATTTATGAACATACAATTCAACACAAAGTATATTGAAGATCAGGTTTTTGTTAGGGACATCCTCTCCAAAGGGAAAGCAATTGAAAAAAAAACAGAAGAAAAGGAACGGGATATCCTGAGTAAAGCTGAAAAAAAAATGCGATCAAAACCACCGGAACCCGGCATGTGAAACCAAATAATTGCATGATTGGATATATATAATACCCTTTTCTATTATGTTCACAAAATAATTCCCGACAATTCCACTCATAGTTCTATGATTCATAGCAATTTCATCCTATAGCAGCCAAATTATTTAGAATCATTTTAAATTATATAAATTCCGGTCAGGCGTTCGCAAATATTCTATGCCGTCAGGAAATACCTGTATTTACTCTAAATTATTTTTATTTAGTGGTTTATAAGCTTCTTGGGGTCGTAGAACATGCCGTTCGATGCTAAATTAAATGATTTCCATATAACTGTTTTATTAAAAAAATGTTAAAAAAACCAAAATAATGATTTATATTTGATAACCGAAAATACGTTATTCTAACCCTTAACCTTAAATTTATGTCTATGAGAAAGCTAACCTTTTTAATGACATTTTTGCTGCTTGCCTGTTTTACGGCATCGGCACAAATGCAGATTTCGGGAAAGGTCACCAATGCGGAGTCAGGTGATCCGATCCCAGGAGTTTCGGTAGTAGTCAAAGGACGTCCCTCCATAGGTACTTCTACCGACATGGATGGAGCGTATTCCCTGGAAGTACCTTCATCTGCCAATGTATTGATTTATACTTTTGTGGGCATGCAAGCCCAGCAAGTCCCCATTAATGAAAGGACTACAATCAATGTAACCTTGCAACCCTCTATCGAAGAGATGGAAGAGGTAGTTGTCACCGCTATGGGGATATCCCGGGAGAAAAAATCCCTTGGTTATTCCGTTACCGAAGTCAGTGGTGAAAATATTAATCGTGCCGAAAAGGAAAGCGTCATAGAAAGCCTTTCCGGTAAGGTAGCCGGTGTGGATATCAAAAGCAACACCAACATAGGCGGATCTTCCAACATTCTTATCCGGGGAGCTACTTCACTGACAGGCGACAACCGCCCACTGTTCGTTGTGGACGGTGTTCCCGTGAGCAATATGAATACCAATGATCGTTATCAAAAAATTGGATTTCCCGGATACGATTATGGTGATCCCATCAGCGATATCAACCCAAACGACATTGAAAGTATGAGTGTCCTGAAGGGTTCGGCTGCTACGGCCCTTTATGGTTCCAGAGCCGCACACGGCGTGATCGTCATTAACACAAAAAAAGGTAAAAAAGCCAAACTGGGAGAACAACGGGTGAATGTTGAGGTAAACTCCACCACCATGTTCCACAGTATGGACAAATCCACTTTCCCTGAATATCAAACCGACTATGGGGCAGGGTACGGACCCTATTACAGTGCCAGCGAGATTCCCTACCTCTATAACTACGATTTCAACGGCGACGGCAGTGCGGACTATGTGGTGCCCACCACCGAGGATGCCTCACGGGGCGCGAAATTTGACCCAGACCTTATGGTTTTCGGATGGGATAGCTTCTTCCCCGAATCTCCCAATTACTTGGAAAAGCGACCTTATGTAGCCGGAGCAAACGGACCCGAATACTTCTTTGATACCGGAACCTCACTGACCAATAACGTAGCCGTCAGCGGTGGTACGGATGTGTCCACCTTCCGCCTGTCCTATACCAACACCAACAAAACCGGTATCATGCCGAATAGCGAGCGAAAACAAAACAACATTTCGTTAAGCTCTTCCTATGATCTGATGCAGGATCTGACTGTTTCGGCTACTGCCAAATACACCAATACATACACCAAAGGCCGTAACAGAACAGGGTATTCCGACAATATCCTCTCGGCTTTCAGACAATGGTGGAACACAGGTGTGGATATGAAACTGCAGGAAGAACTGTACGATGAGTATGAGAATAACATCACCTGGAACCCAAACAGCGAAAACGATCTATCTCCAATCTACTGGGATAACTTTTATTTTCAGCGTCACGAAAGCTTTCAGGATGATGAGCGGGATCGTATTATAGGGAATGTAAGGATCGATTACGACATAACCGATGATCTGAGTTTGTATGCTCAATACTCGCTAGACAGCTATTCATTCCTGCAGGAAGAACGCAAAGCAATCGGATCGGTTGCCGGTGCATTCGGCATTGATGTACCGGATGTTCAGTCTGGTTATCTCCGAAATAACATATCTTTCACCGAGCAAAACTTTGACGCTCAACTGAGGTATCAAAAGGACTTAAACGAAAATCTGGATTTCAACGGCTTGATTGGTACCAACATCCGGAGGGAAACCCTGGAACAGGTCAGGGAATCCACCAATGCAGGACTGGCTGTTCCGGAAGTGTTTGCATTGAGCAACAGTGCCAGCTCCATGCTGCCACCTGAAGAGGACCTGGAAAAAATAGGCGTGAACGGTATTTTTGCCAGCGCTTCCATTGGTATCAGAGACATGCTGTTTGTTGACGGGTCCATACGTCGCGATGTCTCTTCAACCCTGCCGGAAGACAACAATACATACTTTTACCCCTCGGCATCCGTGGGTTTTCTGTTCAACGAAGTAGTTCCCCTGGACTGGTTAGACCTGGGTAAGGTCAGACTCAACTGGGCACAGGTGGGTAGCGATGCCCCCTGGGGAAGAGTTGAAGATTCCTACAGGATCGTATCGCCCTTGGGATCAAGGACACTAACGCGCTTAACATCATTTAAAAACAATCCGGATCTGAAACCGGAAATTTCCACTTCTTACGAAGCAGGCCTTGAGCTGGCCATGTTTGACAACCGGCTGCGGGCTGATTTTTCCGTTTACCAGGAAGAGGTTAGTGATGAGATCATTCCGCTGGCAGTATCCTACGCAACCGGTTTTCAAAACAAATACGTCAACGTAGGACAAATGGATAAGCAAGGTATTGAGCTGTCTATAGGAGGTTCACCGGTAAGAACGGAGAACTTCAGCTGGGATATTGACTGGAACTGGACAACCTACGAGAGCATTGTTGCCAGCCTGGGCGAAGACATTGAAAACCTCCAGCTTGGTAGCCTGCAGGGAGGAGTAACGATCAACGCACGGGAAGGGGAACCCTATGGTGTCATCCAGGGTACGGATTTTGAATATTCCCCAAGCGGTGAAAAACTGGTTCGTCCCTCAGGCTATTACGCAATCACCGGCACCTCGGATAAGAGAATCGGCAACATTCAGCCCGACTGGAAAAGCGGTATAAACAACGCATTCCGGTATAAAAACATATCTTTAAGCTTTCTGGTGGATATGCAAATGGGCGGAAACATCTTCTCCCTCGATCAGTGGTATGGAATGGGAACCGGACTGTATCCCGAAACGGTTGAGACCAACGACCTGGGCAACCAGGAAAGGGATCCGATCGTCCAAAATGAAGACGGATCCTATGCCGAAGAAAGCGGTGGCGTCCTGCTGGACGGTGTCGTTGGGGTAGACAACAACGGCGACGGTGAGTACGACGAGTATGTGGAAAATACAAACCGCATACCCGGCGACAGGTATTCGGCAGACGGATGGGCTACTAGCCCCAATGCCCGCTACATATACGATGCCACTTTCGTTAAGCTCCGGGAAGCTTCGATAGGATATTCGTTACCCGAATCCGTCCTCGGAAATACCTTTGAACAGGTTCGTATCAGTCTGATAGGCTCTAACCTCTTGATCATTCATAAAGAACTTCCTCACGCCGATCCGGAAGCCTCACAGGGTGCAGGTAACATCCAGGGTTGGCAAAGCGGAGTATTTCCGGCTACCCGAAATTATGGATTCAGGGTTAATTTAAGATTCTAATTAAAAAAATTAAGCAAGTTATGAAAAGGATAATTATAGTTTCTTTTGTTTTATTGGTATTCTCAATCTCCTGCACGGAGAATTTTGAGGATTTTAATACCGATAAGAAAAATCCATCGCAAGTAGAGGGTGAATTTCTGTTCACTCAAGGCCAAAAAGAACTTGTGGATCAGATCTCCAGCACGAACGTAAACCTGAACATCTGGAAGCTCTGGGCTCAGTATTGGACAGAAACAACCTATACGGACGAGGAGAATTACGACATCATCAACCGGACCATCGCCGACAATGCATTTAATATATACTATACCAATTCATTGATGGCTTTTGATGAGGCAAGGCGACTGATCGATGAGGATGAGCTGGGACCCGATGAGACGGAAGCCCAAAAATCCAACAAGCTTTTGGTAATCGATCTTATGGAGGTTTATGCCTACCACAATCTGGTGAACATCTTTGGGGACATTCCTTACACCAGTGCCATGGAAATAGAAAACATCACTCCGCAGTATGACGATGCAGCCACCATTTACAGCGATCTGATATCAAGGATCAACAGTGCCATCAGCAATCTGGATCCTGCTGCCGGCAGTTTTAAAGATGCCGATGTAGTTTACAACGGAGACATTTCCAAATGGCTTAAATTTGCCAATTAGATCGGAAGAGCACACGTCTGAACTCCAGTCACGTGAAACGATCTCGT
>CAYYLT010000240.1:0-5245 GCA_964472385.1 uncultured Bacteroidales bacterium
TGATGTGCTAAAGGCTAACAAAAAATCATCATAAAAGAGACAGGGCGTTTAACGAGATATTTGCTCATAACATGACAATTTGCAAATAATACATGTACGCATTCTATTTATTATAGGCATTTTTTGTGTTTTTCAGCAGACCCTACATAATACCATTTCTTACCGACTGGCAGGAGCCATCATTCCGGTAAGCCTCCTAAATAAACCTGCATACGGCAGCATGTCGTCAACGGCTACATTCCTGACAAGAGATTTGAGATGTATTCCGCCTCGAGCACACCTAAGGTTTATTCGGCCCGGAGGATAGCGTAAAAAAAAAGCCTGCCCCTGGTACTGAAGCCGCGGAATGAAAACCGCAGCCGGTAAATATTCCCAGATAACTCCTTTTATTTCTTCAATGCCATTTTCCTGATTCACGCAAAAGTCATAAACAGGTATGCGCATTTCCCAAAAGGAAATTTTATTATCAGAAAATCATGCTGTATATTTGCATCCGGAAAAATAAGATGAGGTGCGATCCAATGCCAGGAGCGAATCGAGGTGCCATTCATTTTTATGAAGCATTTCGGGATATTTATCTCGGAAATGTTGAAAATACCATCAAAACAGATTCATCGGGTGTTTTGCAGGATACTGTATTACAGGCTGATACCGTGCAGCCCCAGGATACAATTGAACCCCAGGATACAGTTGACCGGCAATTCCCCGAAATGCAAACCACCCTGCAAGATACCCTCCGGGAAGATACCGTTAAAGCACATTCCGAACCTTCAGAAACCAGAGAAATAGAGCCCACGCCGGAACCCGTAACGCTTGCTGAACAAAACGCGGAAAAATCCCCTGCCGAAACCGACACCCTCGCCGAACTCCACCGAATATTCGGAGTTACCAGACTTCCCATCACCCAAAGACTGGAAAAGGATCCGGCCTTCCACAATTTTCTTTACAGCATCCCGGCAGTAAAACCGCGGGAAAAAAGCCAATCCAGGCAAATATACCTTCAGGCAAAATCAGCGGCGGAGACAGCAAAAGCCTCAGAGGTGCAAGAAATCAGGGAATTGCCCATTCATAAGGTACAAAACGGGTACGACTGGATCACCTGCCTCATCATTGCCGCATTCCTCTTAATGGGATGGTCAAGATTATTCTATAGAAAATTTTTTGTTGCCCTGCTCAAAAGCTTCAATTCCTATAATTACGCCTATACCCTCTTCTATGGCAAAAGCTCTCTGACTGCCCGTGCTTCTGTATTGCTAAACCTCGTTTTTTTTATTAGTGCAGGCATATTCCTTTTCCAATGCCTAACTTCCTACGATATAACATGGCCAATTGAAAAACAATTTATCCAGCTGCTGCTATTAACAGGATTTTTTATGGCCTGGTATGTCTGGAACTACCTGACAACCCAAACTATCGGGTTTGTCTTTCTACGTCAGGAGAGCTTTCAGGAGTATTTCCACAATTACAACCTCTACAGGAAAATGATCGGGATTTCTCTTTTACCCGTCATCCTGGTTTTACAATTTATTGCCCCTGCGTATGAATCCATATTTCTGCTGATTGGGATCATACTGTTTGCTATCATTTATTTCGCTCATATATTGAGGGGTGTACAGATATTTCTGCGGAAAAAAGTTTCAATATTTTATTTGATTTTGTATCTTTGTGCTCTCGAAATTTTGCCACTAATTGTGCTTTATAAATTATTTATCAAGGCATTATAATATATAGAGGAATTACCTTTCCATCCGGTAAACAAAAAAAATACTGAAAATTGATGAAAGTGAAAAAAATCCTTGTATCTCAACCCGAACCGGAAAACAGTAAATCCCCTTACTTTGATTTGGCAGAAAAATATGGATTAGAGGTCGATTTTCGTCCTTTTATCCATGTAGAAGGGGTTACTTCAAAAGAATTCAGAAAATCACGCATCAATATTTTGGATCATTCAGCAGTAATTTTTAAAAGCAGAACGGCAATAGACCATTTTTTCAAGATATGCGAGGAGCTGCGCGTCAATGTTCCCGATTCCATGAAGTATTTTTGCACCAGTGAAGCTACTGCTTTCTATTTGCAGAAATATATCGTATACCGGAAAAGGAAAATATTTTACAGCAACGGTGGATTCAACGGATTGTTGGAAATCATCCGGAAACATAAAAAAGAAAAATTCCTGGTACCCCTTAGCAACAGCCATAAGGAAGAAATACCGAGAAAACTTGATAAGTACAAAATCAAATATACCAGGGCCATCTTTTACCGAACGGTATGCTCAGACCTCTCCGACCTTTCGGAAGTGGATTACGATATGCTGGTGTTTTATAGCCCTTCCGGAATAAAATCACTGGTGGAAAATTTTCCCCGGTTTAATCAAAACCACACCAAAATTGCCACTTTTGGTACGAAAACAGCCAAAGCATGCAAAGACGCAGGCCTAAGGATTGATCTTAAAGCGCCGACCTCTAATGCGCCCTCCATGACAATGGCTATAGCCCAGTTCTTGAACAATGGAAAATGATAGCGCATCAGCCGTTGCTGCAAATGGAATGCCTCATAAATATAGGCTTTGGATTATTTTATCCCTAATCGCTTTACAAAGGAACGGAAAGGAAATATATCGAATTAGGGTTTGCTGAAAAACACAAAAAAGCCTTAAAATCAATAGGATATACATCTATCCTGCATTATTCATGCATCAAGTCCTTATCATGAGAACATGACCTGCAATGCAAATTCGCCTGGAATTATTTTCTTTGCGGACTTTGCGTGGGATATATTCTCCTTATACGTCAAAAAACCTATATGCTCAATGCTTACCCGGGTAAAAAGAAAAGGCATATGAATACCTTAAAAAAGCAGGAAAGGCTAACCAAAAAAAGCGAATTTTCTGCTTTGATGCAAAATGGCGATACATTCCATTGCTATCCTTTCAGGGTGCTGTGGAACATAGAGCACAACGGCGAGGAAAAATCCCTACAGATGAAGGCCGGCTTCGGTGTGCCAAAAAAAAAGTTTAAAAAAGCAGTCCGGAGAAATAAAATTCGCAGAAGGACAAAAGAAGCTTACCGCCTGCATAAAGAACCCTTTAAAAGAAAAATGTCTTCGTATCCCTGTAAACTGAACCTGTTCATCATCTATTCAGCTTCCAGGGAAACCGGCTATCGAGAGATAAAGGAGGGCATCCAACAGGTATTTCAGCTATTGGAAAAACGTATTCCTGACAAAATACACTGACCTGTTTTGTTGTTTTTATCATACTTCCATTTTAAATTTGTATGCGATTTATTATTCGCAATCCATAAACAAAAAGTAACATGAAAAAATTTGGAAAAAACACATGGATAATTGGTATATTCCTTTTAATTGCACTCGCTTTTATTGGTTTTAACAAGAAGGATGATTTCAAAATCGGGAAAAGCCTGGATATATATTATTCCCTTTTCAGAGAGCTGAACATCTTTTATGTGGATAAGACCAACCCTGAAAAGCTGGTTGAAAATAGTATTGATGCCATGCTGGAAAGCCTGGATCCATATACCAAGTATATTCCTGAAAAAGATATGGACGATTTTGAATTTATGACCACAGGCAATTATGGAGGCATTGGTTCATTGATCCGAAAAGAAGGTGAATATGCCATTATATCCCAGCCATACAAAGGATTTCCCGCTGACACGGCAGGTTTGAAAACAGGCGACATCATCAAAGCGATCAATGAAGAATCTATTAAAGGGTGGGATCTGAAAAAAGTCAGTGAACATCTGAAAGGTATTCCCCAAACCAAAGTTAAGATCACCATTGAAAGGATGGGACGTCAAGATCCGCTCATCAAGGAAGTTATCCGGGATGATCTGCACATCAACAGTGTCATTTATCACGGCATTGCTGACGAACAATCAGGTACCGGATATATTCGTCTGTCAAAATTTACCCAGGATGCCGGTAAAGAAGTAAAAAAAGCCTTTCAGGATTTGAAAGAACAACACGAGCTGAATGCTTTAATTTTAGACCTGAGAAGTAATCCCGGCGGATTACTGATAGAAGCCGTAAATGTGGCCAACCTATTTATCCCCAAAGGCCGGGAAATCGTTTACACCAAAGGCAGGGTGAAAAAATGGAATCAAAGCTATTCCACAAAAAATAAACCGTTGGATACCAATATAAGGCTAATTGTGATGGTCAACAGAGCTTCCGCTTCAGCATCAGAAATTGTTGCCGGTGCGGTTCAGGACCTCGATCGTGGGGTGGTGATCGGACAGAGAACCTTTGGTAAAGGACTGGTGCAGACAACCCGGCCGCTCAGTTACAATTCCAAGCTCAAGATTACCACTGCAAAATATTATATCCCCAGTGGCCGCTGCATTCAGGCCAAAGATTATTCCAACCGCAACGAAGACGGAAGCGTGGGCGAAATCCCAGATTCCCTGATCAATGAATTTACTACGGAGAATGGAAGAAAAGTATATGACGGAGGGGGTATCCGGCCGGATATTCATACCGAACCCGAAGACCTCAAGAAGATAGCAATCAGTTTGCTTTCTGAAGGTCTGATCTTTGATTTTGCAACCTTATTTGCTTTGAAAAATGAATCTCTGCCTCCTGTGGATCAATATAAATTGAAACCTTCTACTTATGACAGTTTTAAAGTCTATATCAAGGATAAATCATGGGATTATTCTACCAAAAGCCAGGAAGAGCTGGATAAACTAATTGAGACCGTTAAAAAGGAAAAATACTTTGACGAGGCCGAACAAACCCTGAATGAATTAAAAGAAAAATTATCCCCGCATAAAGAAAGAGATCTGGAACGATTTGAAAGCTCCATCCGCCAATTGCTGGAAGAAGAAATCGCCAGCCGTTATTACTATCAGCAAGGCAAAATCCAGGCCAACCTGGAGGAGGATGTACAATATGAAAAATCATTGGAAATATTGAACGATACCCGGCTTTATAACGATATTCTTTCCGGAGCCTATCAACGCGATAATATTGAGCAGGTGAAAAACTGAAGCATCAACGCTTTGTCAAACATTCAAACATTGAGGCACTCACACATTAACTCAATCAACGCCATCACTCAAGCATCTCTTCATGTTCCACGTGGAACATCTGGCCAAATTGCTGCTAATGTGCAATCTATACAATTCATCAATATGCTATTTGCTGCTTCCGCGTTGGTAAGCTGGTAAGTTAGGGTTTGCTGAAAAAGTCTTTAGTGCATCAGCTATGAGGCGGCAAAGCGAAG
>CAYYLT010000241.1:0-5244 GCA_964472385.1 uncultured Bacteroidales bacterium
CATCCGTTTCCTCCAGCAACTGCTTAATGCCTTTTCGCACAATGGTGTGGTCATCCACAATAATGATACGGATCATTTTTTCTGATTATGGTTAAGTGGCAGCTGAATTTTTATGACGGTTCCGGAACCTTCTTCGCTGCTTATGTTAAACTGTGCTCCGATTAACCGGGCTCTTTCTTCCATACCAATAATTCCAAAACAATCGGTAGTACGCTGCGTATCACGGTTCATCCCCCTGCCATTGTCTTGCACCTGTAAAAATAATACATTATCGGTGTATTTCAAAGTAATCCATATGCTGGAAGCGCAGGCATGTTTATACACATTCATCAGGGCTTCCTGCAGAATGCGAAACAGATTGATTGCTTCATTGTTAGCCAGTGGCAGGTTGTCTTCCTCTATCCGGGTTTTACAGGGAATGTTGCTCATCTTCTCGAACTGTTTGATATGCCATTCCATAGCTGCTATAAGACCCATATCATCAATTATTTTGGGGCGAAATTTGGAGGAAAGATTTCTCATATGCTTAACGGTCGTATTGGTAAGCCCCTTTAATTCCTTTAGCTTGGATTCTATTTGCGGTTTATCAGCCGAAAGATGGTTTTTAAGCCAGGATAAGCCAATGTGGATGGATGTTAAATATTGCCCTAGTGTATCATGGATCTCGTAAGCCAGATAACTTCTCTCTTTTTCAATCATTTGCTGCTGGTAACGCGATAGCTCCATCAAACGGTTATGTGACTTGCGCAGTTCTTTTTCATGTTCTTCCAGCTCTTTCCGGATCTTTTCCGCTTCGGTAATATCTCTGAACACACAGTGAACCATTTTGATGTTACCATATGGGTCATAGGTGATCCTGCCATCAAATTCACACAGGATTTTGGTTTGGTCTTTTCTTTTCATCCAGCACTTTATGCCCTGAATGCTTCCTTTTTGTTTACAAGAAATAAAGCATTCACTGAAATAGTCAATGCTTTCGGAAGCAATAAACTCCCCCAGCCATTTGCCCATAGCTTCCTCTTTTTGATAATTGAGAATTTCAAGCCATTTAGCATTAACATCAACAATATATCCCTCAGGATCAATAGATTGATATCCTAATGGAGCGTTTTCATAAAATAACCTGAAAGGTTCAAGCTGTGCCATCGCTTTTTTGATGGTTTTGAACAGGGGTGAAATGTATAACAACCCCAGGAAAATCATTGCTGCTGTCACAAAGGGGATGATTGTCTCTGTCAGTGTAGGATGCATTTCCCGGGAATGGGAAAGGAACATATGAAGTTGATAAATATTTTTAAAAGCCAGGACGAGCAGCGCCGTAATAATGAAAATCCAGGCAGTATAATGGCGGGTTATGCGTATTAGCTTGATCACAAATGCAACCGATGCAATGAAAAGGATGATGGTAAGAATGTGCAAAGGTATCATCATGGCATGCATCAAATAAGGTGTAGGGATCTCATAAACCAATAAAATATGCCAAATTTACGCAAAGATACAATAAACGGAATGATCTGAACTTTGCATATCCGGTCAGGAAGAATATTTTTTATACATTTTTCCAAGTGCGCCAATTTTTGGGCATCTGCTGCGTTGTGAAAGCCTCGGGGCAGGCGACTACATCGTCGGCTTTCGACGCCTTGCATCTATCCAAAACTTGACGCATGAATAATACAGGTTGGAAGGATGATCCATCAGGTTTATTTAAAATATTTGTTCATCAGCTTCATCATTGTTTTTATATCAATGGGTTTGGTGAGGTAATCATTGCATCCGGCCTCCTGGCATTTTTTGGCGTTTTGGTCCATTGTGTATGCTGTTTGAGCAATAATAGGGATGTTGGAGTTGGTGGTACGGATTTTTTTTACAACATCCAGCCCGCTGATATCCGGTAAACGCACGTCCATCAGGATAAGTGAAATACCTTTGTTTTTTTGGAATCTTTGCAGTCCTTCTTTACCGTTTTTGGCAGTGATGATCTGAGCATTGGTTCCATCGAGTATTTCTTTCATAAATTCCAGGCTTACCGGGTCATCTTCAACGATGAGCACTTTTTGACCACTCCAGGAATAGGAGCTTCTTTTGGGGGTTGCTGGCTCCTGATTTTGATGATATTTATGTTTGCTAAAGGGAATGGTAAAATAGAATGTGCTTCCTTTATTGACTTCCGATTCTATCCATACCTGACCTCCGAATATTTTTACCAGGCTTTGGGATATGGATAATCCCAGGCCTGTACCCTCATAATCGCGACTTGTAGTTTCATCTGCCTGGCGGAAAGGTTTGAAAATTTCTTCTTGTTTTTCCGGGGCAATGCCAATACCGGTATCTTGTACAAAAAACAGCAAATTATGGGGTTCCTGATAACGATAACCGAATGCTACAGATCCTTCTTCCGTAAATTTGATGGCATTGGATATTAAGTTCCTCAAGATTTGGCTTAAGCGCGAGCGATCGGTGTAAAGGCGGGTTTCATCCCTTGTCAGTTGACAGGTGTAGGATAGGTGTATGGAGGTTAATTTTTGTTTCTCCAGATACAGGTTAAATGTATCATACAATTCATGAAAAATATCATTCAGGTAAAAATCATCTTTTCCTATCTTCATTTGATCCGATTCGATTTTGGACAGGTCAAGGATATCATTGAGGATCTGAAGCAACTGCCCTGCTTTATCATAGATGATGTTCAGAAATTCCTTTCTTTTATCAAATGAAAATTCACGTTCCTGAAGGATTTGGCTAAATCCCATGATACCATTCAGGGGTGTACGCACCTCATGCGAGAGGTTCATCAGAAAAGCAGATTTCAGGCGATCGCTTTCTTCCGCCATTCCTTTGGCGATTTTCAAGGAAGTTTCCGATTGTTTTTGCGAAAGTGAAACAGAAGCCTGGTTGATGATATTTTCAAGGAGTGTTTGATTATTCAGATACAAGCCTTCTTTCAGTAAGATGATTATAGCTCCTCCGATAGACCCCTTATAATAAAATCCCATGGAATAAATATTTTCAATCATGAGATATTCTTCTGTTTTTCGGCATAAATGTTCAGGAATTTTCCGGCTTAACAGCTTGAATAACCCTCCCTGCATGGTTTTAAATTTACCAGACTCCAGGCTGCTTCTATTTTCTTCACGCATTTCCGAGATCCTTATAGGTATCGTTTTAGGATCCCTGCCAAGGGTCTTTATCGCTTCTTTAAAATGCTCCTGGGGTCCGTAATAATTATTAATATACATGAGATCCGGATCATTTTCATCAATGGCGCTTGGGATAATATATGCTTCCGGATTAAGCATTTGAACTCTGCTTCCGATGATATCAAGAATTTCATTTTCACTTTCAGCTTTATTCAAACTGCTTGTGACTTCATAGATGATTTGCAGATTGTTGAGGTGGCTTTGGATGCTTTCTTCAGCCTGCCTTCTTTCGGTAATATCTCTTGCTACGATTAGCACTCCTGTTGTTACACCATTTTTTATGATGGGGGATGAATTGATCTCCACAGGAACATGATGGCCCAGGGGATTAATGAAATGGGTTTGATAGGTATATTTGGATGCATCCCCTTCGGTTCTTTGTGATCTCCTGGATTTCAGCTCTTCATTTTGTTGTATGAATTCGGTAATGCTTGTCCCTTTCATCTCTTCCTGGGATTTCCCAAGCGCTTTTAACCCGGATGAATTGAGATACTGTATTTTTCCATCCAAATCATGAATACAAATGATGTCACTTGCTGTTTCTGCAAGTAAACGGTAGTGTTGATCCCTTTCGCAAAGCTTATTGGAAACTTCAATGTTATGGAGTGCAAATGCCAGATCATCCGCAACTTCTTTTACCAGTTCCTGTTCCGCCTCCAATGGAGCAAATTGTTTGGGCAGGTTTACAGCCATCACGCCAAAGATCCTTCCATCATGCTCTATACGGCAGGTGAGACTCCTGTTGTTTATATCTTCTTCCAGAATGGGGCATCCCTGGCATACAGTTTGGGTGTCTTCTATCAGAACAACGCCTTTTTGATCGAGCGCTCTATGGAAACATTCAACAAATAAACCCTGCTCTAAAAGGGCCTGCATTTCTTTTTTCCTCTTTACGTCCCATCCTGCAGCTTCCAGCTTTGTAAACTGTCCCTGTTCATTAAGGAGTATCATGATGGCACCTTTATACCCGCGTGTTTCCGTGAGCAAATGACAGGACTTCTCAATCAGCCTGTCCCTGTCATTTTCCTGGGTAATCAATTGATTGATATTCCGAATGGCCCGTAAAACCTGATTAAGATGATTGGAAGTTCGTTGTGCTTGTTTCTTCTTGTTGATCATTATTCTGGTAATCCACATCAATGAGAGCAGAAACACCAGGGCGGTGCTTCGCATCACCAGTTCATGCAAAGAAGGTTGGAAAAGAGATTGTATAAAAGGCTTATTAAACAGATGGCTGTCAATGAGTGAATCAATGCACCAATATGCAATAGCCAAAATGATGGTGAAGGCAATATATTTTTTTTTCGTTTGGATAATCATAAAATCATTCCGATGAGCCTATCCTGTAATATGTAATGTTAATGAGAACCATAAGCTTAATTATTATATTATATTTGATTGAAATTGAACAATTACAATATAATACAATAACCATCTGAATGAAAGTAGGTGTAATCCTAAATCTTTTGTAAGTAATAGTGATATCATTATGAAAGAAAATTCTTATATATCACGTTTATGCTAGCCGACATTAACGGATAAATCAAAGCCATAGCCCGGTAGCAATATTTATTGCCTATCCTGTATTATTCACACCCGCAAAAAATGCATAAAATTAACGTATTTGAACAAACCAAGCAAAACGCTAATATATTTGGATTTACAAAAGTGTATTCATTTTTTGTGAATAATACAGGATAAATAATGATATACATGTATTCATGCTGATGGTAAAATTCGGATAAAATCTTATTAAAGGTTTTTTATCAATAAAATAAAAATGCAATGTTTGAGCCATTCAGTTTACTCGCCATGGAACTTTCATGTTTATCCATGCTCTTGTTGCGAAGGTATGGTGCATGAAGGTTTCATTTGTGTTTTACGGCAAATCCTACGTAGGGTCTGCTGAAAAACACAAAAAAACCTTAAAATAAATAGAATAAACATATATTTTGTTTCCAAAATGCAAGGTATTTAGCAAATATACCTAAAAAACCTTGCATTTTTCAAGTGAATATTTTTTGTTAGCCTTTAGCACATCATCTAC
>CAYYLT010000242.1:0-5215 GCA_964472385.1 uncultured Bacteroidales bacterium
TTTTTCAGCAGACCCTACCTAACGCACTATTGATCCTTATTCACCGCTTTGCCATATACTTCTATCCAATCTAACCTGGAGCTGGATGGAGAGCTTTGTCCAGGACGCAGGTCTGTAAACCCTACCTCGGCTACCCTGGTCAGGTCAGGATCTTCAGCCCACCCGCCTTCATGAATCGTTTCAATATGGAATTCACGCCAACGTATATCCTGAATAATGAATTCATATTCCCGCCACTGAGATGCAAACCCATCAGACTGGTTGCTGATCAGCCAGGTTCCGTCTGCCAATTTTACAATGAGATGCAGCCGGTGAAAACCGGACTGTTTGGATTGCCATTTAATCCTGGCATCTCCACTCAGATCGACCAGTTTGGTCCGGTGCATAAATGCTGCCGCCCAGGGTCCATTGGCCCGGCCTGACCAGAGATAATAAGGATTGTTGGGCACTTCAGCGTGGTGGCTTTTTTTAAGGCTATCCCCTCCGGGTCCGTATGTTTTGAAGACCAAATCTTTGTTGGCAACATGCTCCTGTGTGATTGGCAGTGCAAAAGGGATTTCCTTCCAGTCCTCCCTGAAGAAAAGACCGGTTTCGTGTTGCGCTTGCATTGGAATAGCCACAAAAAGGAATGCTATAATAATAAATGTATACTTCCCCATAATGGATTGATAATTTAAGATGAATAAGAATGATCCAATAAACTGCCTTCAAATGTAACATTTTTATCAGCAAACCTGTCATCCTGTAAGTCAAAAAAAAGAAAACTGTTCAGGAATAATGAACAGCCTTCTTTACAAAAACAGAACAATACTTTCTTATAACGCTTTCAATATAAAATTGATAACCTGTTGCAATTCAACAAATCCCCACTCGTTGACATCCTCATAATAAACGCCCACGTCTACTTTCGATCCATCGCTAAAAATCAAGATGAACATGGGTTCGATATACGTTTCCGTTTCCTGGTATTCATCATAAGCCCAGTATTCGACAACATGATCATCCAGACTTGTAACAGTATAATCACCATTCACCTTCAATTCAGTTTTTATAAGAGATTGAGAGCCTTTGGTAAATTCAAACCGGGATACAAGCTCTGCCTGAACCTTGGTGAATTCAGTAGAGAAGTGCTTAATTTCTGGTAAAATTTTACCCGTAATGGATAATTTTTCAAATTGGAAATTTGTCATAAAGATTGTATATTTATTGAGTATTTTAATGATAATTTCCCTGTCCATAAAGGCCATCAAAGGTCTTATAATCATAGGATAATATCATAATGAAGGGGATAGACGCAAATGACATTTTAGCATGAAGTCAATGTATAAGAAACACATCAATCCATGAGAAACCGTTCACAAAAGATCCGTCTGGGTGTATTTCTCTTTGTCAGTATGGCTATTCTGCTGTCTGTCATAGGATTTCTGACTGCCCGGGAATTTTTCGAAAAAGAGGATATCTATTACGTTTCTTACGAAGGGATTTCCGTCAGTGGGTTGGAAGTAGGGAGCCCGGTTAAGTATATGGGGATCAAAGTAGGCACCATCCAGGACATCCGGATCGACCCGGAAGATGTCAACAGAGTCATCTTGGAACTGGCCTTGAAACCGGATACACCCATCAAAAAGGATGCGCATGCTGACATCACATCCATTGGGATTACCGGCTTAAAAGCCATTGAAATCAGCGGCGGCAGCAACGAAGCAAAAAAACTGGAACCAGGATCTTATATACAGGCAGGCTCCTCAATCACGCAGGAGATAACAGGTAAGGCCGAAATCATTGCCCAAAAAGCTGAGAAAGTATTGAATAATCTGCAAATATTTACACAACCGGAGAATTTGAATAAAGTCACTGAATTGGTTGAGAAAATCACCCTGTTGGCTGAACAGACCAACCAAACGGTTATTAAAATTGATACGATTGTCTCTGAAAACAGGCAGGATATCAGGGAGTCCATTGCACCCATGAAAGAAATAAGTCAAAGGCTGGATGAATCCAGCCGGCTTTTGCAAACAACCATGAAAACCATTCATCTCAAAGTACAGAGTGATACCATCGACAATATCCTTAGCAATATCAGGGATGCTTCTATTAAATTAAAAGAAGCCGATCTCCAGGCACTCATTGGGAATATGGCATCTATAGCTGATCAGACCCAAAAATTGCTTATCAGAGTGGACCAGGATATAAACCAAAGCAGCCGGGATTTTACAGAAAGTTTACATTTGTTGCGATTAACACTGGAAAACCTGAATGATGCCTCTATGAAGATCAACAATAATCCGTCAATCCTGCTGCGCGGAAGGGAAATAAAAAATTCCCCGGATAACCTTTTAAATGAATAAGCATATGCGTACAATATCCTTTATGCTGCTGATAACAGCGCTTTATATCTTTAGTGGTTGTGGAAGTCAAAAGCAAACACCAAACAAATATTATGTCATTGAAAGAAGCGATGATATTGAAATCCCAAACTATAAAAGCAAATCAGTCATTATGGGATATTGCAAAATCGAACCGGTAGACATTTACCCGGCTTACGCCTCGAAAGCCATTGCAAACAGAAGCAACAGCCATGAGATCATTTATTATAAATCGCATCAGTGGGCTGTGCGTCCGGGTGAATCTCTTACCATGCTTCTGAAAGATTATTTAACGGATGCTTCTGTATTCAAAGGGATATCTACAAGATTCTGGGAGATCAACCCTGCATACAGGTTGGCTACAACCGTTTATAAACTTGAAATCCTCCAGGAAGATCAAAACCTGGCTGCTCACCTTTCCCTGAAATTCGCTCTATACGACAATCAAACCAATGACTTGCTTGCCAGTTACAAAGCCGACCGGAAAGAAACCCTTCAAAACAAAAATCTGAACTTTTTTGCAGAAACCATAGCCAATATCTTTTATGAAGAATTACAACGGTTTACGCAAAAAATGATGCATCAAACACCGGAGCAGCAGAAACCCATAAATCCCTGAAAGCCTGTTTATTTAACGAAATTTGAAAGCGCACAACAAAATATCATCCGTTCCATTTGAACTGACAGGAAATGTTCTATATGTAAAAGAATCTCTTTCTCGATTCAATACGGAAACATTCCTTCATGAGGTTCTTATGCGTCTGGAAAAGAAGAAACATGAAAAGCTAATCATTGATCTTGACCAACTGAAAGAATTGGACAGTGTTGGCGTTGCAGCGCTGAATTATCTTCTGGAAAAAATGACGGCCCAGGGAATTGCGGTATATTTCCGTGGAGGAAAAGATCATATCCGCAAGAAAATGGATATTTTCTCCCTGCAAAAAGAGGTAAACCCTCCTGATTCCGAAAAGACTCCCTTTTTTCTTAAGATTGGCGAAGGATTTGAGCGGATTGTGCGGGACTATATTCATATGTTCATAGTATTGATGGCCAATGTTATCTACTGGTCGATTTCAGACATTTTTAGTTCCAAGGTGCAACGCAAAGGGGAATTTTACAATCAGGCCGTATTGATCGGGGTAAATGCCATTTGGATTGTAGGGTTGCTTGCATTTATTATCGGACTGGTTATGGCCCTTCAATCTGCTGCCCAGCTTAGAAACTTCGGAGCCAATATTTATATTGTAGATCTGATTGTGATCGCCATGATGAGTGAGATGGGCCCTTTGATCACTGCCATACTCGTAGCCGGACGCAGCGGATCATCGATTGCAGCTGAGATTGCAACCATGAAGGTAACCTCCGAACTGGATGCACTTAAAACGATGGGGCTGGATCCTGTCCGTTTTGTTGTTATTCCCAAAATGCACGGAAGTATTGTTACTATGCCTTTTCTGACCATTGTGGCCAACATCATGGGAATCCTCGGGGGCATGCTCATTGCTTTTGTATACCTGGATATTACACCGCAGGTTTTTATCAACCGTATGGCTGAATCGCTTTACAACCGCGATATCTTTATCGGTATCTTTAAAAGTATTGTTTTTGCCATGATCATTGTTCTGACGGGTAGCTTTTTTGGGCTTCGTGTAAAACAAGGCTCTGAGGGTGTTGGCAGGGTGACCACCACCGCCGTAGTGGTATCCATCTCATTGGTTATGGTGGCCGACAGCATTATGGGATTGCTTTTCTACTAATCGTTATGGATTACAGGCTTGAAGCCAAAACCTTTTGAACAGATTAAACATCAGATCCATCATCATGCCGCAGCAGAAAATTATAGAAGTACACAACCTTTCATCCTTTTTCGGAGATCAAGAAATATTGACGGATGTTTCTTTTGATGCTTTTGAAAATGAGATAACGGTCATTCTCGGTGGCAGTGGAGCCGGCAAATCAGTGCTTTTAAAACATATGCTTGGTCTTTATGTCAGTGATGTAGGATCTGTTTCTATTTTCGGCAAAAACATCTATGAAATGCAAGAAGAGGAGCTGCTGCGTCTGTACCTTCAAATGGGTGTTTTTTATCAGAATGGGGGGCTGTTGAATTCCTTAACTGTCAATGAAAATATAGCGCTGCCCCTGGAACAGCACACGAATCTCAATGATGAACTGATAGCCACGATCGTGAAATCCAAACTTCAACTTGTCAATCTGTTACATGCTTACTACCTGTACCCATCCCAGTTAAGCGGTGGCATGCTTAAAAGAGCAGCCCTGGCCAGGGCCATTGTGATGGATCCGCCTTTGCTATTCTGTGATGAACCGGGGGCCGGTCTCGATCCCATATCACTTGCCGCACTGGATGAACTGATATTGAACCTTCAGGAACAAATGGGTATGTCTGTCGTTATCATTACCCATGAAGTTTCCAGCATATTAAGAATAGCCGACCGGATCATTTTTGTCGATGAGGGAGAGGTTATTTTTCAGGGATCCCTGAAGGAGGCTTTAGATAGTAAGATTAAACAGGTGGAACATTTCTTTCAAAAAGGAAGATCCCTTCCCAAAAGATAATCAATGCCATAGGTTGAACAGGATTTGCTGAAAACACAGAAACCCTTATATTCAATCAGCGGGTATCTACAAAATCATTTCATTTTTTATGAACCATATAGGTTAGAAAATCAAAAACACAACACCACAATTTAGGCATTAAATCCTCATACCATGACTGATTCGAAAAACACTACAACCCTCAATCAAAATGGGATGTTTGTTGTGATAACCGGTTTATGTAGGGTTTGCTGAAAAAGTCTTTAGTGCATCAGCTACGAGGCGGCAAAGCG
>CAYYLT010000243.1:0-5186 GCA_964472385.1 uncultured Bacteroidales bacterium
ATCCATCTTGAATAAATTTATCCAATAAAAAATCCGGTACTTTTAATAAGCTGAAACCGCTTTTTCCTTCATAGCGGGTTAAATAATGTTTGACATCACTATCTGGCACCGGGTCCGGAGATTCCAGGTGATAAAGCAAACCAAAAATGGCTATGATGAGGGCAGAATAAATGATAAGACTGCTTCTTTTCACCCGTCTTTGTTTATGTTGAGAATGTTTTGAGAAGTATTCTGCAAATTTTATAAACGCTGATAACATAAAATTATTTCCCGGAGGATTTAATAACTTTGTCGGATCATGATGCATCAGATTGGAAAGTATTTGATGATAGGAGGGGTGATCCTGGCTGTTGTTGGTTTGATTCTGTTTTTTCTGGGCAACAAATTCAGTTGGTTTGGCAATTTACCCGGAGATATCAAAATCAAACGGGACAATTTTGTTTTTTATGCACCCATTGCTTCGATGCTGTTGATAAGCGCAGTCCTTAGCTTCTTGCTCTGGTTGTTCTCAAAGATTAAATTCTGATTTGATGAAGGCAAAAAATTTCCACCTTAACTCGGAAAAATGCATAATAATAAGATTGCTGAACATAATGAGTAAAATACGAATATTCTTTTGTTTATAAAGTTTTTTTCATTTTTTATGAAGAATACAGGCTAATTGATCAGATTTATATCTTATCTGTCACGTTAAATTTACGGAATAGAAACGTTTCTTTTAATGAAGCAGGAAGCAAGCGGGTAAGACGAAGGTAAAATTTATTCACAAAACCCGGAATAATAAGCGGTCTTCCTTTTAGCAACCCGGATATAGCAATCTCAGCTATTCTATTGGCCCGCATTGCGGAGATTCTTCCCCATAACCCACTTTGCCTGATTCGGTTAATGACCTCCTGGTTGGTCACAATGGGCCCCGGACATAATACACTTACTTTCACGGATGTATATTTCAATTCGGCTTTCAGCGCCCTGGAAAAAGAATAAATAAAACTTTTGCTGCCGGAATAAACAATTTTAAAAGGGATGGGATAAAAAGAAGCTATGCTTCCGAGGTTAAGTATATAGGCATTTTCTAACGTTTTCATCTGCGGTAAAAACAGTCGGGTTAGCATCACGACCGATTCAATGTTCAATCTCAGCATATTGCTGTAAAATTGATGGTCATAATCGCAAAACGAACCCAGATGACCAATCCCGGCATTGTTTATCAACATATTGACCTTAATGTCAAGTTTTTTAGCATGATGGTAGATATTTAAAGGTGCTTCGTTAGCAGTCAGATCAGCGGCATAATATTCCATATCAACGGCATAATGCTTCCTGAGGTAAGATATGGTTTGATTAATTTGGGAATCGGGTAAATCAACCAAAAAAAGGTTCATGTTTTTTTTGGCACATTCAATGGCCAGAGCACGTCCGATACCAGTACTAGCACCGGTAATCAGTACAAAATAATTATGCTTTTGCTCCATCACTGAAGCTGTTTTTGATCCATTCAATAGTAATGTGTAATCCTTTATTCATTGGTGTGATATGGTATCCCAGCTCTCCCTCAGCTTTAGCGGATGACAATTCCCAATTGTACAAATATTTCTTAACCCATTTGGGTGGCAATAAAGGAGGTCTGCCAAAAATTTTGGCAACGGCCATCTGCAGGGCAGTAAATACAACCAAAAAAATGACAGGAATGGGTATGAGGGGATATTTCTTATGGCTTATATCCCTGATTAGGTAAAAAAAATCCCAGTATGAAGCATTCTCACCACCCAGTATATATTGCTCCCCATTTCTACCCTTCTGCATGGCCAGAATATGACCGTTGACCACATCGTCGATATATGCATAATTGCCTTTAGATTTTCCGCTTCCCGGTATAAACCACCAGGTTCCCTGCATATACTTTTTCACCAGTAGGGTAACCCCGTTGCTTTTCGACAGAAATCCCGGGCCATAGACCCGGCTTGGATGGACAATAACAATATCCATTCCATCAATAACAAAATCTTTTGCTTTCTTTTCTCCCATAAATTTGGTACTCTCATATTCATTGAAAAAATCTTTGTATCGCAATGAATGCTCACCTACAGGCTGATCACATGAAGGGCCGAAAGTACCGGCGGTGGAAGTATAAACAACACGTTTGACCTTTTCAGCAGCGGCAATCTTAAAAATATTAACTGTTCCAGCAAGGTTGATCCGGTTATACAGGGCAGGGTCTTTTGCCCAGGGTTTGGCATAGGCTGCCAGATGAAAAACCCCGTCGGCCCCTTGCATAGCTTCACTGAGAATGGTATCATCTTCAAGGGAGCCCCGGTAACACTGAATATTTTTGTTTTCCAAAAGCGGTTTGGCCTTGCTTTCATCTCTGATCAATGCCCTGACCTGGTGGCCACGTTCTGCCAGTTCCAGAGCCAGCCGGGTTCCTATAAAACCTGTTGCACCCGTAATGAAATAGATCATAACCTTTTCTTTATTAATGTCATTTCCGGATTTGCTCTGATGGAAAAAAATTCACAAGTAACAGCCATCATACCATGAAGCATAAAAGCTGCGAATATAGATCCTGTATCTAAGGTGATGAGGCACAATACCAGCCCAAAAGGCAATGAACCGATCATCTCTTTCCGGCCTTTCGGAATATGTACCAGGGCATACAGAATAATGTTGAGCGTGACGGCCGTTGTCAATCCAAAAGCGCCATACAATGAGAACAACAAAAAGCCCCGGAAAAAGAGTTCATAGGCAAAGAGATACAGAAACCAGGTAAAAAAATTGATGGATAAATCCAGGAAACTCCATTGCCGGATCCGAATCTGCGGATAATTTCTCAAATTGATCTCCCTGGAAGCATTAAAATAATTGATTAAAAGGATTGGGGGCATGAAAATGCCAATCCAAATTAAGGATTGAGGCAAATTGTTCAGGTTAAATCCATAATGCTGAAGATCCGGAGGTTGAAAGTAATAAAAGAAAAAGAGCGGGATAAGCCCATAAAATATAAAGCCTGTTATCCGCTGAATTATAAATTTTGGATAAGAGGCATCTTTGTTTGACAGGTTGAAGTACCTGTTCCTCATGGAAGAAGTGAAGATATAATATCCGGGGAATCCAAAAATTAACAGACCGAGGGCAAATGAAACATTGCTGTAAGCATGCAAATAGAAAAATATCTGATGGAAAACAGTGTTTAAATAATCCATAGACGCGTTAATTAGTTTATGTTTTACAGAATCAGAGAGGTATTTACACAGCCGGCGAACACTATAGACAGATTCTCATTAGCGTCTGTCTATAAACTCTAATTAAACGGAGAATTCGGTTCTCTGGCCATTACCCGATAGGTAATTTTGTCGATCAGCTTGGGAAATACCCTCCGCATAAGTACAGTGAATTTACCTTCTGTTGTCATAATGATCAGATGTTTTCTTTTGATGATTCCTTTTAATATAACTTTGGCTACCCTTTCAGGAGACATCATACTGGATTCATTCCGGGGACTTTCACCCTGAACATTACCATTAGGCCCGAGTGCTGATTTTCTTACATTTGTGGAGGTGAAACCGGGTGCGGCAATCATTACATGAAGCCCTTTCTTTAGCGTTTCCACCCTTAATGTTTCAAGAAATCCATGCATGGCAAATTTAGAAGATGAATAACCTGTTCTTCCGGGCAAACCCTGAAAGCCTGCAATAGAAGAAATCCCCACCACAGAACCCCGGGCCTTTAAAAGGTAGGGCATAGCATATTTTGTACAATAGACGGTTCCCCAGAAATTCACATTCATCAGCCGCTTTATAACCTCCAGTTGGGTTTGTTCAAATAAACCTCTCATGGATAAGCCGGCATTATTTATCAGAATGTCAATGCCTCCAAATCTGGCCACTGTTTTTTCAACCAGTCTTTGACAATCTTTTTCAACAGAGACATCCGTTGTAATAGCAAGCACTTCTTTGTTTTTTGCTAATAATTCATTTTCAATATCTTTCAACTTCTCTGTATTGCGGGCAGCTAACACCACTTTGCCACCCTGTTCAGAAAAAAAATAAGCACAAGCTCTTCCAATCCCGGATGAAGCGCCGGTGATAATAATAACTTTATCCTTCATTTCGTAGTGTTAATTCAAAGCTTAAATGTATTCATTTTTTCCTGAATTCATCGTATAAGGGAAAAAATCAATTCCATACCCTTTAACCTGCACAAAAAAATCCCTTAATAAACAGAATGTTAACGCTGGTATAAAGGGGATAGTAAAAATTTCAAAAAAACTTCATGAAAAATTTGCAGAAAAGACATAAGGTATTACTTTTGCAGCGACTCAGTAGCTCAGTTGGTAGAGCATCGCCCTTTTAAGGCGAGGGTCCTGGGTTCGAGACCCAGCTGGGTCACACGACATAAGACTGGTTGTTTCAATACATTAAATTTAAGGAAAAGGAGCTAACTCAATAACAGAGGGCTCCTTTTTTTTTCACTTAATGGATAGGTGTAATATACATTCCTTATATTTCCTTCGATGCCCATCAGCTCATCAATCTTTTTACAGTTATCAAGTTTTGCTCTATATTTTTCAATGGCTTCAATGATGGGAAACAGATCCTTTCCTCTGGATTCATAATATTTCAAGTTTTTCAGCAGGTTAAAGCTTGAACCGTCAATGATTTTACGGGCAATTTCAATTCTCTGTTTCTCCGAGATATGATATTGGGTCTGTGCAATCAGCATTTTTCCGGAGAGTAGGTTCTCTTTCGACATGAAGGATCCGGTATAGTTTTCATAATAATCGAAATAGTGGATATTCACCTGGTTTTGACCGAGAAAATTATACATGGCAGAATTGGCATCAAGGGAGCCAAAGACATAAATATCCTCTATGCCCTCAATGGGAATAAATTTAGGCTTTTGTTCATTGCCCTCCTCATCCATTGGTGTAAATTTTAACGTGTTGTCTTTACGGGATAGGCGGCCAGGATTGAACAGATAATAAGATTTCTGCATAAGTTATTATTTTAGTGAATTGATCTACGGTTGTTCTCAGAGGGTTGTATTAAATTTCTTCATCCACCCAGCAAAAGTCATAATACGAACATTTGCTGCAGATGCTTTTCTTATTCTTTTCCGGAGCTGTTTCGGAGGTAATGATCTGTTCAATCGCCTCCCTAATCCGACGGATTTCTTCTATATCTTTTTTC
>CAYYLT010000244.1:0-2733 GCA_964472385.1 uncultured Bacteroidales bacterium
TTGATCATACAGGTTAAATTGATCATACAGGTTAAATTGATCATACAGGTTAAATTGATCATACAGGTTAAATCTATCATGCAATTTTATGGATTTAGATGACATTTGTATACTATAAAAGGCAAATTTCAGTTAGATTTGGTAAAACCCGTTTAATTTGAAAATATCTGTGTCAAAACGCTATATTCTATATATTCTTCTGGGGTGGGTGGTTTTGTTTTCTTACCGGTGTGGAACGGAAAAAAACACACAGGTAAACCGCTTTTATCATAACCTGACTGCCTACTACAACATCCATTTCAACGGTCAGGAAAGTTTTAACAAGGGTATCCGTAAATATACAGAAGCATACCAGTACGATTTCACACGGATACTCCCCATATTCATATATGGTAATGAAGAGCTTTCCCAACAAATTCAACCCCAGATGGAGCGGACCATTGAAAAATGCTCCAAGCTGATCCGTCTGCATTCCATCAGTTCCAAACCCGAAGAGCTCAAAAATAAAAGGAAACTGACCAAAGAAGAAAAGGCCTTTTACAACAAGTCGGAATACAACAAGTATGCAGATGATGCTTATTTGCTGATGGGCAAAGCCTATTTTTGGCAAATGCAGTACGATATAGCCTCAAAATTCATGGAATACTCCACCCGCGAATTCAAGGATGATATCATCCGCTACAAAGCGAAAATATGGCTTGCCCGTTGTTATATTGAATTAAACCGATTCAACGCGTCGGGAAAAATACTCAGTGCGCTTTCGGAAGATCAAGATCTTCCATCAAGCCTGAAAGGTGACTTTCTGATAACCGCTGCCGATCATTTCATCAAGCAGGATCAATATCAGGAGGCTATCGACCGGTTAAAACAAAGTATCCTTCATGCGGGGGTAAAGGAAAGAAAAGTCAAATACCGCTTTATCCTGGCCCAGCTTTACGAAGCCACAAAAAACCATGACAAAGCATTTCATCAATTTGAAACAGTCATCAATATGAACCCCGATTATAAAATGGAATTCAATGCCATGTTAAAACTGGCCCAATTATATAATGAAGCGGACCGGGGTGGAGAAAAAGTAAAGCATGATTTGAAAAAGATGGTGGGCAACAACAAAAATGAGCAATACCTTGATCAAATCTACTATGCACTGGGTAAGATAGCCTCTAATGAACGCAATCTTACCCAAGCCGTCGATTTTTATAAGCAATCGGTTGCTTCGAATAAAGAAAATGAGAATCAAAAAGGGCTGTCCTATCTGGCCATGGCCGATATTTACTTCCAGCAGAAAAAATACGGAAATGCCCAGGCTTATTACGACAGTGCAGTATCTTCGCTGGAAACCAGCTACCCGGGTTACACCGATTTATACTTCACAACCCAAAACCTCACAGAACTGGTAAATAATCTCAATATCATAGAACGAGAAGATAGTTTGCAGCGGATAGCCAGAATGGAGCCTGAAAAAAGGAAGCAATTCATCACCCGGCTGATGGAAAAACGGAAAAAAGAAGAGCAGCAAAACAGGCTCACGCAAGCATCCCGGCAGAACTTACCAAACCGGAATTTTCAATCATCAAATCGTAACGGTAAATGGTATTTCTACAGTCCCACCGCTTTAAAAAGGGGTGAAACGGAATTCCAGCGGCGTTGGGGCAAACGGGAGCTTAAGGACAACTGGCGTATCAGCAGTAAAAGTGGAGCCAGCTTCGGAAATTTTGCCAATCAACAGCAAGACGACAACACGGATGAAAATCAATCTGAATACAGCCAGTCAGACCGGGAATACTATACCCAAAACCTGCCATTAACCGATTCTGCCATGGAAGCTTCCCACAAAAAACTGCAGGAAGCCTACTTCAACCTGGGTAAAACCTACATGAATGATCTGAATAATCCTGAAAAAACCGTTGAGAGCTTTCAAAAACTCAATGAAAAATATCCGGAAAACCCCTTTAAACGCTCAGCGTATTATTTTTTGTATAAAATATTCAGAAATAGCGGCAACACGGAACAATCAGAAAGATACAAGAATAAAATCCTGAGCGAATTCCCCAAAAGCAATCATGCCAAAATTATCACCAATCCTGATTATTTCAGGGAACTGGAACAACAAAAAAATCAGGCAGAAAAACTTTATGCCCAAACCCTCGAGGCCTATCACAATAAAAATTATAACAAGGTACTAAATAACTGTCAAAAAGCTTTAGAAAAGTTCAAAAACAAACAATATCGTTCAAGATTCAGATACCTCGAAACCCTAATCATTGGCCGTACACAGGATATTATATCTTTTCGTGATAACCTTCAGGAAATTGCCCAAAGTTACTCCGACACAGAAATCGGACTTCAGGCAAATGACATCTTGGCATACCTTAAAAAAACCGAACTGCAACAAATCAATCAAAGATTTGTGCAAAACAAACCCGGAAACGAAAATCAGGATGCTTTATCACAAAATCCTGAGCAGGAAATTGACCAAGAATCAAAGCCCAGCCGGATAAGAAGCCTTATGCGTTACCAATTCGAAGCGGATGTTCCCTACTACTTTGTCATCATTGCCAATCCCAAAAGAATTGATATTGGCAGGCTAAAATTCGAATTGATCAATTTTAATCTGGATTATTTCCTGCAAAAAGATTATACCACTACCAGCGACCAGTTTAATGAGTTTTACTCCATCATTACGGTTAAAAAATTCAAAGATTATACAACGGCCAAAAAATACCATGATTT
>CAYYLT010000244.1:2743-5163 GCA_964472385.1 uncultured Bacteroidales bacterium
TCCCGGAATTCAGCTCAAAGGAATACAGATATTTTTACATATCTTTAAAAAATTATCTGACTATGCTTGAAATGAAATCAATAATTGAATATATTAACTTCTTTAAAATTGAAGTCAATCAGCAATCAGAGCAAAAGGATAAAAAAGCAAACAACGCTTCATAAGCGTGGGATTATCAGTTGTGTTGCCTCATTTTGAAAATAGGGGCAATGTTTGATGATAAGCTTTCCCGCCTAATGACAAATACATATACGGATGAAAAAAGTTACGATATTATGGATTGATGATGAAATAGACTTACTCAAACCTCAGATTTTTTTCCTGGAAGAAAAAGGATATCAGGTAATCACAGAAAACAATGCCGATGATGCTATTGAACGGGTAAAGGTTAACCAGTTTGATATCATCTTGTTGGATGAACATATGCCAGGCGTCAATGGATTGGAAGCACTCTCCCAAATAAAGGCCCATGCGCCGGCCTCTCCGGTCATCATGGTCACGAAAAGTGAAGAAGAAGACATCATGGAAGAAGCCATCGGTGCGAAAATAGATGACTATCTGATCAAACCTGTCAATCCAAATCAAATCCTGCTTTCCATCAAAAAACATGTTGAAACCAAAAAGCTGGTTTCCGAAAAAACCATTGCCAATTATCAATCCAATTTTCAGGAAATCAGCCAGATGATCAGTCAGGCCCGTACATATAAAGATTGGATCAACATCTATGCGCAAATTGTTTATTGGGAACTTGAACTGGAGGGTCAAAGTGAGGAGGGGATGCATGAAGTGCTCAAAATGCAGAAAACAGAAGCCAATAAAGAATTTTCAAAATTTATAGAAAAAAACTATTTCCAATGGTTTACCGAAGATGACCAAAAACCTCCCCTTTCCCACACAATTCTAAAAAATAAAGTATTCCCGCTGATTAAACAGGGCAAGAAAGTTTGCCTGATACTGATAGATAATTTGCGCTATGATCATTGGAAAAAAATAAGTCCCATGATCAGAGAATATTACGCTATAGAACGGGAAGAAATGTACTTCAGTATATTGCCAACTGCAACCCAGTATGCGAGAAATGCATTTTTTGCCGGATTAATGCCACTCGAAATATCCGATATGTATCCCAAATTATGGCTGGATGATGAAGAAGAAGGGGGTAAAAACCTCATGGAACAAGATCTGCTGAAAAAACATATCGACCGGCTGGGTTTAAATATGAAATTTTTCTATGAAAAGTTAGGATATGCCAAACAAGGGGCCAAATTATTGCAAAACAGTTCCAATCTGCAGAATTATCCCCTTTCTGTTTTGATTGTTAATTATATAGATATGTTATCGCATGCCCGAACAGAAATTGAAATGCTGCGTGAACTTGCCAATGATGAGCCGGCATTTAGATCGCTTACCATCTCATGGTTCAGCCATTCCAAGATTTATTCACTTTTGAAAGAATTGGCAGATAAAGATATGCATATCATCATTACCACAGACCATGGGAGTATTCAGGTTCAACATCCCAAAAAAGTTATCGGTGATCGTAAAACCTCTGCAAATTTGCGCTACAAAAACGGAAAAAATCTTTCTTACAATCCCTCAGAGGTTTTTGGAATTGAAGATCCCGAAGCAGCCCATCTTCCCAAAACACACATTTCCACAAAATATATATTCTGCAAAAGTCAGGATTATTTGGTATATCCAAACAATTACAATTATTATGTAAATTATTATAAAAATACCTTTCAACATGGGGGAATTTCTCTGGAGGAGATGCTGATTCCGTTTGTCGAATTAAAACCCAGAACTTAACCGGATCATGCCCAGCTTATACATCAATAACCTGGAAAGTTTACCTGATGCTGCCGGAAAATTCCTGGACAAATACAAGGATAAAAGAATATTTGCGTTCTTTGGAGATCTAGGATCAGGTAAAACAACTTTCATTAAAGCAATCTGCCGTGCGTTGCATGTGACTGATGTGGTTAGCAGTCCTACTTTCCCCCTGATTAACGAATACAGCAATAGCCGGGGCCAAACCATATATCACATGGATTTTTACCGGATCAATGCTATAGATGAAGCACTAGATATCGGATTAGAGGAATATTTCAGTTCAAACCACTATTGCTTTATAGAATGGCCTGAAAAAATCGAGCCTCTACTGCCCCCTGATACAGTTATCATAAGCATTAAAGAGGATAAGATGAATAAAAGAGTGTTAACCTTTCAGTGAGGTTCATACCATAGGCAATAATCTTGTTTTGGTCATCACCCGGGAAAAACAAGCCGTGAGCCCGAAACTTGTAACCTATTCATAAAAAATGGAAAAACATTTATAAACAAAAGAATATTAGCGATTTATTTATTGTATTCAAAAATTTTCATGGTTATTCATTTTTTCCGGGTGCGCCAATTTTTGG
>CAYYLT010000245.1:0-5158 GCA_964472385.1 uncultured Bacteroidales bacterium
GGCATTAACTCCGCTCATTTGCTTTTTGACCTTATTTACAATCCTTCAGAAACTGCATTTCTTCAGGAAGGGAAAAAACGAAATGCAATGACCGAAAATGGACTGAACATGCTGAGATTACAAGCTGAAAAATCCTGGGCTATCTGGAATGCCAATCATTCATAATGCTCCCCGTTTCTATCCATTACACTTAACCTGTGAATCATGCAGGTTCATGTTCCTTTGAATAAAATGCAGTTGTTGTGAAACACATGGCAAATTGATATATTTCATAAATGAAATTCTGTAAAGTATTCAATTTTGATTAATTTTACACAAAATAAACACAAAATATAAACAATTAATTAATAATGAATCTTTTAGAAGAAGTACGGAAAAGAGCACAAAAGTTGAACAAAACGATTATCCTACCGGAATCAACGGAAGCACGAACGATTAATGCTGCTGATCAGGTTTTAAAGGAAGGTATAGCAAACATCATCTTACTGGCACATCCGGAAGCCATTAGAAAAGCTGCTGCTGAGCATGGTCTTGAAAACATCGAAAAGGCTAATATCATTAACCCAAAGCATCATGATAAAAAGCAGCTTTATGTTGATTTGCTGATGGAGTTGAGGAAAAATAAAGGCCTTACAAAGGAAGAAGCTGAAGAGTTGGTGGAAGATCCGCTTTATCTATCTTCTCTGATCATCAAAAACGGAGATGCGGATGGAGAGGTTGCAGGGGCTGAGAATTCCACCGGGGATGTATTGAGGCCGGCTTTTCAGATTGTAAAAACCAGGCCTGAAGTAAGTGTCGTTTCAGGTGCTTTCTTTATGACCCTGCAAGATAAACAATTTGGTGAGAATGGCTTACTGGTTTTTGCTGATGGAGCTGTTAATCCCAATCCCACGGAAGAGCAGCTGGCAGAAATTGCACTTACAACTGCCGAAACAACCAGGATCATCTCCGGTATTGAACCCCGCATAGCCATGTTAAGTTTTTCTACCCATGGAAGCGCTCAGCATGAGATGATTGATAAAGTAGTAAATGCAACGAATATGGCTAAGAAGAAAAAGCCAGATTTACAGATTGATGGTGAAATGCAAGTTGATGCAGCACTTATTGATCATATCGGGAAAAGAAAAGCTCCGGGAAGTGAAATTGCAGGAAAAGCCAATGTGCTTATTTTTCCTTCGCTTGAAGCAGGTAACATCGGATATAAGCTTGTTCAGCGGCTGGCTCATGCCGTTGCTACCGGTCCCATCTTACAAGGTCTGGCCGCACCTATCAATGACCTTTCAAGAGGTTGCTCCATGAATGATATAGTGGATATGATAGCCATAACCTCTAATCTGCCAGTTAGTAAAGGCAATGTCAAACATAAAAATATAGAAAAATAAGTTTATGAAAGTATTGGTCCTCAACTGTGGAAGCTCATCTATTAAGTTCCAGTTATTCAATATGGAAACTTCTGAAGTTCTCAGTAAGGGAAATGTTGAAAAGATAGGATTACAGGAGGCATTTGTTAATCTGGAATTGAATGGGGATAAAATTAAATTGGACTATGATGTTCCTGATCATACCAGGGGTATTGAGCATATCGTAAAGTTACTTGTAAGCGACCAATACGGGCCATTAAAACAATATGAAGAGATTAAAGCCGTAGGTCACCGGGTTGTTCATGGTGGAGAGCAGTTTAGCGATAGTGTGCTGGTTGATCGGGAGGTTATGAAGGCCATTGAATCGTTAAGCCATCTGGCTCCCCTGCACAATCCAAATAATTTGAAAGGGATTTATGCCATCGAAAAGCTTTTACCCAATGTTCCCCAGGTGGCGGTTTTTGATACTGCGTTTCATCAAACCATGCCTGACTATGCTTATATGTATGGATTACCCTATGAGATGTATGAAAAGCATGGGGTTAGAAGATACGGTTTTCATGGTACCAGCCACCGATATGTATTGGACAGAGCTTGTGAAATTTTAAATGTCCGTAAAGAAGACAAAAAGATTGTTACCTGCCATCTTGGCAATGGGGCTTCTATAGCAGCTATAGATGGTGGCACGTCGATCGATACTTCCATGGGACTGACACCGGTTGAAGGTTTGATCATGGGGACCCGAACCGGAGATTTGGATCTGGGTGCTGTGTTTCATATTATGGATAAAGAACATCTCGATGTTGAACAAGCCAATCATATGATCAACAAGGAAAGCGGAATGCTTGGCGTAACAGGTGTTTCTCCGGATATGAGAGAAATCCGCGAAGCAGTGGCTGCTGGTAATAGAAGAGCTGAACTGGGTTTGAAGATGTATGATTACCGGATAAAGAAATATATTGGTGGGTATGCAGCTGCTATGAACGGATTGGATATTATTGTAATGACCGGCGGTGTGGGAGAAAATGATTATGAAACCCGTGCCGGCGTGCTTACCGGCATGGAATATCTGGGTATACGATTTGATCCTGGAAAAAACGAACGCATCAAAGGGAAAGAACTGGTGATCACCGCAGATGATTCCAATGTTACTGCGCTTATAGTTCCTACCAACGAGGAACTTGTTATTGCCAAAGATACCCGGGAGGTTATAGAAAGAAATCATTCATAAGTTTATCATATTACCGGTATGCTGAGTAAACTGGAGGAATTGATCGCCCTGGCAAAGCGGAAAAAAACCAAAAAACTGGCCGTCGTTGCTGCCGAAAATAAAGAGGTACTGGAAGCAGTAAAAGAGGCATTTGACAATGATATTATTTCACCCATATTAATCGGTGACCAAAAACAAATTGAAAACATAGCCCGCCACATCAATCTGAATCTGAAAAGAATAAAAATTTTCCCCCTCCAAGATCCGAGCAAGTCTGCCTGGTATGCTGTAGACCTTATAAGATCAGATGATGCGAATATATTGATGAAAGGTCAGGTAAGTACAGCCATCTTATTAAAAGCCGTGCTTGATAAGGAACATGGACTGAGAAAAGGTGTTACCCTGAGTCATTTTGCATTAATTGAGTCACCACACTACCATAAATTATTTGGCGTTACCGATGCAGCTATGAATATTGCTCCCGAATTTCAGGAAAAGGTAGATATGGTGAACAATGCGGTTGAGATTTTTCACGAACTTGGCAATAGCGAACCCAAAGTGGCCATTATCGGTCCTTTAGAGGTAGTTAATCCCAGAATCGAAGCAACAGCGCATGCTGCCATGCTTTCAAAGATGAATGAGCGGGGCCAAATAAAAAGATGTATTATTGATGGTCCTTTTGCCATTGACAATGCTGTTTCGAAATATGCTGCCGGGCAAAAAGGAATAAAGAGCGCTGTGGCAGGGGATGCTGATATACTGATGACCCCTGAACTCAATAGTGGTAATGTGTTATACAAAACCCTGATGTTTTTGGGAGGTTGTACCTCTGCTGCTGTTATTATGGGTGCTAAATCCCCGATTGTTCTAACGTCACGTGCCGATACCGAACGGAGCAAATTGATGTCTATTGCCCTTGCTGCTGCTATGTAGTGTTTGTCTATAAAGTCCAACTTCTTCGTTGTTGCTCAAAATCTAAATTATACGCAAGGCTCATGAGATCGCTTCGCTAAGTAATCAAATACACAAGTATTCTGCGGGTTAGATTTTTCACACGCCTTGAATCTGAACTTTATAGCCTGTATTATTCATGCGTCAAAAGCCGGCGACCTAGTACCCTACTTCGAGGCTTTCGCAACGTAGCAGATGCCTAAAAGTTGGCGCGTTCGGAAACAATGTAGAAAAATAAAAATTTTTGAGTATGATAATTAAAGCACTAATATTCACTTGTTTACAAAAGTTTTTTCATTGTTTATGAATAATACAGGGTAAGGTTTATTACGAACATTATGGGTGAAATTATGAAGAGATACCTCATTCTTACTATAAACCCCGGATCTACTTCAACCAAGATCGCACTATTCAGAAATCTAAAATCTGTTTTTCTCAAATCCCTCTATCATTCGATCGATGCACTTGGTAAATATAAACGCATTGGCGATCAGTATGAATATCGTAAAGATTTGGTTATAAAAGAACTGGAAGATACGCATCTTCAGATTGAAGATATTTCAGCTGTGGTAGGCAGAGGGGGGTTGATTAGACCGGTAAAATCCGGCACATATGAGATTAATGATGCTATGCTCAAGGATTTAAAAGAAGGAAGACTGGGGGAACATGCAAGCAATCTTGGCGGCCTTATTGCTTATGATATAGCTGCTACTTTACCCCGCGCCCGTGCTTTTATTGCCGATCCGGTGGTGGTGGATGAAATGGACGATGTAGCCCGTATCGCAGGACATCCTGAATTTGAAAGAATATCTATATTTCATGCGCTGAACCACAAAGCCATTGCCCGTTCTCATGCCAAAACCATCGACCGGTACTATGAAGATCTTAACCTGATTGTTGCCCATCTTGGTGGAGGTATATCAGTAGGCGCTCATAGAAAAGGCAGAGTCATTGATGTGAATAATGCACTGGATGGAGACGGTCCTTTCTCACCTGAAAGAAGCGGTAGTTTGCCAGTAGGACAGCTTATCAAGATGTGCTTCAGTGAGCAATACTCATTTGATGAGATGGATAATATGATCAAAGGAAAAGGCGGACTGATCGCATATCTGAATACCAATGATGCCTATGAAGTTGAACTCATGGTAAGGGCAGGGGATGAAAAAGCAAAATTTATCCAGGAGGCCCTGTGCTATCAGGTGGCCAAAGAGATAGGTTCCATGAGCGCTGTTCTGGAAGGACAGGTAGATGCAATTATTCTTACCGGAGGCATAGCCCATAATCCGCTGGTAGTAGATTATATTAGAAGCAAGGTTCACTTCATTGCTCCTGTAGCTATATATCCTGGCGAGGACGAAATGCATGCCCTTGCTGAGAATGGTTTACGTGTGCTCAAAGGGGAAACAAAACCCCTTCAATACGAATGAGGTCTAATTTTTACGTTATGCTGTAACCAGTATTATTCACAAAAAATGAATAAACTTTTATAAGGCTATGCATATTTGTGCTTTTTTTGTTTTATTCAAATGATTTAATTTTATGCATTTTTTGCGAGTGCGTCAATTTATAGGCATCTGCTGCGTTGCGAAAGCCTCGAAGTAGGCGACTACGTCGTCGGGAAAACCCAAAAAAGACC
>CAYYLT010000246.1:0-5136 GCA_964472385.1 uncultured Bacteroidales bacterium
TCAACTAAATATACCGTATCATAAATATTACGGTGAAAAAACCGACATTGAGGATAACCATAACCAAAAGCGTTTCGAAGGAAAATCCTTTAAGGTGGATCGTTTTATGGATAGCCTGAACCGAAAGGACAAGATGGCCATCATAAGCAGCGCTGCGGATAAGGCCAGAAGAAACAACCAGGAGATTACCAATTCCAAAAGAATTTTTGAACAAATGCAAAAAAACATTTACAAACATCAGATATACTGGCATAAAAAATTAACTTTATCTTTTGCATGTATTATTTTTTTCTTCATAGGAGCTCCCCTGGGGTCTATCATCCGTAAAGGAGGACTCGGTGCACCCCTGGTCATTTCTGTCATGTTTTTTATCATATACTATATTATATCCATATCAGGCGAAAATTTCGTAGAAAAAGGGGTATTACCTGCCTTTGTGGGGATGTGGCTTTCTTCTTTCGTTTTTTTGCCGATGGGCATCTTTTTAACCTATAAAGCGACCAATGATTCCGTTATTCTCGACGTAGACACCTATATCAAACCTATTAAGAAATTGCTATCATTAGGTTTAAGAAAAAACGGACAATCCCGGGAGAAAGAACCTGCCGATTTTCATGAACAATCATTAGGCTAATTATGTCAGTTTATCTACTTTTGCAGTAAAAACGATCACGAAGAGCTAACAGGTTATGCGCAAAAATCAGAATACATTAAAACACCGGCTCAATAGTATAGAAGAAGCTATAAAGGATATAAGGGAAGGCAAGTTGGTTATTGTTGTTGATGATGAGTCGCGGGAGAATGAAGGAGATTTCATTATTTCAGCTGAAAAGATCACACCGGAAGCAGTAAACTTCATGACCAAATATGGAAGGGGACTGGTATGTGCACCTTTGCCCGAATACAGATGCAATGAACTGGAGCTTGAATTGATGGTTGGCAAAAATACGTCATTGCACGAAACCCCTTTTACAGTATCTGTAGATTTGATCGGACATCATACGACCACTGGCATATCGGCCTCAGATCGCTCCAAAACCATTAATTCCCTTGTGGATCCCAGTACCAAACCATCCGATCTGGGCAGGCCCGGGCATGTTTTTCCATTAAAAGCCAAAGAAAAAGGTGTATTAAGAAGGGCCGGACATACGGAAGCTGTGGTAGATTTAACAAGTTTAGCAGGATTAAAGCCAGGAGGTGCATTAGTAGAAATCATGAATGATGATGGCTCAATGGCCCGCCTTCCTGAACTCATTGAAATAGCTAAACGATTCGATCTGAAAATCATTACCATAGAAGATCTAATCGCCTATCGGTTGCAGCAGGAATCGCTTATCCTCAAAGGGGTGAGAGTAAAATTACCCACAGCGTATGGTGATTTTGAACTGATACCTTTCAAACAAAAATCAAATGGCATAGAACATATTGCACTTGTTAAAGGGAAATGGACCAGTGAAGATCCAGTTTTGGTAAGGGTTCACTCTTCTTGCATTACAGGAGATATCTTCGGATCTAAAAGATGTGACTGTGGTTCACAGCTTCACAAAGCCTTACAAATGATCGAAAAGGAAGGACAAGGGGTATTGGTTTATATGAATCAGGAAGGCCGGGGTATTGGACTGTTCAATAAAATTAAAGCATATAAATTGCAGGAACAGGGTAAAGATACCGTTGAAGCAAATCTAGATCTGGGTTTTCAGGAAGATGAAAGGGACTATGGTGTTGGAGCCAATATACTCAGAGAACTAGGCCTTGGGAAGATCAGGCTATTAACCAACAATCCCGTTAAACGCAAAGGTTTAGAAGGCTACGGCTTGGAGATCATTGAAAACATACCCCTCGAAGTCAAACCCAACGAACACAATCGTTTTTATCTGGAAACCAAAAAAAATAAAATGGGCCACACCCTGGAGCTGGTAGATCCCGGTGAACTGGAAGACAATTTCCGCAAGGAAACCCATAAGCACAGCAGAAAAGAGTCCATACCCCTTTCTGAATCAGACAATGATAAGCCATACCATAAACGGAACAAACCAGAATCTAAGTAGTGTTTGTCTATAAAGTCCAACTCCCTCGTTGTTGGTAAAAATCTTGACCATGGTTTAATGATAGCAAAAAAAGATTTTCGGATTATCTTCATGGGAACACCTGAATTTGCAGTTGAAAGCCTCAAATTGCTTGTGGAGGATAACTATCATGTAGCAGGTGTGGTAACCAATCCGGACAAACCCTCGGGTCGAGGTCGAAAACTTACTGAATCAGCGGTAAAAACCTATGCAAGCGTCCGTAATCTTCCCATTCTTCAACCTGAAAAGCTCACGGACGATAACTTTATCCAGGCATTGAAAGATTTACACCCCGCACTTCAGGTGGTAGTGGCCTTTAAAATTTTACCTGCAAGCGTATTTACCATACCCGAATTTGGCACTTTTAATCTACATGCTTCACTTCTACCGAATTATCGTGGAGCAGCACCAATCAATCATGTGATCATCAACGGAGAGCAAAAAACAGGTGTTACCACCTTTTTCCTTGATGAAAAAATGGATACAGGTAAGATCATCCAGCAAAAAGAGGTCCCTGTTGCTGAGAATGAAACCGCCGGTTCTCTCCATGATAAGCTTATGATACATGGAGCAAAACTCGTAAAAGATACTGTTGATGGGATTAGGAAAAAAGATTATCCTGTTATACCTCAGGAGAATCTTATCCATAATAAACAATCATTGAAGAAGGCACCAAAGATCTTCAAAGAAAATTGCCGGATCAACTGGAAAAAATCCGTCTTTGAAATAGATCGTTTGATCAGGGGACTCAGTCCATATCCGGCTGCTTTTAGCTATTTAAGCAATGCTCAAAATCTTTCCCTGAGGATATTCCGGGCAACTGCGGAAAGCATTGATCACGCAGATACTTGTGGAACCATAAGGTCTGATAACAAGACCTTCATAAAAATTGCCGCTAAAGACGGTTTTATATATCCGGAACAGATCCAGCAAGCCGGAAAAAAGCAAATGCATGTCAAAGATTTTCTCAAAGGTTTTCAACATATTGAGTCCTATCAAGCCATCTGACAGGCTAAGAACTAAAGCTTACCCCCCTGGACAAAGCCATGACTGCATAGATGTTTATTTTTCCGTCTTATCAAAAACCTTCATATTCCTGATTTGTTCCATTACATTTGCGCATGATCTGATACCATTATGGAGCAAAGCCTGAAATCAAATATAGTTAAACTATATGTGATAAAGATCGCCAAATGGTTTATGCTATTTATGCCTATTATTGTCCTGTTTTTTCAGGAGAATGGTCTGGAAATGCAGGATATATTAACACTTCAAGCAATATATTCAGTCACCATTGTTTTACTGGAAATCCCTTCAGGCTATCTGGCAGATGTAATGGGCAGAAAAACGACCCTGATCATGGGCACCATTTTGGGGTTCTTTGGATTTGCTGTGTATAGTATTTCCTATGATTTTTGGGGGTTCTTAATTGCCGAAATAATCATGGGAACAGGTCAAAGTCTGATTTCAGGTGCAGATTCAGCCATGCTTTATGATACATTAAAAGCTTCGGGCCAAAAAAACAGATACCTTAAATTTGAGGGAAGAATGGTTTCTGCAGGAAATCTCGCTGAAGCGGTTGCAGGCATATTAGGCGGTTTACTTGCAGAAATTAGCCTGCGGACACCTTTCTACGCCCAGACAGCGGTGTCTTTTATGGGCATACCTGCAGCACTATTATTGATTGAACCGGTTCGACAGGCAAAAATCAACAAAATGTCTTTTAAAGATATTCTTTCCATTGTAAGATATGCACTTTATGAGCATTCCCATTTGAAATGGAATATTATTTATTCAGCAGTAACAGGGGCATCTACCCTGACCATGGCCTGGTTTGTCCAACCCTATTTCAGATACGTTGATCTGCCATTGTCCTTATTCGGATTATTCTGGACACTACTCAACCTCTCGGTTGCCATTACTTCCTATATTGCTTATAAAATAGAATACAAGCTGGGGCAGATAAAAATGATCGTCCTTATTACCTTGTTGCTGCCTTTGCTCTACTTTATTCTTGGGCAGATCCATATCATATGGGGAATAGCAGTATTGTTCCTGTTTTATCTGGTACGTGGATTGGCGACGCCTGTGCTGAAAGATTATATAAACCGCCTCTCCGAATCCAGTAATCGGGCAACTATCCTCTCTGTAAGAAATTTTATGATTCGAATATTTTTCTCTATCCTCGGACCCTTTTTGGGTTGGTATACCGATCATTTTACATTATCCAATGCGTTGGTGCTGGCTTCAATAATTTTCTTCATCCTGGCCACAGTTGCTGGCATATGGTTCATTAAAACCAGAAAATCCATACAGTTATAAAACAAGCCGGGAAAAAACGATCCGGCTTGTCTCTCTCACCAATATCCTCCAAAATGCTAATCAATAGGTTCATATTCACCTTTACCTACACCGCAAACAGGACATTTCCAGTCATCCGGAATATCCTCAAATACGGTTCCGGGCTCTATATTGCCCTTGGGATCTCCCTCTTTGGGGTCATAAACGTGTCCGCATACTCTGCATCTGTACTTTTTCATAAAAAAAAGATTTAAGGGTTGTAAGACTGAAATTTTTCAAACTAAAAATACAATAATCACCAGCAATTAAAAAATTTTATGCGTATTTATTTCTCCCAAGATGATTTTTAACCTGTATTATTCATGCGTCAAGTTTTGGGCAGATGCAAGGCATCGAAAGCTGACGACGTAGTCGCCTACTTCAAAGCGTTCGCAACAGGGAAAAAACAGAACGATAAAAAGCCGAATATCCGATGCATTGATAATTCCAGCAAACCATAATTAACCCCCTCGAAATTTATACAATGATTGGAACAACACAATATCCTACTGATCAATTCAATAGAAATACAATGTTCAATATAAATAGAATTCATTTGGCAGAGAATAATATTTTGGATAAGTTGCAGCCGAATTTCTTCATAAGAAAAGGAAGGCAATTCCCTTAAAATATAATTAACCCGTATTCAGTACCCATGAAAGTATAGCTATTCCTCAAACAATGAACTATTAATAATTAAATGCATGCTAAAACACTTATTCGAAACAGG
>CAYYLT010000247.1:0-5114 GCA_964472385.1 uncultured Bacteroidales bacterium
ATCGTACTCATTTCCATACCAACCGGCATCGAATTCGATAAATTGCAAGTTGTGTTTTACTGCAAAATCTACACACGCAATTCCTCCCTGTGTGGTTAAGGTAACTTCGCGTATCACTTTCCCGGGTTTTATAAAGGAAGTATCAGTGACTTTATTTGCTTCACTCAGGTTCAACAACAAGAAATTATTTTGTAAAATCTGTGCTGCATTTTTACCCGCCATCACGTATCGCCAGGGGGTATTAAAACCATCTGCAGCAATAGAAACAGGGTATTCATCTTCTTTTCCTTTTTCAAGGGTGGCTACTAATGTGTTGGATTTCGACTGGTGCTTTTGAAATTTCATGCGGGCAAAATCAACCAAAGCAGCTTCGCCAATTGCCGTAAAAACCGAATCGGTAAGTTCAGCGAGCAATGGTCGTTCTGCAATGGAGGAAAGCTCAGATAATTTGTGTTTATGTATTTCTCCTTGGGCATTAGAAGTTGCCCATACACTTGCATCACCCGGATAAGTAAATTCTGTGAGTTCCCCATCAATTTGCAAATCTCCCTCACTGTTGAATTCATACCTGAAAGCCACACCTTCGTTGTATGCACGTACCCTGAGTGCAAATTCTCCCTGCCAACCGGCACTTTTTAGGTGAACGATAATCTCGCTGTAATGGTCGGTGTACTCCTTTCGTTCCCCGTAAACCGGTTGCCATTTCGTATTATTGGAAATTCGTTCTGTATTTATTATCTCAACACCATCGGGCAGTAGTGTACCATCCGAAAGTTTAAAACCTAAAGCCGACTTTTCTATAATTGGTATGTCATTCCAGTTAATGGAGTATGCAAAATCATCTTTTACATCGAGGTCAAAAGTGTACAAATTATCCGGGCTGGTTATCTCAACATGATCAATGTTCTTTTTGCAACCCCAGAATGGAAGTGCCAGGATAAAAATCCAAAGTATGTTATTTTTCAATGTCTTTATGTTTTTTTTATTTTTTATTAGCTATGCTTCAAATTATTTTGAGTACATGGTAGGCGAGTATTCGGGAGCATTAACACTTTTTCTCCACTGCATCATTTTATCTTTTAATATCTCTGCTATTTCCGGGTTGTCGCTATAAATATTGTTATTCTCTACCGGGTCTTCTTTCAGGTTATACAATTCAAAATGATGCTTTAATCCCTGGGGTGTTTCCATTAGTTCAATTAATTTCCACTCATCCATAACTATAGCCCCTCCGGGTTTTCTATTAGGATTGGCAAAATGATGCACCGAAATTGGAAATGACAACCAGTGCAGTTCCTTTCTTTTTGTTTTTCCTTCAGGATTAATTAGCAAGGGAGTGATATCAATCCCGTCAACGTCAACTTTTTTATTAATACCGGCCATTTTAAGTATAGTTGGGTATAAATCGTGTCCTATTACAGGTTCGTGGCAGATTCTGCCACCCTCTGTTGTGCCCGGCCATTTAATAAACAGCGGCTCCCTGGTTCCTCCTTCATACAGAGATCCTTTACCATCGCGAAAAGGAAAGTTTGAAGTCACATCTAACAGTCCACCATTATCACTAAAAAATAAAACGATGGTATTATCAGCTATGCCTGCTTCCTGAATGGCATTCATTATTTTCCCGACATTATCGTCAAGGTGTTCAACCAATCCTGCATATTCAGGATTGGTATGTAACAAGCCATCATGTATTTTTTGTTGGTATTTTTTTATTTTCTCCTCTTTAGCCTGGATGGGGGTGTGCACCGCGTAAAAACAGAGATTGATAAAAAATGGATTATTTCGGTTTTGCTGAATAAAACCAACGGCCTTATCTCCTAATTTATCAGTAAGAAAATCATCACTTTTACTATCCTCCAAATCAGGCACATCAAATATACTTTTTTTCGGCTTTTTATATGGATAAAAATAACTTGCAGGCATTCCTGCCCCATTTGTTGCAATACAGGTATCGTATCCCTGTTGGGTTGGTTCATTATTCGAATCTCCAATATGCCATTTCCCAATGTGACAGGTTGTGTATCCTGAGGCATTCAGCCGCTCAGCAAGCGTAATATCTTCTTGAAGATTAGGTTTATGACTGTGATTAACAACTTGTAATCGTGAAGGATATTTCCCAGTTTGGATTGCCAATCGGGAGGGCAAACATGTGGGATGGGAGGCATATGCCTGTGAGAATATTACACTTTGTGATGCCAGTTTATCAATATTAGGGGTTTCATATAGATCACTTCCATTCATACTCAAGTCAGAGTACCCCAAATCATCAGCTAAAATTAAGATGATATTAGGCTGATTGTTTGCTTTTTTGCTGGATGCAGAAACTTTTTCTGAACCAAATACAAAAAAGACACTAACCAGAATTTTAATAAAATTGTTATGAGCATTAAAGCTTTTCATCATGGGTTTACTTTAAAATGTTAATTTTTAACAGGAGAAAAAATCACAGCCAATCCGTTTTGCTTTAACATATTCCTTTCAAAAACAGTACAAATTGATCTTCTATTTTTCATCACTATTCATTTTTCCCTTATTTTTTATATCTACAGACTTTTTAAAATCCATAACGTATAAATTTTTATATTATTGATATTCAGGAAGAAAAAATAAAACTACACTTTTCATTTTTGTGAGATTTCGTGTTTTCATGCTTTACTGGCATTTTTTTATCCATAAAATATCAGAAGATCGAAATTTCACGAAAAAGTGTATATGTTTCATACATAAAAAATCATTTTTTTTAAGAAGTCTGCATTATGGTACTTCTTAAAATTTTCACTCCTTCAATATCTTATATTTCAAAAATTTACACCCCGGAGGTTGTTCGATTTCAACTTTTAACGTATTACCATTCAACTTAATGCTTTTTGTCTTGTCCGTTTCCAGATCTGTCAGCAGTATAGTCTGATCCTGCTTCAAAAACCTCAAATCAAAATTTCCGGCTTTTTGTTTATTGTGCAGTTCCCTGAAAACCATCAGGTAACCATAATCTTTCCCGGGACTGTATATTTGAAAGCCTGTCCACGAGGAGTTGTCAGGTTCCCGACCAACAGGGAATACAAAACTCTCGAATATGGCTTTTCTGTGTTTCTTATAAATGCTGATGATCTCTCTGAGTTCATCCCGGTCCCCGGGCTTCAAAAACTGGGTAAGCATAAAACACGAAGGAGCAGCCATAAAGGAGGACAAAGCCGAATAGGTTTGACTGTGTAAATACGCATCAGAAAGTTTCGGATTGGTCCGTGCAGGATTCTGCCAGTGACACTGGAGGTCGTTCATATTATAAAACTTTGACATCATCCAGTGGTGGCGCAACGTGATGTAAGGAACATAAACAATATGGAAAGGCCTGTAATTCTGAATATTTTGAAAGTACATGGGACCGCATTCCCGAACAGCACTATACCAGCCATAGCGCTGGTCGTCATACTCAGGACACCACGAGGTTTGTGTTGAATACCCTGTCTTTTTGATCAACGTACGAATTCCTTCCAACCGGTTGGCAAAGGCATCATGGTCTCCCAGCTTATCATAATCGAATTTCCAGGTGGCTACATTCAATTCTTCCTGATTTCTCATCAGTTCTTCGTGGGATATAAAATCCACAGCGGCCCACAAGCCTATCCTGACATCATACTCTTCAGACAATTTTTTGGTTTTGGCCCAGTGGGGATCATAGCCAACTTCGGGATTCGGATGCCAGCAGTTTTTGCACCATGTGAACCCTTCCTGCCAGCCGTCATCAATTCGGACAATGTCGATTCCCAGGTCTGCTGCAGATTTGATCTCCCGTTCAACAACAGGGAATACAGAATTATCCCTTCCGCCAATTTTTTTAGATTCTTCCTCGTTTTGCGCGTCACTGCCCCATGTATCGATCAGAATATGCATATCGCGCTCGAGATCAACAGGATAGCGGGTGCGGTCGAATTGTTTCAGAGCCAGCTGCATTTCATCATCATCCCCCGAAAAAAGGATGGTCCATGTTGGCCAGGTTCGTTTAAATTCCGATGTGATCTCGCCCGGTTTCAATCCCCACCCGGTAACTTCCACACCATTTGGGCCGCAATAAAATGATCCCGTTTGATGGCCGTATTGATTAACGGTTTTGGTCGATTCTTTCAACAATACCAAGCCTTCAGAACCCGATTCAACAGAGAGTCCGCTTGCCCAGGTATTTTGTTCATCCTGGAATATGGGAAACCCATCAATGATTTTTTCTTTCACCATGTCGCGCGTATTGACACGATTGCCCGGATCGTTATAAAACCCCCAGTATCTTCGTTTATTCTCCACGGAGAAATCTACAGGGACAAACTCATTCCGGGCAATTTTTACCGGTTGATTTGATCCTTTATATTTGAAGGTGGCAATATCCTCAGGAATCCCCTCGGGGGAAAAGGATTCATTCCCCCTTACTTCCAGCGCAGTCCATATTCCCGGTGCCCCCGGATACACCCGAACCAGGAATTTAACATCAAGTCCACAGTTGTAACGTACAAGGGCTGAAAATAACAAATGGTTACTGGTAAATTTTTGATCATCCGTTTCGAGGCATTCCACCGAGATCAATTTCCCTTTCGTATTATTATCAATCCTTTCCGGGAGGTTCCAGTCGGAAGAATAAACCGGCTCTACCCCACACCACTCCTTTCCGGACTTTAAATTCTTAAAGCTGACGGTTTGGAATCCCGTGCCGGTCCATAACCATTCGCGAAGGACCTTGCCAGTGGACACTGTCAGCTGATGATCCTGAAAAGTCACAGAAGCGTTTCGAAGCTGCTTCTGTATATTCAACTCTACTGAGGATTGCAGTTCAGTATTAAAAATTTCAGGATAAATTTCAATCCCGTTTTGACTTGAAACCTTTGCGGTGAGTTTATCCGGGTTGTTTAACAAGGATAAAAACAAAAAAATACCTGCTATCAAGAAACCAAATTTTTTCATCTGTTTAAAATTATTGTTGTATAAAAAAACTGTTAAAAGTGCTGTTTATCTGGGTGAAATCATTTATTGAAGCTCCATTCTGATGTTCCGGTAGCCCAGATCCTCCTGGTTCCATCTAGCTTTGTGCGGAATTTTATATCCTTCGGTGTAAATGGTAAAGTAAT
>CAYYLT010000248.1:0-5114 GCA_964472385.1 uncultured Bacteroidales bacterium
CAGAAGGGGTTTTTGCCCTTTTCCAGTATCCCCGGACGACTTGCCCGTCCTCTCCGGTAATCTCATACCCCCCCTCCGGTTTGCCACGATGGATGTCATGTATGATCAATGGATTGCCGCGCAAGGGTCTGGGTGGGGTTAGCTTGGATCTTGGCCCCCATAAGCTGTCGCGATTTTGCAGGTTGATATCATGTTGGGCAAAAGTGATGCCAGGCGGATTGCGGATTAATGATCCCTCCACATTTTCATAAAGGGTATCATCCTTCCATCGGAAGATATAGTGGTGGTCGTTGGCATCATATTGGGTTGATTTATCGTTGTTGCCGTCGATGAAAAGTTCCACAGCATCATCATGCCAGGGCTGGGGACCCGAATCATTGACCAGGCTGTCATCCCTGACAAGTACCAATATATAAAGACTTTCCTCATCCCATTTGGTTTTGAAAGAAGGAGACAGATCTCCTTCAGGAACAGGGGAGCCCTGAAGGATGTTGAGAATGTCCATAGAGTCGGTGAATGCCCATGTGCTATCCGGAATACCCTCAGGTACAGCAGTGGTTAATGATTTGCAGCATAATCCGTTGAGGGTATCGGTTTGCGAATAACCTTCGAAAATAATCAAATACAGTAAAATGCACAAAACAAAATTTTTGATCATAATGAATAAATTGCTTATATTCTTTTATTTATAAATATTTTTTATAGGGGTTATTTTAAACGCCCCCGAAAGCATTGAACCCGCCATCCACAGGAATGATTGTGCCTGTTACAAATTCTGATGTATCGAAAAGTAAGCAAATGCCAGTTTTGCAGGTTAGTACCCGTGCTATATGTTCAATAGTTATAGGCAAACATTAATTTTGATCTATTACAAAAGCCACATCCATTTCCGGGATAAATATATTGAAATTTTTGTCTGAATGATCCCTTTGAGCCTTTTTTAGTGCTTTCATGGTTACTGTATTAAAACCAAACATCCCGAAATGGTGGATGATTAAATTAGGAATATTGTTCTCGAATGAAATATCAACGGCTTCTTCAAAGCTGAAATTTCCTTTCACGCCTTTTCCCCTACCGTTGACGGGCAACATGGCAAGGTCAATTTTTTTATGTTGAAGGTTTTCAATCAGTCCGTCATACGGGCAATTATCCCCGGAATGATAAATGGTGAAATCATTCAAGTTTAGAATGTATCCCAGGTACAGGTGTTCCCCCGAGGTGTTGGTTTCCAGGGTTTCGTGGGCGCTGGCAATTGCATTGACCGATAATCCGGGCAACAGTTCAATGTTTTCTCCATGGTTAATGGTTACAATGTTCGTTTTTTTGGCACCTCTGTTTATTGCAGTATCATAACTGGATGCAGGAATAACTATTTTTGAACCAGGATTATTTTCCAATAGAGTCGGAAACAATTCTGGGTCCATGTGATCGGAATGCGCGTGGGTGCATAAAACTGCGTGGATAGATGTTATTTCTTCCATTCCTATTGGCGGTTGCATTAACCTGGTATGGGGATGCAGGGTACCCTTGTATTTTTTAGCCAGGGCATCAGACAAGTAGGGGTCAATTAGTATATTGTAGCCTTCATCGCTGAACAAGAAACCTGATTGCCCGAGCCACCATGCAAATAATTTTCCGTTCTTTTTAATGGATTTGCAGGCTGAAACTGAAAGCGCGTGTTTTTCAATATGGATCAAAATGTCGGACTTTATTATTGAATATTATCCGTAAGGTTTTTTACGACCTGCCATGTTGCCCTTTCAATGCTTTCAATTGTATAACTGCCCACGTGTGATGTGGCAAGTACATTTTTATGGGTGACCAGGCTCCAATCCTCCGGTGGTTCCCTGTCGAAAGCATCAAGTGTAAGTCCTTTGATATTACCGTAATCCAATGCTTTTAGCACGACATCCCTGTCCAGTAAATTATACCTGGCTGTTTTCCAGGGGTGGGACAAATTAAGGAAAATTCGGCTTCCTCCAACTTATTAAAAGCCGGATGTCCACTATTTGACAGGGACCGGGGAGTTATTAAGACTTTTTTTTCCCATTGATATTATTTCCAGTTAGGGTTATCAATGATTTTTATTTGTGCATTTTCTTCAATGACCAGCTTACGAAATCCTTTTTCCTCGATACTTCCATATTCATGACCGGCATCTGCTCTGAATACGAAAAATGTAACCAGTGTCTCGTTGTTGCTGATGTTGATGCTTCTGTGAGCATATCCGGGAGGCACATAAAGCGCTGCTCCTTTCTTCATTTCCTGCACTTCCACTTTGCCCTCTTTGCTTTCCATCATCATGTACCCATGTCCGTTGAGACAGAGATAAGTCTCTGCCGTATCAAGCACGGTATGAAAAATGCCCTTTGGGCATGAAAAATTCATTGCCAACCTTTCCCGGATAAACAATGCTTGTTCCGTATATTAAATCTGAATCCTTTTCAGGTACATTGGAGTTATAAAACTCGTAAACCAGGGGATCACCATCCTTTAATAATTTTTGGTACGCGCTTTCATTATAATACATGCCTTTCATTTTGGAAAGGTTTCTTTGAACCGGGTTAAGGTCTTTCGTCAATCCATTTACCAGGTTAAAATTTGTAATGAACGAATGAATGTTATCCATGTTTGTCATAACTGATTATATCTTAATGATTCGTGGTTTGCTTTCTGCATTCTAGGCACTTATTTTCTGACTTTTAACGCGATCGCGGATAATTCATCCAATACCGGTCCGCTTTCCGGTATTTTGACATGAAATACTTCTTCCATTACCCTTGTCCACCCATGAATGAAATATATCCACCCATCCTCAATTTGTAAATCTTTTTCCTTTTGTTTTGCCCTGGCCTGATCGAGGAATACCAGGTTACCCCTGTAATTAAAATCCCAGCAAATTGCTTTTTCCGGAAATTCAATTTCATTTGTTATCGGGGATCCTTCAGCATCTTTACCCAGGCCGGTTGCGTTGACGATTAATGAACCAGGTTTCAGCTTTTTGACTATCTCATCGTTTTGTTTTGGATCATGGCCTGATACATGATATTCGACCGGTAAATCCATGTCGAGTTTTTTATGTATGTTTTTCATTTCTTCGATTCGCTTGGCACTGCGGTTGGAAACAATTATCCTGGAAGGCCTGTTTTTCCCCGTTTTCTTTTTGGCGAGGTACCAGCTTAAAGCCAATCCTGAACCGCCTGCTCCTATGATAAAAGCTTCAGCCCCGGTATTTGCCCAGTAATTTTCAGGCATGAAGGCTTCCAAAGCCAAGCCGCTTGTGATTGGGTCTTTTGCATGGCCTACCAGTTTATCATTATTCTTGGAAATGCTGCTGATTTCATGCATCAGATCAGCATATTCATCAAGCTGATCGAATTGATCCCGGCATGCTGCCAGAAGATCCATCTTGTGGGTAGTAACAAGGGCTCCTTTGGACAAGGGATCGTTTTTTATAAAATCAACAGCTTCGCAGTATTTTTCCGGTTCATCATGAACCTTGAAGTCAAACCCTTTGATTTCGACATCTCCCAGTTGCAGATAATTTGCCCATTCCGGGAAAACTTTCATGATGGATGATTTACCGGTAGTAACACCGATAAAATACATGGTTGGTTTTTTTGCTGGTTCGTACATTTCGCAATGTTTTTATTATTGTTGTCAATAATTTTTGTCAGCCATTAGCAGGTCATCTACTTCGTTGGCTTCAGCCCGCAGTATTCATATACAGCTTTGCTTTGCCGCCTTGTAGCTGATGTCGTAAAGCCTTTTTCCACAAACCCTAATTTAAAATCAAACTGCCATCTGAAAAGCTGATGGCAGACTTATCATGTTTTCCGGACGGGGGCATGGAGTTTTTCCCCTCAGGGAAATAGTGCTGCTATAGATACCTTACCTGGAATAAAAACCTATAGCCTGCAATCTGCTGTGGGAAAAATCCTTAACCTACAAGCGGATCCTCCGGGAAAAGTTGGTGCATTATACGCCTTGCTTTCGAAATGGGTAAATGAGGGGAGTAGTTTACCGGGCAATTCCCTTGCAAATGATCCTTTTAATTTTATATGGTAACAAAACGGCTTTATTAAAGAAAATGAATGAAAATTTAGCTAAAAAAATTACTGGCACTTTGGCAGATGCACATTCCTGCTGAAGTTATTCTCTGAGCTCACGGATTATCGCGATGACCTTTTTGACATGGTTCGTGATACCCTTATAATCACCGGATGCTATTAATTCTTTGGTAATCAGCTTAGATCCCATGCCCGCGCAAACTATGCCTGCTTCAAACCATTCCTGAAGGTTTTCCTTGTTGGGGGATACACCGCCTGTGGGCATGATTTCAGTCCATGGCATGGGTCCCCTTACAGCTTTAACGAAAGCGGGTCCTCCCACCGAGCTTCCCGGGAATACCTTGCAAATATCAACACCCAGTGCATGGGCCTTGCTGATTTCGGTGGCGCTGCCACATCCGGGACTATAGGGGATTTTTCTAATATTGCATAGCCTTGCCACTTCCTCGTTCAAGGTAGGACCTACAATGAAATCAGCACCGGCTCCTATATAATTAGCCGCTGTAGGGGCATCTAAAATGGATCCCACCCCCAAAATTACATCCTGTCTTTGTTCAGCACAATACTTGAACAGGGTTTTAAAAACCTCCAGGGCCTGATCACCCCTGTTTGTAAATTCAATTACATTGGCACCTCCGTCGGCACAAGCAGCTATCACATTTTTAGCGGTGTTTATGTTTGCGTTATAAAAGACCGGTATGACACCAACATTTTTCATCGCGGATAGGACTTCTGATCGAATATATCTTGCCATTTTTTACTGTATTGTTATGGTTAATAATATTTGTAACTAATTCGTATCAAAAATAAAAAAACGCATTGACTAAAAAATAGAAAAAAACACCAGATATTACCCATTGAAATGATGTACTGAGGGAACAAAGCATATGTTAATACTTTTGATTTTAAAGGCTTTGTGTTCTTCAGCCAACCCTAATTAAGCTCCATTCTGATGTTCCGGTATCCCATATCCTCCTGGTTCCATCTGCCTTTGTGCGGAATTTTATATCCTTCGGTGTAAATGGTAAAGTAATAGGACCCTGT
>CAYYLT010000249.1:0-5076 GCA_964472385.1 uncultured Bacteroidales bacterium
ATTTAAATCATATTGACTGACAAGCTATTAACTAAATTCTATACTTGTGAATAATTATGCTTCGAAAGAAAAAATAGAACGGTTGCGGGTGATTCGATATTTAATTCAGGCAAAGCGAATTACCTCACAAGATGAGCTGTTGGGGTATATTCAGCAACGCGGATTTCATACTACCCAGGCGACCCTCTCCCGTGATCTGAAATATCTGAAAGCTACCAAGCAATACGATGATTTACAACAGACTTATATTTATGTGTTACCTGAAAATTATGCCAGCCCTGGAAAGGATGTAAGATTTGCCCTGGATGAATTCATCTCTATTGATTTTAGTCATAATTTAGCCATCGTAAAAACCAGCAGTGGATTTGCCAATGCCATCGCCATATATTTCGACCGGATTTATATTGATGAGATTGTTGGTACGGTTGCAGGAGATGATACGATCCTGGTTGTTTTGCGTGAGGGTGTCACGCATAGGCATTTTCTTGACGCTTTACTATACCAGATACCCGAGTTGAAGGAGAAGATAAACATTGAGCCACCGGAAGGAATTTGATGAATAATAAAGGCTTAACAAGAACGCTTTTCGGTGCACCACACTTGATGAACACATATTAATAATGCATAATTTTTCATAGGTGAAAATTTTATATATTATTTAATATTGATTATTAGCAAATAAGCAAATATTATATTGAAAAAATATAAAAATCATTTGTATAATTATACATTATTTGTAATTTTGCAACATGCATTGATGATAAATCTAGTTTGCTATGCAAAGAAATGACATCTATATTAAATACAGTGAAGCAAGTGATACCATTCATTCTCAAAGAATTCATGAGATGTATAAGGAGGCAGCTTCGGGCAAGGATATCGGACTGGCCGTACGATCTGCTTCTTATTTGAATGAGGTTATTACAGCAGGAAAGGGAATCTTTGCTTTTTATCAGAAGGAGCTGGCAGGTTTTTGCTATATAGAGACCTGGGAGCATGAAAAATATCTTGCAAATTCTGGACTCATTGTATTATCAAAATATCGTGGTATGGGTATTGCCAAAAGCATTAAGCAACATGCCTTTGAATTGTCCGGAAAATTGTACCCCCACGCTAAGCTGTTCGGTTTGACCACCAATTCGGCGGTTATGCGAATAAACGCCGAACTCGGCTATGTACCCGTTACTTTTTCAAAATTAACCCAGGATCCTTTATTTTGGGAGGGATGTGAATCTTGTCCGAATTTTGATATCCTGATGCGCATGAAGCGGAAGAACTGCCTTTGCACCGCAATGATTTTTGACCCCGATAAACCCCGAAAAAACTATGAACACAAAACATATCAGAAACAGGAAAATCGTTCTGGCATTTAGTGGTGGCCTTGATACCTGCTTTGTAGCGAAATACCTCAGTGAAAATGGGTATGAGGTTCACAGCTTATTTCTTTATTCGGGGAAGATTGAAAAAGGAGAGCTGGAGAGAATAGCATCTCTTGCCAGGGAAGTAGGAGTTAAATCCCATCAGGCATGGGATATCTCCCATGAATACTACCGGCGATGTATTCGCTATCTTATCGCAGGAAATGTTTTGAGAAATGGTACTTATCCTTTGTCGGTCAGTTCCGAGCGTTATTTTCAGGCTTATCAGGTGGCAAAATATGCCCGGAAGATCAAGGCAGAAGCAGTAGCCCACGGTAGTACAGGAGCAGGGAATGATCAAGTCCGATTTGATTCGGTTTTATCGGTACTGGCACCTGATTTGCATATCCTGGCACCCGTCCGGGATCATCAATTTACCCGGGAGGAAGAGATAGACTACCTGAAAGATAAGGGAGTCAACATGACCAAGCAGGATCATAAATATTCCTTAAACGAAGGACTATGGGGAACCAGTATAGGCGGAGATGAAACCCTTACCTCTCATCTGTCTATTCCGGAATCTGCTGATCAGCAAACCCGGCCAGAGAAAAACCGGGAGATTACCCTGAATTTTCTGGCAGGAGAATGTATCGGGGTTGATCAGCGAAAATATGACGATCCGGTTGAGGTGATTAATCTTTTGAATGCATTGGGAAATGATTACGGGGTGGGGATGGATTATCATACCGGGGATACCATCATCGGCGAAAAGGGACGCATTGCTTTTCGTGCACCTGCTGCTTTGATGATACTGAAAAGCCATCATCTGCTTGAAAAGCACACCCTGACCAAAGCGCAACTTCAATGGAAAGAGATGATAGCCCAGTGGTATGGTAATATGTTACACGAGGGGTTGTTTATGGAACCTGTTATGCGCGATGCGGAAAGTTTTCTGAAAAGCACCCAGCAGTATGTAACCGGGGATGTTGTTTTGCAGCTTTCCCCAAATGCTTTTACGCTTAAAGGGATCAAATCGCCTTACGACTTGCTCCAATCTTCCAATCATCAATACGGAGAAAAGTATACAGGATGGGATGCCGGGGATGTAAAAGGATTTATTAAAATCTATTCCAATGCCCTGAAGAACTTTTATTCACTACATTCAGAATTAATTGACCATGACGGTGAAACAAAAACATAGGGTCATTGACACACTGGAATTATTGACAAAATTAATACGCATTGCTTCATATAGTGGTGAGGAAGAGCTTGCCGCAGATTTTTTGGAGCGGTATCTTCAAGACCTGCATGTAAAAACCCATAGAAAATACAACAATATTTGGGCCATGCCCCAACATTGGAAAAAGGAACATCCCAACATATTGCTCAATGGCCATATCGATACGGTAAAACCATCTGCAAACTGGACCTTGGATCCCCATCAACCTCTACAAAAAGCCAATAAGCTTTATGGTTTGGGCTCCAATGATGCAGGAGCGTCCCTGGTATGTTTACTGGATACCTTTTTACATTTTTATGATAAGGAATTGCCTGTTAACCTTATATTTTCGGCAACTGCTGAAGAGGAGACCGGAGGGGAACAAGGCATTGGGTCTTTGCTTGATGAGCTCCCCCTTATTTCACTGGGCGTAATTGGCGAGCCTACCGATATGCAGATGGCAGCAGGGGAGAGGGGATTGCTTGTTATCGATGGTTCTGTGAAAGGAACAACGATGCATGCTGCCCTGGAGAACCCGGATAATGCTATACTAAATGCCCTGCAAATCTTGAGAAAGTTGCAGCAGATTTCATTTGAAAAAGAATCCGCTATGCTTGGCAAGGTGCATGTCACGGTTTCACAGATCCAGGCAGGTTCCCAGCATAATGTAACACCCGCTGAATGTACCTTTGTGCTGGATATCCGATTGAATGAATTTTATAAACCGGAGGAGGTTCTGCAGATCCTCCGGGAAAGTTTGAGTTGTAGTCTTAAAGCACGTTCCCTGGATAAAAAAGCTTCAGGTATACCCCTGGATCATACGGTGGTAAAAAGTGCCCAAAGGTTGAACATTACCATTTATGGATCAGCAACACTATCTAATATGGCCTATGTTCCATTTGACTGTGTAAAGATCGGTCCGGGTAAATCACAAAGATCGCACCAGCCGGATGAATTTATTGAAAAACGAGAGTTGAACGAAGGTTCCATTCAATATAAAGAATTGATCAACCAATATATTGCTTTGCTATGAAATTGTGGTCGGAAAAAAATAATACTGAAACCTGGGTTTTTGAGCATACAACAACTGACCGGGTTTTTGATGAGAAAATGGCTCCCCTGGATATCATCGGATCTATCGCGCATCTTACCATGCTGAGAAAGTGTAACTATGTTCGGGCACAGGAGTTTGAAGTGATGAAGAGTGAATTGATCAACCTTTATCATGAAAGCCTTGGCGAAAAGTTTCATATTCCGCAAGATTCAGAAGATATTCATTCTTATGTTGAATGGTGCTTAACCGGCAAATTGGGGAATATCGGCAAAAAGCTTCATACTGCAAGATCCAGGAATGATCAGGTTTTGCTTGATATCAAACTGTATATCAGGAATGAAATTGAGGAGATACTCAAGCAAACTGATGACTTGTTCAACAAGTTGATGGAGTTGAGCAGGAAATATGAATATACATTTATGCCAGGATATACCCATGGCCAGATAGCGATGCCCTCTTCCTTCGGTTTATGGTTTAGTGCTTATGCCGAGCAATTGGCAGAAGACATCATTGAATTTTATGCTGCCTTTCAGCTAGCCAATATGAATCCATTGGGTTCAGGTTCAGGTTATGGAAGTACTTTTAATATCGACCGTGAAATAACAACCTCTCTGTTGGGTTTTGATTCTATGCATTTTAATGTTGTCGGAGCACAACTTTCCCGTGGTAAAACGGAGATTCTTATGGCCAATGCCCTGGCCTTAATAGCTGCTACCCTTGCGCGTTTTTCCAATGATTGTTGCCTTTTTTCTAGCCAAAATTTTGATTTTATCTCATTAAGCGAGGATATTACCACCGGATCCAGCATTATGCCGCATAAAAAAAATCCGGATGTTTTTGAATTGCTCAGAGCCAACTTGAATCGCTTAAAATCTCTTCCCAATGAAATATTCATGTACACCACCAACCTGACCACCGGATATTCAAGAGATTTTCAATTAACCAAACAGAGTTTGTTCCCGGGCATTGATATCTTGAAAGCCAGTTTGCAAACGCTCACCAAAGCACTGGCCCATATTCGGATTAATGAATCTTTGATGAAGGACAGCCGTTACCGGGAGGTTTTTTCCGTGAACAGGATCAAGCAATATACGGAAGAAGGGATGCCTTTTAGAGAAGCCTATCACAGAGTCTCTGAAGAGATCAAACAGGGCCAGTATGCGCCCGACTATAAGATGACATCCACAACAATCGGCAATATTGGAAACATTTGCTTTGATGGAATTGAGAATAAATATGCGCATTACAGAAAGCAGTTCCCTTTTCAAAAGATCCGGAAGGCGCTGCAAGAACTGGTTGAGGCATGAGACCGCACTATTCCAACTGATTCCTTAGCCTGTATTATTCATAAAAAATGAAAAAAATATAAATAAAAGAATATTAGTTCTTTAATTAGGGTCTGCTGAAAAACACAAAAATTACTTAAAATCAATAGAATAAACATA
>CAYYLT010000250.1:0-5072 GCA_964472385.1 uncultured Bacteroidales bacterium
TCCTCTTTGGTAAGGGATTCCGGAGCAACATATAGCAGTTGGGTGCGCTTGTTCAGTACATCTTCCTTTACTTTTTGCATCTGTGTTTTAGACAGGGAGGAATTGAGAAAATGCGCTACCCCTTCATCCGAATTGAAACCCCTCATCGAGTCTACCTGGTTCTTCATCAATGCAATCAAAGGTGAAATAACAATCGCCGTATCCTTGGTCATTAAGGAGGGTAGCTGATAACAAAGGGATTTACCTCCTCCGGTAGGCATAACCACAAAAGTATCATGCCCGTCTAACAAACTTTGGATAATGGCTTCCTGGTTCCCTTTAAACTTATCAAAACCAAAATACTTCTTGAGATAATCTTTTACCGGTATGTCTGTTCCTACATTCATTTTTCCAATCTTCTCGTATGATTAAAATTACACATTATTTTTAATTAATTTTGCAACGAATAATAACAACGTTTTGTTACAATATGCTAAAAATGCTAAAATATCATGATCGTGTTAAAACATGATACGTCTTATATAAAATTTATATTTTATAAATTTAGTATAATTTATTCAGACAAAACAAAACTTATCCTTACTAATTAATCAATATTTGATAAAAATCACTTTTCCCTCAACAAAGCAAGCATGAAAGTTGACATTCAAAAAATAGCGAAAGAAACCATTCTTCAGGAATCGGAAGCAGTCAGAAACCTTATATATTATATCAACGAAGATTTTGAGCAAATAGTACGATTAATTTATCAAATCAAAGGCAGGGTGGTAATAACGGGAATTGGAAAAAGCGCCAATATAGCTGAGAAGATTGTAGGGACATTAAATTCAACCGGCACTCCGGCAATTTTTATGCATGCCGCAGATGCCATACACGGAGATCTGGGAATTATTCAAAAAGACGATATTGTAATATGCATTTCAAGAAGTGGAAGCACTCCGGAAATAGAAGTACTGGTACCTTTGTTGAAAATCCGTAACACGCCTATTATTGCCATGATATCCAACACCAGTTCCTTTTTGGCACAACATGCAAATTACATTTTGCAAACCACTATAGACAAAGAAGCATGTCCGCATAATCTGGCTCCTACTACCAGCACAAGCGCGCAACTTGTCATGGGAGATGCTTTGGCTATCAGCCTTTTGCAATACAGAGGATTTTCCAGGGAAGACTATGCCAAATACCATCCGGGTGGCGCATTGGGTAAAAAACTCTACCTTACGGTTGAAAAATTTTACAAACAAAATGAATCCCCCGAAGTACATATCAATGACTCCATCAAACATATCATCATGGAAATCTCGTCCAAGCGTCTGGGAGCCACTGCAGTAACAGACAACAGCACCCTGAAGGGCATTATAACAGATGGCGATTTGAGGCGCATGCTTGAAAGACATGACCAAATAGGAAATCTGAAAGCTAAGGATATCATGACGGTTCAACCCAAAACCATCGGTAAAAATGCATTGGCCATAAATGCGTTTAATCTGATGGAAAATCATAATATAACCCAACTCATTGTGCTTGAACATGACAGATACCTAGGGATGGTACATTTGCATGATATACTAAAGGAAGGAATCGTATAAGCATTTTTTCATGAAAAAAACTAAATCCGACGCCCAGGGCTTCATAGAGCACCTGGAAGAATTAAGATGGCACCTTATTCGCTCCATTATGGCCATTGTAATTGTGGCCATTGTTATCTTCGTATTACATGATTTTGTTTTCGATGTGATATTGCTGGCTCCCAAGAATCCCAATTTTTTCACCAATCGTTTTTTATGCGATCTGGCGGATAAACTCAACACACAAAATTTGTGCATCAACGCTGATCCCCTTAAAATCATCAATATTAAGATGGCAGGGCAGTTTTCCATGCATATTATGATCTCTCTGGTATTGGGCCTGATACTTGCATTCCCCTATGTTTTCTGGGAGTTTTGGAGCTTTATTCGTCCTGCCTTGTACGAAAAGGAAATGAAATACAGCAGAGGTGCAGTTTTCTTTAGTTCCCTTCTTTTTCTTATGGGTGTCTTATTTGGCTATTTTGTTATCGTTCCCTTATCCGTGCATTTTCTGGGATCTTATCATGTTAGTGGCCAGGTTACCAATACCATACACTTGAAATCTTATATCGGGACCATTGCCTCCATAGTGCTTGCTGCAGGATTAATATTTGAATTGCCCATATTGATCTATTTTCTCAGTAAAGCAGGACTGGTTTACCCTGAGTTTTTAAAAACCTACCGCCGCCATGCCATCATCATCATTTTTATTATGGCTGCCGTGATCACCCCGCCGGATATCTTCAGTCTGATACTGGTAACCCTTCCGCTTGTAGTGCTCTATGAAATAGGCATTGTCATATCCCGGCGCATTGAAAAGCAAAAGGATAAAGAAGAGAAAGAAGAAGAACTGGCAGGTTAAAACGTTAAGGAAATCATAAAAAAGAGCAATCCATGTCGGAAAAAACCACCTTATATACAGATGCCCTGGTAAAAAAGTATAAATCCAGAACAGTTGTGAAACAAGTCTCGGTACATGTAAGCCAGGGAGAAATTGTAGGGCTGCTGGGGCCCAACGGTGCCGGAAAGACCACGAACTTCTACATGATCGTGGGTTTGATCAGGCCCAACCAGGGTAAAATATTCCTTGATAACGCAGATATTACCCGGGAACCCGTTTACAAAAGAGCAAAAATGGGTATCGGATACCTTGCCCAGGAAGCCTCAGTTTTCAGAAAACTTACCGTAGAAGACAACATTCGGGCTGTACTTGAAATGTCCAACATTGCAAAGGCTGAACAAAAAAACCGGGTTGAAAATCTGCTCAAAGAATTTGGATTGCAAAAAGTTCGTAAAAACCTGGGTATACAGCTTTCCGGCGGTGAAAGAAGAAGAACGGAAATAGCCAGAGCCCTCGCCCTAAATCCAAAATTTATGCTGCTGGACGAACCTTTCGCCGGCGTCGACCCGATTGCCGTCGAAGATATCCAGGATATCGTTACCCGGCTGAAAGAAAAAAATATCGGTATTCTCATTACCGACCATAATGTTCATGAAACCCTCTCCATTACCAACCGGGCTTACCTGCTCTTCGAAGGTTCGATTATGAAAGCGGGCACTTCGAAAGAACTGTCGGAAGATGAACAGGTGAGAAAAGTATACCTGGGTAAAAATTTTGAGCTCAGAGACATCAATTGATCCGGGCAAAATCTCAGTATGATTTTTTCCAAATTTACGTTGCAGCAAACCCTATTCATGATAATTGACAGGGAAATAAGTATTGAAAAAATAACCTTTACAATTCATCGTTGTTTTTAAAGTGTATTATCCGTTCAATAAAAATTTTACCTATATTTGCACCACTTTTATGCGGATGTGGCGAAATTGGTAGACGCGTCAGACTTAGGATCTGGTGCCTTCGGGCATGGGGGTTCGAGTCCCTCCATCCGCACACCAAATTTATAGATCCATACCGCTAAAACAGGTGCATTGATTTTAGCGGTTTTTTTAAATGCAAAAAAATAGAGGAGTCAGAATATGGATATTGTAAAAGAAAACAAAGACCAACTCAATGCTGTTTTAAAAATTCATATCAAGCCTGAAGACTATACAGACCGCATAGACAAGGTGGTAAAAGACTACAGGAGAAAAGCCAAAATGAACGGTTTCAGACAGGGCAAAGTACCCGAAAGCATGATCAGAAAAATGTATGGCAGGGCTATTAAAATTGATGAAATCAATAAATTGGTGAGTGAAAAACTATCGGAATATATCCAAAACGAAGATTTGAACATACTTGGTAAACCGTTGCCCAACCAGGATGAACAGAAGGCTGTCAACTGGGATGACGACAAAGAATTTGAATTTGCCTTTGATATCGCTATGGCCCCTGAATTTGAAGTAGATATTTCACCGGAAGATAAAGTTCCCTATTATACCATCCAGATTACTGAGGATATGATTGACAAACAGGTCGATAATTACCTAAGCCGCCTTGGGGAACTTCAACCCGTCGATGCAGTCGAAAACAAAGACGAATTAATTTCGGCTCACGTTAGTGAACGCGATGAAAATGGGAATCAAAAAGAAGGAGGCATTGTCAAATCGGATGCGAACATCTCCCTCGATGTGATCAAGGACGAAGATATGAAAACCAAATTTGAAGGGGCCAAGGTTGGAGATGAAATCGATATCGACCTGAAGAAAGCGTTTCCTAATACCACAGAAATTTCTTCCATGCTGGATATTGATAAAGAAAAAGCCGAAGAAATTGAAGATCTTTTCCGGATTTCAATTCTTGAAATCAAAAAATTCGTTAAGGCCGAAATGAACCAGGAGCTCTTCGATAAAATTTATGGCGAAGGAGAGGTAACATCTGAAGAGGCCCTGAGAAATAAGATCAGGGAAGAGCTCGAAGCACACCTTAAACCGGAAAGTGAAAAAAAACGCGCCCGGGATATCAAAAAATACCTGGTGGAAAAGATCAATCCGGATATCCCCAGCGACTTTTTGTTGAGATGGTTAAAGGAAACCCAAAAGGGTGAAAACCTTTCTGAAGAAGATATTGAGAAAGGGTTTTCCCGGTTTGAAGAAGATGTCAAATGGGATCTGATCAAAAATAAGCTCATCAAAGAACAGGAAATTAAGGTTGATGAACAGGAAGTGCTGGAGCTTGCCAAGCAGATTACTGCCCAACAATTTCAACAGTATGGCATGGGAAACCTTCCGGATGAACAATTGGAACAATATGCACCGGAACTGCTGAAAGAGGAAGAAGACAGGAAAAAACTCTATGAAAGCAAATACGAAGAAAAAGCCATAGATTATATCCGGGAAAATATTACCTTAGAGGAAAAAGAAGTTACCTCAGAGGAATTTCAGAAAATGGCACAAGAAGAACAACAACAAAACCAATAGCTGTATTGTTGTAACCTGTATGATCCACAAAAATTCACTTAATTTTGTTAAAATTTAAATACACATAAATTATGAACTCAAGCAAAGAATTCAGAAACTATGCCACCAAACATATGGGCATTAGCAGCATGAGATTGGATCAAT
>CAYYLT010000251.1:0-5070 GCA_964472385.1 uncultured Bacteroidales bacterium
TATATACTTTTATTTATAGATATTTATTCATTTTTTATGAATAATGCAGGTTAAACCTACGACAAAATACCATTGCATGAACAGCTATAAAATACCCATTCCATGTGTGCAATATAGCGCTCGCTTATGCAGTATGTCAATTCGGGTTAAGTTTAGCAGGGTCAAAAGCTAAAACCTAACGCATGGACATAGGCAACAAGGGCATAATAAAATCCTTACAGCTAAGATGATAATCCGTAAATGGCAATAACAGGTAATCTGGCAGTTGCTTAATTAATACAGCATTTTTTTCCATGACATAGCGTTTTGATTTATAATCCCTTACTATGGGCCAGGTAGTAGCACCTTGTCAAAAGACCGGTTGCTAGAGGTTCACTGAGCCTGGTCTCTCCCCTCTTCTCTATAAATCAAACGCCCTTTATTAGTATCATTAATAAAGAGGTTTGAATCAGAAAGCAAATAAACAAAGAAATTCACAATAATCAAAATCATCCAAAGAAATTACAAGAATTTATTGTATTTTATTTTGATCATGCATATCTGCATCATGAAATAAAGCCCTTTAAACAAATATATCTCATTGCATTTCTTATTACAGGTAAAATTATACAAATGTTCAAAAACGGTTTTCAACCTAATCGCATCATCACAGATAAGCCGATCCTGTGGTTCAATATCCGTTTCAGAAGAAATGGTGTCCTCACCCCAAAAATATATTTGTCAGAAATGCGCGTATTTTATATTTTTGAAATATATGCAAAAACCATGTGAATAATATACAAATGTATAAATTTGGGATGCAAAAAATTATTTTGTGGACTCATCGTCAGGGCATGCATTAAACCCTGCATCATTTTATGTGTCAACAATAATTGAAGTTGAGGATCAGTTTTGCGAATCAAAAAATCAAAAAATGATGTTGAGAAAATCCGTCTTGTTTTCGCTTCTTGTTGTTTTCTGCAACCAGCTGTGGGGGGTTCCGTTCAGTCTAATCAGAAATGCCGGAGATGCAGATAATTATCCGGAGTCCGACTATCTGGTTATTTTCGATTCGACCCGTGTAGAGGTTCAGGAGAGTGGTTTAAGCTATCGGAATTATCACAAATTATACAAGATCTTAACCCCCGAAGGTGCCAAAAAGCTGAATCATCTTAAGTACCGTTATGATCCCCTGTCGGCACACGTGGATATTAAGAAGGTTATAATTTACAGGAAAGATGGTAGCATAGAGGAGCTGGACACCGGAAAAGAACGGGATTATCCTGCTCCGGCAAGAATGATATACTGGGGAGCAAGACATAAAATGATCAATGTCGGCAGGCTTGAACCCGGCGATGCGGTAGAAGTAAAGCATTTTATGAAGGGTTTTACTTATGCCCTTTTGCAGGATGCTAACACCCCTTCCGATGATAAATATGTCCCTCCTATGAAAGGGCATTTCTATGATATTGTAGAATTCTGGAATAAACAGCCTGTTCAAAAACAGGTTTACAAACTCAATCTCCCCCGGTCCAAGGAATTGTATTATAAATTTTACAACGGAAAGGTTTATCATACCCAATACACGTTAAATGACAGGGTAGAACATACTTTCAGCAAATACAATGTGGGTTCTGTGGAGGAAGAACCTCACATGGTTGCCGTTTCAGATGTTGCCCCCAAGCTGATCGTAACAACAACCCGGGAATGGGGAAAAAAATCATTATGGTTTTACAATGTCAACAAGGATTACGGCAGTTTTGAATTCAATGATGCCATCAAAAATAAGGTGAATGAAATTGTGAAGGATGCCCAAACCAAGATGGACAGCATTTCTCAGCTGACTCACTGGGTGGCAGACAATATAAGGTATTCCGGCTTATCTATGGGTGAAGGAGAGGGATATACCTTGCATAAAGGCACCAGAATATTCAGGGATCGATGCGGAGTATGTAAAGATAAAGCCGGTATGTTGGTCACCATGCTCAGGGCTGCAGGTTTCGAATCGTATGCTGCCATGACCATGGCGCGCTCTAACATTGAAGATATCCCGGCCGACCAGTTCAACCATTCGGTTACCCTGGTTAAGCTGAACGATGGCACCTATAAACTGCTGGATCCGACATGGGTGCCTTTTACAAGAGAATTGTGGTCGAGTCTGGAACAGCAACAAGATTACCTGATGGGTATTCCAGAGGGTGCTGACCTGAAAGAAACGCCCATTTCACCTCCTGAAAATCACTACTTCAAAATGAAGGGTACTTCAACGCTAAAGTCAGATGGCACCCTGGAAGGAACATTTACCATAGAAGCTGAAGGTCAGTCTGATGCAGCCCTAAGAAGTATGTTTACCCGTAACCTTGCCCAGAACTGGGACAGAATTCTGGAAAAGAAAATCAGACAAATAGATCCCAACATTGAAATCCTTAACATGACCTACAGCAGACCCTATCAATACCTTGAAAATAACATGCAAATAAAAGTAAAATACCGGATATCTGATTATGCGCTGGTAACAGATAGCCACATCCTTTTTACTCCGGTTGCAGCCTTGGAATTGTTTAAATATGCCAACTATCATCTGAATAGTAATCCCAACCTGAAGAAAAGAAATTACGGTTTCAGGGATCGTTGCAGCAGGCTGGTGGAACTAAAGGAGACGATCACCCTGCCGGCATACCAGCAAGTTGCCTATATTCCTGAAAGCAATAAGATAGAAGGTTCTGCAGCTTCTTTCTCTGGGGGCTACCAGGTCAAAGACAACCAGTTGGTGCTGAACGAAACCATACGCTTTGAAAAACGCAAGTATCAAGCGGATGAATGGGAGAATTATAAAAGCGTTGTCAAAGCGCAAAAGACACTCGCCAATGCATATATCATACTAAAAAAATAGGTGCCAAAGCAAAGTAGTAATTAAAAACAGGTCTATGAAAAATGCTTTATTGATCTTTTCCCTTATTTGGCTGGCAGCAGGAATCTCCTCCTGTGATAAGCTGACTGAAAGCCAGAAAAAAGCTGATGCCGTGTTCCGGAAAATAACCAAGATATATACCCTGAATCCTGATGGCTCAGTGGATTATCAGCACAAGCACGAGTTGGATCTACACAGCGATTATGCATTTAACAAATTATACGGGGAGAGTTTTATCATTTATAACCCCAAATACCAACAGCTGAGCGTTAATAAATCGGTGACCGAGACAGCCGAAGGAAAAAAGATCCCTTCTCCTGATAATGCCTACAATGAAGTTCTCCCTCAATTTGCTTCCGGGGCCCCACCCTTTCATCACTTAAGAGAAATGGTTGTTAGCCACACTGGTTTGGAGCAAAATTCAACCATACACCTGGATTATGAAATTCACAGCAAGCCGGAATATATGCCTATGCTTATGGGTGATGAAATATTGGGAAAATCTTCGCCAATACAAGAGCTTGTGATCAAAGTAAGGTTTCCGTCCGATAAAGACTTGAAATACAAACTGCTTAATGTGCAAGAAAACCTTAATATTGCCAGTAAGGGCAGTTTAACAGAGTATCAATGGGTTTTCAAGGACATACCAGCTACTTCACATGAAGATCATCAACCCAAGTTTGGTCAGCATCTCCCAAGGCTTATATTTAGTACAGGATCTTTAGATAAAGCTTTTAACTACCTTATCGGTCAGTTTTCACCTTCCCTTCCTGCCGGTATCGAAAAAAGCATAGATAAGGCTGTAAAAGATCGTAAAAACAGGATAGACAGCATCCTGGCCATACAGGATATGGTGGTAAATCATATCAATCATTTTGATGTACCCATCAGGTATACAGGATTTAGATGGCATTCCAGTGAAGAGGTTCTGAAAAACAATGGCGGTACTACCCTCGAAAAAACCTGGCTATTGGCGAGCCTTTTACATAAGATGGGTATAAAAGCCAGGCCTGTAGCCCTCATAGGCTCAGATTGTTTTGATGAAACCATGGGTAATTTTAAAACAATCAGTGAATATTATATTAAAGTACCTGCTAAGGATTACGACATATACTTATCAGCCACAAATAGCAACCACGTCAATGCAAAATATCATTATGCCCATGCGGTTCATATATTGATGGATCAAGAAAAAAATAAAACTGAAATCCTAAAACCGGAAGAATCTATCAGTAGACTGCGGATAGATGCAAACCTGGATTTGAAAAGCAAAAATAAAATGACAGGTGACGCACTGTTACGTATAGAATATGGTGAAAATCCTTACCTGAAAATTCAACGCGATGAAAATACAGTCAACTCTCTCCTGGCTCCGGGATTTAGCCCCATAGACATACAAAGCTATCAAATAAACACCATAAGGCCTGATGCAAGTGAAATAAATTATACCCTTGATCAAAATATTAACCCGAAACAACAGGGAGATTATTGGTTCTTAACCGTTCCTGAAGTAAACACAGGTCTGGGAAAATGGCATCTAAAGACACTTACAGAATCAAGGGAAACGCCGCTCGAACTGGGTTGGCCTGTATATATTCATTATAGGTATACAGTAAAGCTCCCTGAATCCCATGAGCTACTCACAGATAATATTGATATTCAGAAAAAAACCAATTTCGGAAAGTTAACATTACGCATCCGGAAGGAAAACAGAACAGTTCAGATCAAAAGAGTTTTAGAGCTCAACGACCGAATCCTTTATCCTGAGCGTTACACATCTTTTAGAGAAATGCTCAATCTTTGGCAAAAAGACAATTACAGGAAACTGGTTTTCAAACAGCGCAACAAATAAGAACATTGAGTTAGGGTTTAATGGGGCCATCCTTTAGACAGGATATCTTTGTACATTTTGCAATAATTTTGTGATACGGTGATGTGCCTTATGCAGGGCTTGCTGAAAAACACAATAAATACTTGTCACCAGCAGGATACAGACATTTGTCCTTCACAAAATACAAGTTTATAGCACATCATCGACTACGTTGGTTGCAGGTTGCAGTATTATGATACAGCTTCGCTTTGCAGCCAGATAGCTGATATACTGAAGAACAACCCAAATTAAAGCATAAAAAAAATCCCGCGGTGCAAATTGCGCCACGGGATTTTTAAAGATTGGCGAT
>CAYYLT010000252.1:0-5065 GCA_964472385.1 uncultured Bacteroidales bacterium
CCCCTATCCTCCGGCGCATAACTTCAACCACCGGTGTAATACAATTGGTTGTACAGCTGGCACAAGAAATGATTTTTTTACCTTGATTTTCATTCACCCCATGAACCACTGTCGGCATTTCTTCACTCTTGGTGGGAGCTGAAAGTATTACCTGTTTAGCACCGGCGTCCAGATGCTTCTGAAGCTCATCTGTTTTGGTAAATATACCTGTACATTCGAAAACGACATCGATGTCATGTTCTTTCCAGGGTAATTGGGACGGATCCTTCTCAGTGTAATAATAAATCCCATGATCTTCAACAACCAGACTTTTTCCATCATTGCTCCTGCATACCTCTTTTTCATACCTGCCATAAACAGAGTCATATTTCAACATATAAACCATATTGGCAATGGGAGCAACATCATTAACAGCTACCAGTTCCAGCTCGGGATGTGCCATGACAATCTTAAGTGTTGCCCTTCCTATTCGGCCTAATCCATTAATTGCAACAGTTTTCATAATAACCTCCTTTTTTTTTGTCTATGCTTTATCGATATTGCAGGTTAATAAAAAATATAGCTGCATATACCGTTTTTTTTCATAGTATGTTTTTGATGTAACAATATCATTCCGTTTTTGTTTTGATTATCTGGTTGCATCAATAAACAGACAAATAAATCTAATTTATACCAACCAACATATAAAATAGCGCAATGGCTTAAATTTAATCAAATTAACTTATCGCCTTATTTAAAAAAAGGAGTGTACTCCCTGGTTTATTAATATTAAAAAATCATGAACTTTATTAATCATAAATTACTCACAGGCAAATGATTAAAAAAGTTCATCGGGAGTTCCTGAATGTGCCAAAATTTTCAGCATTTTTTTAAAGACAAAAATTTTAAACAGATGAAAATATGAACCTGTTTAACATTTATTGTGTTATGTTATATGAGTTGAACGAAAAAAAAACACACCCATATATGGATTTTAATGATAACATTGAGACCAAAGGTAGGGGCTTAAAATATCCGATGGACAATTTACCCCCTATCCGCAGAAAAGCATTGCACATGCGGTATTATAAGAAATTGAGTTATCAGGATATGTGCAATGAACTGAATCTGGACTTACAATCCGTGAAGGGCATGATATACGAATCTTTAAGGATTTTAAGAAAGAATCTCAAAAGCATATCTGCTTCTTCAGAATAATCTCTCCAGAGAAAGTAAACCTTTATTATTGTCCATAAAAAAACAACATTGATTGATCTACAAAAGTATACTGATTTTTTCTATATAATACAGGATAGTGTGATGCATGCGTGTATACAATACATTTTATTCAGCCTTTTACAGGCCCAGAAAGGAGATGGCAAAACCGCTTAAAAAGATGATACCACCGGCAATGGCATGGGTATATTTTTCAAGATATCCGAAATTCAACCGTTTAATACCATAAGTAAATATCAAAACAATTCCCAGCATAGTTACGATAGTTACGATTGCGAAAATAGCTGCAACGATTACCATACCTCCCAGATTGAGTTTTGAAGCCGGATACATTAATACCGGGATCAAGGGTTCACATGGTCCGAATACAAATATCAAAAATAAGATCCAGGGAGTGAGGTTAAGTGCCTTTCCGGTATGAGGGTGGTTGTGCTCCGCTGCATGGTTATGGGGATGTGCATGATATATACCGCTGGCATGTTTATGAAAGTGTGCATGGGGTTTGTTTTTTAATCCTCTCCATAAACCCCATAGAAAATATATCAACCCGAATCCCATGAAAAGCCAGGCTGCAATATCTCCTCTTTGGGTTTCTATGCCTTCTAATTTTGAAACCCCTATTCCTGCGGCTATGCCAATAGCTCCGATGAGGATGGAAGAAGCAACATGGCCCAGACCACATAAAAAGGTAATCCAACTGGTTCGAAAGATGGGCCAACTTCTGGCTTTGGCTATGACAATAAAGGGCAGATAATGATCCGGACCCAGCACAGTATGGACAAAACCGATAGAAGCGGCAGTTGCGGCAAGTATATTAATTTCTTGTAGCATAAAGTGTTTTTTCAGTAGATTGATTTTCAGATCTTAAAATCCAAAAATACAAAATTTGAGTTTGATAGCCATATCATTCAGGGTAAAAAAAGCAATACTTTTATGCTGGCCTGGATTATTCATAATCGCGCGGAGCGAAGTTTATGAATGTGCGATGGTTTAGGGGCAGGATGCAGGCAACCCCACATTAGAAAAACCAGCTTTTTGCAAAAAAATGAAGCAAAAAGTTAAGTATTTCAAAGCGTGAATTATTTGTGGATAATAGGGGCTAGCGTAAGAAAGATTAAAAGCTATCTGGAATTCCGGGATGAAAATTTGGAGTTTCTGCCAATACAGATGGGATTGTAAATCTTTACAGGTTTTGATTTGCCTTTAGGCGTTATTTCTTTAACGAAAAGATAGTTTTCCGGATTTTTCAATCTTTTCAGGGTGTACTCCGATAAGCGTATACTTCCCGGTTCGGCTGATTCTTCAATACGATAAGCGGTATTGACTACATCCCCCACCACAGTCCAGTCCTTTCTTTCTTCACTCCCTATATTTCCCTGGATCAGGTTGCCACTGTTTATACCTATTCTTAAGTTGATCTCTGGTAATTCCATTGATCGTAAGGTGAGGTTTAACTTCTTCAAACCGGTTTGCATCATATCTTTTGCTGCCTGAATGGAATCATTCGGATCCTTAAAGATCGCCATTACGCCATCGCCCAGAAATTTATCAATGTCGCCATTGTTTTTTTGAATAATTAATGAAGTGAGTGAAAAATAAGCATTCAACATCTCAACGACCTTTTCAGGTGTCAGTTTTTCAGAAAGACTCGTAAACCCAACGATATCCATGAAAAGAATGGTCAATTCCCTGTTTTTCCCACTAAATTGGTAGTTTTCCTGATTGACGGTTTTTAGAATTTCCTTGTAGGTAGTCTCAGATACATATTGTCGGATCACCCTTTTAAATCTTTTCTCAAGCTGAAGTATTTTTTCTTCTGCTGATATATCTTTAAAGATATAAACAATACCAGTCATTTCACCATCAGTGGTTTTAAGCGGAGCACCAACCATGGCAACAGGTATGCGATAGCCTTTTTTATGTTTTGCCAGCAGTTTGGCTTCGATCATTTTACCGTTCCATATCTTTTCCAGATTGACTTGTTTTGTCAATTTGCTATTCTCGTTGTAATCAAAATGTTCCAATGAAAATTCTTCGCACTGCTTGCCCTGCATATCTGCAGATTCAAAACCGGTAATCTGTTCTGCACCTTTATTCCAAAAAATGATCTTTCGTTCTTTGTTGACCAGGTATACTCCTTCATAAAGAATATTGAGCCACTTTTGGGTTTCTTTGGAGATAAGCATATTCTCATTCACAGTCATAACAACCATTCAGTTGGTTTTGGCATTCGGTTTTAGGGATCCGGAACACGGGAGCTTACAATGTACCAGCTATTTTTTGTTATCTTATAGATCGATTTGTTAGATCCAATGTATTTGCCTTTAAGGGCAAACGCTAATTATTACGTAAATATCCTTAAAAAGTTATGTGATAAAGCCATTTATTAACCCGAAAACGGTGTGTAGAAGGTTGAATATGCTATTGATTGAACACCTGTAGAGGTGTCACTTATTGGTTATAAGCCATTAAGAAATTATGCCCAGATGTTTCCAGGAACCTATAACGTGAAAACCGAAAATATATAGTGACCCCACCGGGAGTCGAACCCAGATCGTCAGATCCGGAATCTGATATTCTATCCATTGAACTATGGGGTCGTAAAATTTTATGCTAATTCGACAGCAAAAATATAAAACTTTTGTCTCATTTCATTAAATTTCAAACCCGGATCATATAAACAAACATGGGAATGCATCATAAGAAAAATATGGATAAGCAAATGACAGGGGTAGGAAACGAGACACCTTTAACCCGGAAAAAGAAGAACATGGATTAGTAAATGATGGTCTATGAATTTACAGGATACCATTAAGTCAATGAATTATTTTGGAAAACATCGTATTCCTTTCATCTTTATCATCAATTATAAGATGGATAACTGTATGGTCATGCCTCCTGATGAAGCTATTGAATATGGCATTCTCTTTGATTTTAACGGCTACAGGAATTATTCGGAAAATCAAATGCCTAAACCAGTTACAATACTTGATTATGAACCCGTTGCTTATGAACAATTTCTAAAAGCATTCCTGGCTGTTCAGAAAGAATTGAATGCCGGTAATTCGTATCTGGTGAATTTAACATTTCCAACCAGAATAAAAATAAAAGGCACATTAAGAGAATTTTTCTTCTTTAACAGTGCAACTCACCGGCTTTTGTACCGGGATGAATTTGTTGTTTTTTCACCCGAATATTTTGTAAGGATTATGAACGGGAAAATATTCACCTATCCCATGAAAGGTACCATCGATGCGTCGATTAAGCATGCCCGGGAGATCATTTTGGATGATCAGAAGGAAAAAGCTGAACATGCTACCATCGTTGATTTGCTGCGGAATGATATCAGCAGGGTTGCAAAAAAAGTATCTGTTGATCGTTACCGGTATATAGACCTGATTAAAAGCAATAAACACAACCTATTGCAGGTGAGTTCCGAGATATCCGGATCGCTCCCGGATAATTACGATAAACACCTGGGTGATATTATCACCTCACTATTACCCGCAGGCTCTGTTACAGGAGCACCTAAACAAAAAACCCTTGAAATCATTAGTCAAGTGGAAACTTATGATCGTGGCTTTTATACGGGTGTGGCCGGGTTTTATGATGGGAAGAAGCTTGAAAGTTGTGTGCTAATAAGGTTTATTCAACACGATAATGCTCACTATTATTATAAAAGTGGTGGTGGTGTTACTTTTATGAGCAATGCCGCGAAAGAATATCGTGAATTAAATGAAAAGATTTATGTTCCGTCTGGTTGAAAGCATTCGCATTGAAAATCACATACCTCAACTGATGCCTTACCATAACCGAAGGTTTAACGATGCCTGTAAGATTCTTTACAACC
>CAYYLT010000253.1:0-5042 GCA_964472385.1 uncultured Bacteroidales bacterium
TGATCATTTATACACCTGCTGTTTCTATAAATCATAAAGAACTGAAATTTTTTCGGGACAATGGTTATACTGTTCTTAAACGATCGGAGGTGCTGGGTGAGATATCCAAAGGCAAAACCTGTCTGGCTGTGGCCGGAACCCATGGTAAAACAACTGTATCTGCGATCCTTTCCCATCTTTTGAATAATAGTCCTTTGGGATGCAATGCCTTTCTGGGGGGTATACTGAAAAACTACCATTCTAATTTGATCATTAACAAGAAAAGCAACGTGATGGTGGTGGAAGCCGATGAATTTGACCGGTCATTTCTGAAGTTAAATCCCAATATGGCTGTTATTACCTCCATTGATGAGGACCATCTGGATGTATACCATAATAAAGATTCAATAATGGAGGCATTTCAGGAATTTGTCATCAGACTACCGGATAACAGTCCGCTGGTATACCATAAGGATCTGTCCCTGAATATTCCGGAATCGAAAAATTTGCAAACCTATACCTATTCGTTGCAAGGCGATGCCGACTTTTATGCCAGGAACCTTGAAATGATCGGTGGTAAATACCGGTTTGATCTGGTAACACCGGGCGGAACGCTGAATCAATTTACCTTTCCGCTACCCGGCTTGCTTAATGCCGAAAATGCTGTGGCTGCACTTGCAGCAGCCTATCTTCAAAAAGTGGACCGGGAATACCTTTTCAACAATTTATCCGGTTTTGAGGGTATACAAAGAAGGTTTGATATACAATTTCAGAACCAGGGTGTGGTGTACATTGATGATTATGCCCATCATCCCAGTGAGATTAGCTATGTTGTCCGTTCAGTCCGGAATTTTTACCCGGGGAAATATATCATTGGGGTGTTTCAGCCCCATTTATATTCCAGAACACAGTTTTTTGCCGCTCAATTTGCAGAAAGCCTTGAATTGCTGGATGAAGTAATATTGCTCGATATCTATCCGGCACGGGAGAAACCAATAAAAGGGGTTAATAGTGAAATTATTTTAAAGCATATCACCCAGATACCTGCCACTTTATGTGCTATGGAGGATCTGCCGGATATGCTGCGGAAGAAAAAATTGGAGGTATTGTTAACGCTCGGGGCCGGAAATATCGACATGATGGTAAAACCCATAAGGGATATGTTGGAAAAGCGGTATTCCGGCACTTAACTTTGGTATGGTTTAAAAGCATGAATGATATGGTTTATATTCTCCAGCATACAGAGATTTCATCAATGGAGGAAGAAAAATGTCGGGGTATTGTATAGTTGTCAAACCTGAATTATTCACAACAAATGAATCATACAGTTGAAAATAGATAATACCGATTATTGATGCGAAAAATAAAGGAACTCATATTGTGGGCATCGATTTTGCTGTATCTTGTTTTTTCCCTTTCATTTACAGGAGAGAAAAGAAGAAATACCATCTGCAGTAAAATGCGGGTGCATATACTGGATAGCACGCAGGATCAATTCATTACAGAAAAGGGGGTGGAAGATTATATCTATGATCTGGATCTTAAAGTATTGGGGGAACCGGTAACCCAAATCAACATAAAAAAACTTGAGGCTTATTTAAATGGAAGGGAGAAGATCAAAAAGGCAGAAGTATATTTTACGGGAAATGGGGATTTACATATCCATATCGATCAGCGGAATCCCATTGTGCGGATCATCAATAAAAGAGGGCAAAGCTATTATATAGATGATGAGGGCTCTATTATTACTTTATCAGGTAATTATACGTCTCATGTTTTGGTAGCAACCGGTGAGATTACAGAATTTTTTGAATTTCCCGGCACGGATAGACTGAATTGCCCGGATGAAAAAGATAGTGATAAGCATTATGCCCTTTGTGAAATCTATGAACTTTCCAGGTATATTCGCAATTCGCCTTTCTGGGATTCTCAGATCGAGCAGATCCATCGGAATGAAGAAGGCGAATATGAATTGATACCCAGGGTTGGAGCGCATCTGATTTTGTTTGGAGAATTTGGACGATACCGGGAAAAGTTTCGCAACCTCAAGGCCTTTTATAAAAAGGGGCTGAACAATGTAGGATGGAATAAATATCTAAAGATCAATTTAAAATATGACAATCAAATTATCTGCACAAAAATATAGTTAACATGAGTCATAAGGATTATCTCGTTGCAGCAGTAGACATTGGGACAACAAAGGTTGTTGCCATAGTAGGAAAGATGAAGGACAACAAGAAAGTTGAGATCCTGGGGGTAAGTAAAACACCTTCCATTGGTATTAAACGCGGAGTTGTCCAGAATATCGATGAAACAGTCAGTGCCATCAAAAAGACCGTGAATGAGGTACAGACTGCTTCGGGTGCCATGTTTTCGAATGTGTTTGTCGGCATTGCCGGTCAACACATCAAAACCATCCGGAACAGAGGATATATCAATCGAAATTCTTCTGAGGATGAGATTACCAAAGCGGATATTGATGCCCTGATCAATGAGATGTACAACATCTCCATTGATGTAGGGGAAGAGATCATACATGTCTTACCCCAGAACTTCATTGTGGATAACGAGACGGGGATCAAAAATCCTGTTGGTATGCTGGGCCGGCGTGTGGAAGCCAACTTTCATATAGTGATAGGCCAGATCACCTCGGCGCGCAATATAGGTAAATGCATCAATAAAGCAGGGCTATCTCTGAATGAGTTGATTTTGGAACCTCTTGCCTCCTCTACCGCTATCCTTACCGAGGATGAAAAGGAAGCAGGGGTAACCCTGGTGGATATCGGCGGGGGAACTACGGATGTAGCTGTTTATTACGATGATATCATTCGGCAGACTGCGGTTATTCCCTTTGGTGGAGATGTGGTGACCAAGGATATCAAAGAGGGATGCTCTATCCTTCAAAGACAGGCTGAATTGTTAAAAATACAGTATGGTTCTGCTTTGGGTGATCTGGCCCGGGATGATGAGGTGGTATCCATACCAGGTATCAGTGGCAGGGAACCCAAGGAGATCTCTCTTAAAAGCCTGGCTTACATTATTCAGTCGAGAATGGAGGAGATACTTCATGCTGTTTTATACGAAATAGAAAATTCAGGATATCTGGAACGGTTGAGCGCCGGTATTGTTATCACCGGAGGTGGAGCATTGCTGAAAGACCTGCCCCAACTGGTGAAATTTGTTACCGGCATGGATGTCAGACTTGGTTACCCCGGAGTAAACCTGGCTTCGGAAAGCGTTGAAGAGGTGAACAATCCCATGTTCTCAACCAGTGTCGGGCTCGTGCTGAACGGATATGAAGCCTATGAGAAAAATAAAGCGCAATACCAGGAGCAACAGGAACCTGAAGAAGGAGTGACTGAAGCCAGCGAACAGGCAGAAAGTCAAAGGGAAAAGAAAAATTTTATCTCCAGGTTGAAGGATGCTTTTAATGACATCTTTGAGGAGAATGATGCGGAAATGTAGCATCATCATATGACTCATTTTGATTGTTTAACCAAGTGTTTAATCAACAAATTCAATGATATGGCCGAAGATAGACTTATGAACTTTGACCTTCCGGTTGATGGATCTTCCATGATCAAGGTAATAGGAATTGGCGGAGGTGGTGGTAATGCTGTCAATCATATGTGCGATGAAGGCATACAAGATGTAAATTTTATTATCTGCAATACGGATGCCCAGGCTCTTTCCCGGAGCCCGGTTTCTGTAAAGATTCAACTGGGAGAGTCCCTTACAGAGGGGCGTGGTGCCGGTAATAAACCTGAGATCGGTAAGCAGGCTGCTATTGAAAACCTTGATGATGTAATGGATGCTTTGACCGGCAATACCAAAATGGTTTTTTTAACTGCCGGCATGGGCGGAGGTACCGGTACAGGTGCCATACCAATCATTGCCAAAGCAACCAAGGATCAAGGAATTCTTACCGTTGCTATTGTTACCATACCCTTCCGGTTTGAAGGTCAGCGAAGGATCAATCAGGCCATTGAGGGCATTCACGAACTCGGACAACACGTAGATTCCTTATTGGTCATCAACAATGAAAAACTGAGGGAAGTGGCGGGTAACATGAAACTTTCCCAGGCTTTTTCCCATGCCGATAATATTTTGGCTGCTGCTGCCAAGGGTATCGCAGAGATCATAACCGTTTCGGGTTATGTTAATGTTGATTTTGCCGATGTTTACACGGTGCTTGCAGATAGCGGGGTAGCGCTGATGGGAACCGGTATGGCTGAAGGTGAAAATCGGGCTGTAAAAGCCATTGAGGAGGCATTATCATCCCCCCTGCTGAACGATAATGACGTTACTGGTACCGAAAATATCCTGTTGAACATCAACTCAGGGGATGAAGAGATCACCATGGATGAAATCGGGGAAATCACCGATTTTATCAATGCAGAGGTGGGCGCAAATCCCAATATTATCTGGGGAACCGGCACGGACGAAACACTCGGCAATAAGGTCAGTGTTACCATTGTCGCTACCGGATTTGAGGATAACAGCATTCCCGAGCTTTATGCCAAAAAAGCGTATGCCAAAAAAGTAACCCTGCAGGATGAGATCAAAGATAATGAGCCGGCAGAACACAAAAAAACAAACGCTGATGAATCCGATCCTTCAGAGAAATTTTATAGCCAACAAAGGACTTTTGATTTCAATATCCGGAATGAAAAAGATGAACATGCGTTTGTCATAAAACATAAAAAGGATAACGATACCCATAAGGCTAAGCCAGCACCCATCAGCAAAGATGAGATGCTGGAGAAGCTTCGTGAGAACCGTGAAAACGAGACCGAAAGTTCGAACAATGTGCTCAGGGATCTGAAAAATATTGAAGCACTGGAAAATGAACCGGCCTATAAACGTCAAAAAGTTAAAATTGATCATCAGACCTACAGCAAAGAATCCAAAGTTTCAAGGTATACCCTTTCCGATGACCATAAAGATGAGGAAGGGAAGAAAAAAACCAGGCTGAAAGAAAATAATTCTTACCTTCATGATAACGTTGATTAACCTGCATTATTCATGCGTCAAGTTTTGGGTAGATGCAAGGCGTCGAAAGC
>CAYYLT010000254.1:0-5020 GCA_964472385.1 uncultured Bacteroidales bacterium
AACAGGCTGGTGTGCCCATCGTTTGGAAGAGCTCGATTTTAAAACCAAACGTATTATCCGTCCCGCATATAAAAGTGTTTATCCACGCCAGGACTATAAACCATTGCATGAGCGAAGTGGATGGAGTATTTCAAAGCCAGCCAAATAACCGTATATCATGTAGGGTTTGAAAAAAAAATGCAAGGTTTTTTAGGTATATTTGCTAAATACCTTGCATTTTGGAAACAAAATATATGTTTATTCTATTGATTTTAAGTAATTTTTGTGTTTTTCAGCAAACCCGAAGTAGGTGACTACGTCGTGTGCTTTCGACGCCTTGCATCTAACCAAAACTTGACGCATGAATAATACAGGTTAAATACCTGGCTTTTGGGTTCATTATTTTTCAGATTTTTTTCACCTATTCCATTCATTTTTGATGTAGTTTTATCCCCCAAACCAGGACAGGTATATATGATCATAAGGTATATCTACATGCTTATCTTAGCGTTATTGCCTGTAGTGGCATTCAGCCAGGAATATACCATTAGTGGTCATGTACGCAACCAGACCAATGGGGAGGAACTGATCGGAGCCAACGTTTATCTGAAAGGCACAACTACGGGTACAACAACCAATGCGTATGGTTTTTATTCTATTAGCCTGGATGCTGGAAATTATACCCTGGTATGTACCTATGTGGGATATACTGCAACGACTCTCCCCATTAGCCTTCAGGAAAATAAAAAGGTAGATATAGAACTCAAACCCAAGACTACTGAATTAAATGAGGTTGTTGTTAAAGGCGAGAAGGACAACCGGAATATTGTCTCCATGGATATGAGTTTGAATAAGCTGGAGCGTGAAACCATTGATAAAATTCCTGTTTTAATGGGTGAAGTGGATATGATCAAATCCCTGCAACTTTTACCGGGTGTTAAATCTACCGGAAGCTTGAGCTCAGGTATCAGTGTCAGAGGAGGTGGCAGGGATCAGAACCTGATGCTTCTTGATGAAGCAACAGTATATAATGCGTCGCATCTTGGTGGAATTTTTTCTGTTTTTAACAACGATGCGATCAAACATGTGGAATTATATAAGGGAAAGATTCCCGCACGTTATGGAGGTCGCCTTTCTTCATTAATTGATATCCGGATGAAAGACGGCAATATGAAAGATTTTTCAGGTGAAGGGGGCATAGGGCTCATTTCGAGCAGACTTACACTTGAAACTCCCATCGTTCAAAATAAAGGTTCTTTCATCATTTCAGGACGACGAACTTATATGGATGCAGTTATTGACTTAGCCCGAAAAGTTTCAGGCAGTGATCAAATTACTGAATTTCCTTTTCATTTTTACGATTTGAATACAAAAGCCAATTACAGGATAAACAGGAATAACAGAGTTTTCGCATCCGGTTATTTTGGAAGGGATGTTTTTTCTTATTCTGTCGGACCAGGCAATAATTCAAATTTCAATTGGGGAAATTATACAGCCACGGTAAGGTGGAATCATCTTTTCAATGATAAGTTATTCTCTAATTTTACGGTTCTTTTAAGCAATTATGACTACCTGCTGGATAATGAATTTACCGTTGGAAGGGAAAAAAAGACTTTTGCATTCCAATATGGTGCTTTTGTCATGGATTATGCAGCTAAAATGGATTTTACTTATTATATGAATAAAGATAATACCCTTCAGTTTGGTATTCAGTCAGCTTATCATGATTTTAATGTAGGGGAGATAAATGGTCGCCAGGATTCAGTTCGCTTTAATTTTGCATTGCCCACCATACATAGTCTTGAAAATGCATTGTATATAAGCAATCAGCATCATATTGGTAAAAACCTGACGCTTCAGTATGGACTGCGCTACAGCCTGTTTCAAAATCTTGGAAAAGCACGGGTCAATATCCTAAATGATTCCTATCAGGTTATTGGCGAGCATAAATATGAGCAGGGTGAAATATACAATACCTATCATGGACTAATGCCACGGATTGCCCTGAATTTCATACTCAATCCCGAGCAATCGCTTAAAGCCAGCTATACCAAAACCCGTCAGCATCATCTGATCGCTTCCAACTCCAATAACGGTTCCCCTCTGGATGTGTGGGTTAGCGCCAATCCAAATATTGAACCTCAGATAGGCGATCAATATAGTATGGGATATTTTAGGAATTTTTTCGACAACAGCATTGAATCCTCGGTGGAAGTTTATTACAAATATATGCAAAATCAGGTAGCCTTTAAGGAGTTTGCGCAACCTCAATTTAATCCTGATATGGAAGAAGAATTGCGGTTTGGTAAGGCTCAGGCTTATGGAGTTGAAGTGATGACCAGGAAACCCGGGGGCAGGTTAAGCGGTTGGATCAGTTATTCCTTCTCGCGATCTATAAGGAAAATCAATGATATACAGGAAAAAGGCTGGTATCCGTCACCTTATGACCGGCCGCATGACCTCACTATTGTGGCCATGTATGATATTTCAAACCGTATAACCTTATCTGGAAACTGGACATTTAAAACCGGCAGACCCCTTAATGCTCCTGCAGCAAGATATGAATATGGTAATCTTATTCTGCCTTATTACCCGGGCAGGAATGAAGAGCGAATGCCCAATTATCACAGGCTTGATCTGGGTTTGACCATTGAAGAAAAAGAAAAACCCAATGACCTTTTTCGAGGCGAATGGGTGTTTTCTGTTTATAATGCTTATGCCCACAAAAATGCTGATGCCATCTATTTTACGCAGGAAGAAGATGATTTATATGAAACCAATGCCATGCGGACAACTTATTTCACCATATTTCCATCGGTAACCTATAATTTTAAGTTTTAACCTGTATTATTCATTTTTGATGAACAATACAGGTTAAAAATGAAGGGATAAAATGATGAAACTAAAATTTGCCTCTATATTTTTTGTTTTTTGCGCATTCTCCTGTGCCGATGAAGAGATTTCCTGGAATGTTGATGACGCTCCGGAGATGCTGGTCATTGAGGGTAGCTTTACCAATGAATTTATACACCATCGGATTGTGCTGTCAAAGGCAGCTGATTATTTTATAAATCAACCAACACCAAGGGTTACCGGGGCTCATGTTGCCATAACCCAGGGTGCCAAAACCATAAAATTTGAAGAATTATCAGATGAACCGGGTGTTTACAGGACTGTTCAAAGAATTGCTGGGAAACCTGGAAAAACTTACTCTTTGGAGATTCATCTGGAAAATCCCATTAACAATCGAACCTATTATCAGGTTAGTGAAAAAATGATTGAAGGGATAAAAATGGACAGCATGGAAGCCTTTTTGTATGAAAATCCGATGTATGCAGAACAATCTCCTTTGGATTCCACCATGCTTTTGACTTATTTATACGGAAAAGAACCCCCCGATATCAAGAATCTATATTCGGTTCAGTTGCATAAAAACGGGGCGGTACTGCAGGATACCATTGATGAGATTGAAATTTATTCCGATACAGAGCAACTGGAAGGGGATTATATCAATACGTTGGCTTTTTTTGAGTCATTTAATCCCGGCGATACTGCAAGTATTACACTTAGCACGGTAAGCCGCTCTTATCAACAGTACGTTACCGGCATACAAAATATTGCCAATCAGTCGGGCAATCCCTTTGACCTTTCCGGTCCCCCTGCTAATGCGATAGGAAATATAGAAGGAGAAGCCCTTGGATATTTCAGGGTTTCTTATGTATCCACTGCTCAGGCAATCGTTAAAGATAGACGGGCAATGCAATAGTGTGTCAGCGGTTGCTTGAGCGCTTGGCTGCCTCTGTTCTTTTATAATGTCAGTATAATCCCCACCATTTCTTTTGTATAATGATAGCGATCGTTTGTTTGTAGCCGAATCATGGTGATTTAACAACTATTCGTTGCCATTACTGATTTGAAAGAATTGTCTCCGAAACCAGAACAAATAATTGATCATCAGAACTGCCGGTATAATTACCAAAAAAACTGCATTGGTAAATAGCATAAATGGCAACAGCGCTGTCAATGATGCAGGTAATAATTGTCTATTTTTAGGGCTTTTGCCAATGGGTTTGGCTTTACTTTCCTGATCATCCTGACATGAAGAAAAAGTTAATGATAATACTCCTAAGGCTAAAAGAACCAGCCTGTGAAATGTTGAAAATGTGTTTTTTCTCATAACGTTTTGGGTTTTAAATTTAGTTGATCAATTTATTGAGTTGTATTTTAAGATCTATGTAATAAGCTTTCCCGGGCATGGGATGGCAGGCAATAACCTGATATGCTTTATTGAATATATTTTGGCCAGAAAATTTTAATTGCGCATCAAAAGTGTTCCATTCAACCTGTTTTTTTATGTACCCATCTGTTATTTTATATGGCACTAGTTCCCTGGAATTATCTAACCTGTATTATTCATAAAAAATGGAAAACCATTTATAAACAATAGAATATTAGTGCTTTATTTGTTATGCTCAGAAATTTTTATTTTTTAACATTTGTTCCGAGTGCGACAATTTTCGCGCATCTGCTACGATGCGCAAGCCCCGAAGTAGGCGACTACGTCGTCGGCTTTTGACGCCTTGCATCTACCCAAAACTTGACGCATGAATAATGCAGGTTAGTTGTTTTTTATAAGCATTTGGATTTTTGTGATTCAGGTTAATGGAGCGGGTATCATTGTAAAATGTATTGGCATCCATTTCTCCCGACTATCTGTGTTCCGGTTTGATATCCTTGTTTCACCAGCAATAAATTGTGGGCTTAACATTTTTGTTTGGTGTCTTGAAAAGGCTATATTGAGATAACTTTCTTAACCTGTATTATCATACGGGATAGAATGAATAAATATCAGGTTATCAGCTAGATGGTGTATGTATTAAGGAAGGATGAACAGATAATTTGTATAAATCATTTGGTTCTTATCATTTAATTGTTGATATTTGCACTACCTTATTTTATAGAATAAATGTAATATACTAAAAGTTAGTGTTTTGATATATTTAGAAAAAAAATTCTACAGGAAGTATTTCAATCACCTACC
>CAYYLT010000255.1:0-806 GCA_964472385.1 uncultured Bacteroidales bacterium
GTGTGAAAGGCAGCGAAGTGGGCATTTATCGGACATAAAAATAGTTGATTCGTTAAGTAAAAATTTGCTACCGTGGTATTGAATTTTTTCGTACCTTACCCAATGAAAGTTTTCTATCCTGAATCAGAGAGGCCATCAACCTGTTTTTCTGCTGCCGACCATTGTGGTTGCTACTGGGCTTGTTTATGCAGCAGGATGTTGCTTTGTTTTTTTTACTCCTAGGTATTTAATTTGATATCAGGGTCGTATAGAATAAATTATTAAGGCATTGGGTTCATTGAAATCATTTATTTGTTATGGAAAGATCTATCAAACGGAAGCGGAGACCAATCATGAAGGCTTTTTGCTTTCTTGTCATGGTTCTAAGCCAGCTTATGACCGTCGACGATACGCTGGCTGAGAAATTCTGGGTGGTCAACAATGCAACAAGTGGTGAAGGATCCCTTTACCAGGCCATTCAGGATGCAAATGCACAATCCGGGCTCGACTCCATTCTTTTTGATCCGGCTGTCAGGGGCATCATTGAAACAGGGCTGGGTTTGCCTGAGATCACCGAATCACTTGTAATATTCGGACCAGGAAAGGATTTATTGTCCATATATCCCAATAATGGGGGGAAAGGACTTGAAACCTCGGATTTTTATGAAGATTCGTTGTTTGTTTATGGTTTAACCTTTAAAGGAAGTACAAGTAGATTTGCCAACCTTTTTATGGAAGGGGGTAAGAATTATTATTTCGGGTGTCGATTTTACGGACACGAAAGAACATACCAGAATATGGGGGGAGGAGGTTTATACCTTTCCGGT
>CAYYLT010000255.1:816-5005 GCA_964472385.1 uncultured Bacteroidales bacterium
GGTGGTTCTCATTATTTCTATAGCTGTGAGGTTAGCAACAACAAATGTTATGTTGGGGGTGCAGGCATGACAATTCGCTCAGGAACCCAGGTTTTTATTCATAACAGTGTGATCAATGATAATACCGTTGTTTCCGCTTCCGAAAGATGGGGCGGAGGAGGTATCTATAACGCCGGGAACCTGTATATTGAAAACTCAACCATCTCAGGTAATGTACATCCTCACCGGGGGGGTGGTATCAATAACTTATTGTATGGCAGAACCGTATACCTGAACCACGTGACCGTTACCGGTAACTCTGCAGCTGTCGGAGGGGGTATCTACAACAGAGATAAAGACGAAAACGGAACCGATACCGTTTGGCTCAGGAACACCATTGTTGCCGGTAATACGTCATATGCCGAGTCAAACGATCTATGGGGACAGTATATTTCCCACGGCTATAACCTGATTCAGGATACTGCAGGTGCCATATTTACAGGAGAAACAGAAACGGATGTCTATGCAACCGATCCCCAAATAAAAGCCTTAGATTATTATTCCTATGAGGCGCTGCACCATCCTTTGTTACCACAAAGCCCGTGTATCGATAATGCGAGCCAGAGTTCCTTTTTACCAATTGATCAATTGGGCAGGACCAGGCCGGTGGATGGCAATAATGATGGTATTCCCCTGGCAGATATCGGTGCTGTTGAATACATACTTGATAGCGACAAGGATGGGGTCAGTGATTGGGAAGAGCAGGGAAAAGAAGGGAATACAAATGATTATGATGGCAATAACGACGGGGAAGCGGATAAAAACCAAAATCATGTGGTTTCCCTTAAATCCTATGACGGATCCCATTATATAACCATTGTAGCTCCTGAAAATACCTTCCTCTCACGGGTCAGAATGACCAAGCCTCCTTACCGGCAGGTGATGAAGTCGGAACCAGCCTATCCCTTAGGGTTTTTAAGTTTTAAAATGGATTCACTTCATCTGGCAGCTTCACCGGAAGTTAAAATCTATTTGCCTGCCGGTAAGCGTGCCGATCAATACGAAAATTTCGGCCCTACTCCGGATCAAAGCTATCCCCACCGCTATATGTTTGCCTTTAATGGCGAAACAGGGGCTGAATTTGATGAGCATATCATTACACTGCATTTCAAGGATGGTATGACAGGAGATCATGACCTGACAGCAAACAATAGCCTGCTTGCATATGGAGCTCCGCCTATTATCCAAACTGCTGAAGACCCATCCGGCCTTATTTATCATGATTCCGGCCTTTTATACGCTTATCCCAATCCGGTCAATGCGAAGGTGAAATTTAAACTGCCGGTGGATCATGCAACAAAAGTGTGTATTTATATTTTTGACATGCACGGAAAGACCTTAAAAAAACAAATATTCCAGGGCATTCAGGATAAATCCCCGGAGATCAATTGTGCCGATTTACCAGAAGGTTTTTATCTGTACCAGGTCATCCTGAACCGTCAGGTTTATTCGGGAATACTTGTTAAGTAGCATGGTATCCTGTTGTGAAATTTCCGCAAATTATCCTGATAAAGCACTAATAATCTTTTGTTTATAAACATTTTTTCATTTTTTATGAATAATACTGGCTAATTTTTAAACATTGGATATCTACCTGCAAAGCTGCTTTTAAAACTTTTACTTGATTTTCAGTTGATTATTTCGTATCTTGTTAGATTTATGATTCTAAACCTATAGCCATGAAACTTAATCTGCGAATCGTATTTATGCTGTGCATTTTTGTGGGCATAAGCAATATTCATGCACAGGAGTTTGAGGATTTTGTCAGTAAGTACACAGGAGCCAATGGGCAGGGATATATGCAACCATTAGCAGATGCGTTTGGTGCCAATCTCAACAGTGGATGGTATCATAATGCCTATATCAAGCAACAGGGTTTTCAGCTTTACCTTGGTGTTTCAGCCATGTCAGCCATGATCCCTGATGATAACAAAACTTTCAGGGCCAGCACCCAGGGTTTTTTTTCCCCTGAACAGACAGCTCAGGCTCCGACCATATTCGGCGGAACGGAACCTGCATATGTCGAGGGAGACGACGGAACCGTTTTTGTTTTGCCCGGCGGCCTGGATATGCAAAGGCTGCCCCTGGCAGTGCCCAACATTACCATTGGATCCCTGTTTGGAACGAATGCTTCATTTCGCTGGGTAGCCTATGATTTGGGTAATGAAGTGGGAAGCGTGAGTTTGCTGGGCTGGGGTTTAAGACACAGCCTCGATGCATATCTGCCCCCAAATCCATTGAATGTGGCGGTGGGATTTTATATGCAACAATTCAATGTTGGCGATGTTGTCGATGCCAGCGGCTGGCTTGCCAGTGCTCAGGCAAGTTATCAATGGCGTATGCTTACTTTCTACGGAGGGTTGGGTTATGAAAATTCTACCCTCGACATTCAATATACATATGAAGCGGATGATTCTGAAATAGCTTTTGACCTTTCCGGAAATAATGCTTTAAGAGCTACCCTGGGACTCACCCTGAATCTCGGGCCCGTAAAGATCAATACGGATTACAACCTGGCCCATCAAAACATTTTTACCCTGGGCCTTGGGTTAGGTATTTATGAAACCAAAAAACCGGGAGAATAGATCATGAAAACAACCTTATACTTACTGGTATTTGCCCTGATATTTTTATGGGGATGTGAAACCCGCACTTTTACTTATGTATCTTCTGTTAAAAGAACCCTGGAATATACCGTAGATCAGGAAGGAGCGTTTTCAGCGCGCCATGTTATGAACGACCGTGATTTTAATAAAGACCTGGATCTGCCGGTTGATGCAATTGTCAGAGCTGTAAACATTGAATATTTTGCCATTGATGCCCAGCCACGTAAAAATAATCAGGCTTCCAATGTACAGTTAAGTTGCTATGCCGGCGCTGATGAAAAGCTGTTTGCAGATAATGTGGTTTTGCCGGTTGACCTGACTTTCGAATATAAAGCGATGCCCAATCTAATACCTACAGGTGTTCAGTCTATCCGGGATGACCTGGAAGGCTTTATTGTAAGCAGCGATCCGTCTACCATTGCCTTCCGGATAGCCGGGGACTCACATCCTGCCACCGGCGAAAGGATCAATGTGAATATAAAGATTGAAGTCTCTATTGCTGTGGCTTACGATGTGGAAAGTGAATTCCCCAAAGTGCTGTAGCTGCCTGAATGGCAAACAGGGTTTGCTGAAAAATACAAAAAGTCTTATCAAAAACAGGATACATACGTTTCGTATGTGCAAAATGCCATGTTTGTTAGCCGGAATTATGCATAGACTTCACGCAATCCGTTTATGCATAATTCCGGCTAAATTTACTGATTATCATCACAATATGTAAATTTTAACTTTTGAAGTATCCTGTTGAAATGCTTATTGACAAAAATTGATCATTGGTCAAAATTCTTGTCTTAGTTGGGTTTTTTTCATATGCCCAAAGGTGCTGAAGCTAAAATTTTCCGTAATTTTGAAAAGACAGTACGATTTTTTTTCCTTACATCCCTTACTTTTTAGCCAACCCATCAGATTGAGCTGTTGAGCGAGATTTGTTTGCCGGACGAATAAGGTACTTACGCACAAGGGATTAAATTTATTAATGCCATGTTCCGATATATAACATTATTGATTTCAGGATTATTCCTGTCCATCCTGACACAGGGTCAGCTTCCCCAAATAACCGATCAGCCGGATGATCAAAGCAATGCGTGTATTGGAGCTTCCGTGGATTTTAGCGTATCAGGGACATTTATAGACAGTTATCAGTGGCAGGAAAGCCAGGATGATGGCAGTAGCTTCGACGATTTAGAGAATGATGCTACCTATTCCGGTGTGAAAACCGCTACTTTGAGCGTAACTGTGGCTGCAAGCATGGATAATTACCAGTACCGTTGTGTTGTATCCAATACCTCAGGCTCTGTTAATAGTGACGCTGCCGTTTTAACCATTGATGATGAGGATCCGACAGTAGCAGCGGCAGCGAATGTTGCTGCCAACACCTCTGATGATGGCACGGGCAACTGCACGGTGGAAGTGGCTATACCCGATGCCACCTTCTCCGATAACTGCACCAGCAACCTGACCTGGGAGATGACAGGGGAAGTAACGGACAATGGCACGGGCCAGGTGGGCAGCTATACCTTCTCTGCCGGGGTCACGACCATCAC
>CAYYLT010000256.1:0-4977 GCA_964472385.1 uncultured Bacteroidales bacterium
AGTACTTCCAGGGTATCAATGCCAAGCTTATTAAAGAGCACTGCCAGTTCGTTCACAAATGCAATGTTCAGGTCACGTTGTGCATTTTCTATTACTTTTGCTGCTTCAGCTACTTTTATGGAAGAAGCAAGATGGGTGCCGGCTGTGATAATCGTTTGGTATAATGCGTTGACCTTATGAGCTATCTCAGGTGTACTGCCCGAAGTGATCTTCTTGATCGTAGCCACCGTATGCTCTTTATCACCAGGATTGATGCGTTCGGGTGAATAACCTGCATAAAAATCTTCATTGAATTTCAGTTCACTGTATTTTTCTAAAACGGGGACACAATCTTCCTCTGTAGCACCCGGATATACTGTTGATTCATAAATAACTATATTGTCTTTTCCCAATACCCTGCCTACTGTTTCAGAAGCTTTTAACAGCGGCTCAAGATCAGGATTCTTATGCTTGTCGATCGGAGTAGGTACCGTTATGATATAGGTATTGCAATGTTGCAGATATGCTGTATTACTGGTAACATAAAGGCCCTTGTCAGGCTTGTTCATATCCACAGGATTATCCCTGTTTAAAATTTTTTGGAGGTCATCATCAGCTACCTCCCGCGTCACATCGTGACCTTTATACAATTCTTGTATACGCTGTTCTTTAACGTCGAATCCCACCACAGGAAATTTTTTGGCAAATTCCACAGCCAGGGGTAAACCAACATACCCCAGTCCAATGACGGCGATTTGAATTTCTTTTTGCTCCATTTGATTCATGTATTGTTTGGGTTAGAAAATGAAAGGTATATTGATTCGGATTATGTTGAGCATGCGGGAGATTTTAATCCAGGCTTTTACCAATTTGATAAACCTTGAATCCCAGATCCATTAGTTTTTCGATATCAAGGATTATTCTGCCATCAAAAATAAAGGCAGGCTTTTTCATGTTATCGTATATTTTTTTCCAGTTATAATCTTTGAATTCATCCCATTCTGTGAGCACGGCAATGGCATGGGCATTATAAGCCGCTTGATAAGGATCATTTTCCACAGTAAGTCTTTCATCATTTTCTGATTCAGTTCTGGTGTTCAGGTGGTTAAGGTCTTCATGCATTTGTCTTTCGGTGACTTTGGGGTCATAGGCGTGAATGCAGGCATGGTCATCGATCAATTGATCGGCAATGTACATAGCAGGTGTTTCCCGGGTATCATTGGTATCTTTTTTAAAGGCCCAACCCAGGAAGGCAATCTTTTTGTCCGAGACGGTATTATACAGTTTGGTAATGATATTATCAGCAAAGCGTCTTTTTTGATAATCATTCAACATGATCACCTGTTCCCAGTAATTTGCCACTTCGGATAAGCCTAATGACCGGCATATGTACACCAGGTTCAGAATATCCTTTTGGAAGCATGAACCGCCGAAGCCAACCGAGCTTCTTAGGAATTTGGGTCCGATACGGCTGTCCGCTCCTACTGCTTCGGCCACTTCTTCTACATCGGCACTGGTCTTTTCACACAATGCACTGATGGCATTGATCGAAGAAACCCGTTGGGCCAGAAAGGCATTGGCTGTCAGCTTAGACAATTCGGATGACCAAACATTGGTTTGCAGGATTTTTTCCCTCGGCATCCAATGGGTATAGATATCTGTCAGGGCATCCATCGCAGCCTGCCCCTGCGGAGTACTTTGGTCACCACCGATAAGTGCACGGTCGGCATAAAGCAAATCTTTAATGGCAGTACCTTCAGCTAAAAACTCCGGGTTAGAAAGGATCTGAAAATTATTACCGCTGCTGACATGATCCAGAATCGACCGAATGGCTTCGGCTGTGCGCACAGGGAGGGTTGATTTTTCAACAATGATTTTGTCATTGTTGGCTACTTCAGCAATTTTTCGGGCTGAGAGCTCCACAAACTTCAGATCAGCCGCCATACCTTTTCCCTTTCCATATGTTTTGGTGGGGGTGTTAACCGACATGAAGATCATTTGTGCTTCTATGATACCTTTTTCTATATCGGTGCTAAAGAATAAATTATTACCCCGCGTTTCAGCTACTATTTCCTTGAGCCCCGGCTCATAAACAGGAAGCTTGTCCAAATTTTCCCCATTCCATGCATCAATACGTTGCTTATTGATATCCACTACAGTTACTTTGATTTCCGGGCATTTCTTAGCTATTACCGCCATGGTCGGGCCCCCGACATAGCCGGCACCAATACAGCAAATTGTTTGAATGGAGTTGTAAGTCATCTGATAGCTTTATTATTTAGTGTTTATAGACAGACGCTATTTGGGATTTAATCTCTATGAATTTTGTCTTTATGATAGGGAAGGGAAGAAATTTTTTATATGGGCTGTTCGAGGCTAAAATAACAGCCTATTTACAGGCAATTTTTTGTAAATACTGATCATATGTCGCTGCAATGCCTTCTTTTAACCCGATCTTTTCCTGCCAGCCCAGTTCCTTCAACTTGCTAATATCCAGTAGTTTTTGATAGGTGCCGTCTGGCATATCGGTATTCCAGTTGATCTCACCTCTAAATCCCGCAATGCGTTTGATGATTTCAGCCAGTTCTTTGATGGAAAGGTCTTTGCCGGTTCCAATGTTGATATGTGTATTTTTGACGGGAATGCTGTGTTGAGATACAAGTTTATGGTATGGATTCTGGGGTATTGCTGCAATGTTGCCTGAAGTAGAATTTTGGGATTGACGGAATGTATGGGGAGCGGATTTTGTCTTTTTGGCTTCGCTTAGCAACTGCTCGATCTGGTTATTGCTATCTTCATTAGAAAAGGAAAACCTTAGCAGATCGGCAAAGTCAGTGTTTTCCAGGATATGTACACAGGCATCAGCCATATCTCCGGAGTGCAGAAACTCACGCCGGGGTGTGCCGGTACCCCAGAGGTTTATTGTGACGCACTGACCTGGAGAAGAGGTGTGATCCGCTGACTGAGTAATTTGGATACCCTGTTTTTGTAATACCTGTAATATCTCATTTTCTTTTGCTTTGCCATCTATGCCTTTGACAGGCAGGTTATCAAGATCCTTTCTGAGTGACTGCCAGTCTTCTTGTTCCAGGCATTTGCCCATATGCATCTTTCGGATAAGTGCAGGCAGCACATGGGAGGTTTCTAAATCATAATTGTCGTTGGGGCCATACAGGTTGGTAGGCATTACTGAGAGAAAGTTGGTGCCATACTGTATGTTGTATTCCTCGCACATCTTCATCCCGGTAATCTTAGCAATGGCGTAGGGCTCATTGGTATACTCCAGCTCATCGGTAAGCAAATAATGCTCCTTCATCGGCTGAGGGCAGTTTTTGGGATATATACATGAACTGCCCAGGAAAAGAAGTTTTTTTACTCCCTGGCGATAGCTCTGATGAATTACATTGTTCTGGATCTGCACATTATCATACAGAAATTCTGCACGGTATGTATTGTTGGCCATTATGCCACCCACTTTGGCCGCAGCCAGAATAACGTATTCCGGTTTTTCTGTTTGAAAAAACTGAGCCGTTTGTTGTTGATCTTTCAAATCCAGCTCTTTTGAGGTACGGGTCAGGATATTGTGATAACCCTTCTCCGTAAGTTTCCGGTGTATGGCGCTTCCGACGAGACCTCTGTGACCGGCAAGATATATGTTGCTGTTTTTTTGCATCACTCAAAATAATTCATAATTCTATAGCCTCCCTCATTCAAGTATTTATCCCTCTTCATCAGGCTCAGATCAGACTGGATCATTTCCGTAAGCAGGTTTTGGAGGCTGTATTCAGGTTCCCAGTTAAGCTTGTGTTTGGCTTTGGAGGCATCCCCGATCAACAATTCCACCTCTGTTGGTCTGAAATATTCGGGATCAACCGCCACGACTTCTTTGCCTTTGTCAATCTGATATTCCTTATTTTTGCAGGACCGGATGTATCCTTTTTCTTGTTTTCCTTCTCCTTTAAAATCTATTTCTATGTTAACTTCTTTAAAGGCCATGCGGACAAAATCCCTTACTGTAGTAGTTATTCCGGTTGCTATCACATAGTCGTCCGGTTCTTTTTGCTGCATCATTAAGTACATCGCTCTGACATAATCTTTGGCATGTCCCCAGTCGCGTTGGGCATCGAGATTTCCCAGATACAGTTTTTCCTGCAGTCCCAGAGCGATGCGTGCTACCGCCCGGGTGATCTTGCGGGTAACGAAAGTTTCTCCTCTGATGGGCGATTCATGGTTGAAGAGGATGCCGTTGCAGGCAAACATGTTATAAGCTTCACGGTAATTTACCGTGATCCAGTATCCGAAAAGCTTGGCTACAGCATACGGACTGCGAGGATAAAAAGGTGTTTTTTCCGTCTGGGGCGTTTCCTGAATTATACGGTTTAATTCAGGAAACGCCCCATACGGACTGCGAGGATAAAAAGGTGTTTTTTCCGTCTGGGGCGTTTCCTGAATTAAACCGTATAATTCTGAAGTTGAAGCCTGATAAAATTTGATTTTTTCAGCTAGACCCAGTAAACGGATAGCTTCAAGGATTCTTAGCGTTCCCAGTCCGTCGGAGTTACCTGTATATTCGGGTGTTTCAAATGATACTTTGACATGGCTCTGGGCAGCCAGGTTATAGATCTCATCCGGCTGCACCTGCTGGATGATGCGGATGAGGTTGGTGCTGTCGGTCAGATCGCCGTAATGCAAAACAAAATGTTTGTTTACCGTATGCGGATCCTGGTAAATATGATCTATACGGTCGGTATTGAACAGCGAAGCCCGTCGTTTGATGCCGTGGACCATATATCCTTTTTTTAAGAGATATTCGGCAAGATAAGCACCATCCTGTCCGGTTACACCGGTAATTAAAGCTGTTTTTCCCATATGGATAATTTGGTTGGTCTGGTTTAGTTAATGCTTGAATGTGTGAATGTGTGAATATTTCTGCTGCAATTTCACAAGTTTTGCTAACTGCCCATTGACAACTGCCAACTTATTTGCTAAATCTAATGC
>CAYYLT010000257.1:0-4973 GCA_964472385.1 uncultured Bacteroidales bacterium
AGCCTCCTTAAATTCGTGAAGCAATTGTTCTGCTTTTTCTATAAATTCTTGTTCATTCTTACATTTTTTAGAAAGTAAACCAAAATAAAGGGTTAAATTATGATCAAACCGCTCTGCTTCAATCAGAATAGCTTGATAAGACTCTGTGGATAGGAAATCTGTGTCCATATTTATTTTTGTGTTCTAATTTATTATCAGCAATCAACTGATGCGCTTTATACCAATAGAAGAATGCTTCAGGATTTGATTTTTTCAACCTGTTTAATCTGGGCCAAAGAGGATTGTCTATTTTCCATTCCTTCACTTGTAAAGGATTGTTATATTTTTCTATATCATTTTTATAATCATATCTAATTGCATTGGCAATGTATACTGCCTTTGAGGCAAGGATAATTGCTTTATCCAGATGAAAAGATTCGTAAAATATGAAATGTGAAACTCTTTGAATTCCTGTTTGCAATTCATTGAAATTCCCAGAAGTAATAGCGCCCCTGCTCACAATACACAGTGAAGTCTGAATGATATCTTCTAAAACGGTATTATAGTTTAAGTCAGTCTTATTTCTATAGCCTAACTCTTTTTTAGTAAGAGATTTAAAAGTATTTGTTACAACCTCCATATTTTCTGATACATCAAATAACCTTCCGATATCATTTAACTGTTTCATTATCTCCATACCCATACTTGTACCACTTTTATAGTATGGTATACCTGTTGTATCTGGTGAAAAGGCAGTTAGTTTATCTCCAAGCAGATCTTCAGGTGATGGAATGGAAACATATATTTCTTTTCCTTCTGTTTTAATAAACTTTGATGAAACAGGAACATTAATAATATTTTGATATTTGGGCTTATCAAATTTGATATCGAGTAAGATATACTCTTCTTGAGAGTGGGTTTGATGAATTGGGTTATAATAAAATTTATAATGAGCCTTGTCAATAGTTGAATTTGTATATCTTTCCTGAAGTTCGAATTTTGAAAAGAACTGTTGTTCTATGATTTGTTCGAATAACTCATCTAGTTTTTTATGTTCTTCTATGATGATGTCAATGTCGATTGAAAGTCTTCTTGGTTCGTCCATCAATAGTATTAGAGCAGTACCACCTTTAAAAACAAAATTCAAATTAACCTTGGAAAGTCCTTCCAGTAGATACAACGCTCGTATTACTTTTTCAATTAGAATTTTGTCGACTTTCTGTTTTTATTCGATATTTCATTGATCCATTTTAAAGTAAGTGTATTTTTATCAATCATAAAAGCTATATATTGTCATTATTACGGTTTTGCTGTCGAAATTTAGATATTCCGTTTAAATATTGGATAAGCTGCTTTTTTTTTCTTCTTCGATCAGCATATCTTAACATTTTATTTTCATGAACTAAATATTTCTCAAATGCACCTTTAAAAATCCTGTCTTTTTCCGGTCCTTGTTGGGCATCCAAAATTACAGTGTCACAGAACATATCTACTAGCATTTTTTCAATAGTAGTAGTATATAAATTAGATACTTTTTGAATTGGAGCCTCAGTGACTAAAGGCTTTACAATCCACGTCTCTTTCTCTTGACCCATATATGTATTAAGGATCTCTTTTGTAGGATCAAGAAAAACAGAATATTTTAACTCCTTTAATAAGTAGAATACTGATTCAACTGCATCCTTATCGACTTCAACAATTAGGAAAAAATTCCCCGGCTGATGGAGCATAAATTCATTATAAACAGCTGTTGTCCAATAACATGTATTGAGATAGGGAACTTTCTTCTTGAGTTTATTATTCAAATTCTTCAATTTCGTTGGTATATCAGGCACATAGGTAGTTTGATCCCCAAGAACGAATTTTCCCCGGCCTATTCTTTTTATAATTCCCAATTGAACTAACTTATAAATTCTCCAATTTACAGTGGAGTTTTTTACATGAGGTTCAATGGTTTGATAAAACTCAAACAATTGTCGGTTATTGAAAAAGTTATAACCAACAAACCATTTTTTTAATTCTTCAATATGGAGTTTTCCTTTAGTGATATTCTTATTTTTTACAAATATACAAAACTATATTTTGGCAGCAAAATAAATTTGCTGCCGGTTTTTAGTTTAACATGTTTTATTATAATTCTCTCAATTCGGTAACCTTGCAAGATGCCTTTCAGATTTTCTATTCCATGGTCGGGCAAGTTATTTACCAATCTTTGACTTTCTCATCAACTTCTTCCTGGGAAATATAATCTCCTGATTTAACTCTTTCTGAAGCCTTCTTTGCTCTCTTTTTGAGGTCTTGCTTTGTAATGGGTTCTCCATCGATAGTAAATCCAATAAATTTAGTCTGCTCGTATTTTTTACTCATCAGCCACCTTAATATTGAATTGCAAATCATGTATAAAGAAACAAAAAATTAAATCAACATTCCCAATATTTTTTGCCCGTTTTTGTTTATATTTGTTTGAAATATTACCTAGATAAGGTGGAAACAATCCGCAAATCAACACAAAGATGATTCCGATGAGAATTACAATATGCTGGTTTTTATTCACTTTTTGATTTTTTTATGGTAATTTTAATAATTCATCTGTAAGATAACCATATATCTGACTTAAATCAGCATTTGAAATTGCATAACTTATTCCTATGTCAAACAATTTAACTTTCAATAATTGATTCCAACTTTTACGTCGCATTTTTCCAATCCAGAATTTCAAATCATCCATTTCTTCATAGAGATCTTGAACCATATGCTATGACATTTAAGTTAAACATTGATGAGCATAATAAATCAGTTCAAATAGTACTTCATGATGAACCAAAGTACGGTAAGAGATTCATTTCAGAAGAAGAAAGGTATGGTATACAGAGAAGCTGTTGATTAGAACCTCTAATACAGTCGAATACCTCTGCATGGATCAATTAGACAGTTTAGTCTTTGGGTTCCATTTCATTTTTATTAATTTTATACTGAAGATAATACGACAATATACTTCTGTCAATAAATGACTTACAATAACTAAACAAAGCAATGGCCATCAAAAAATCACAACTCTACAGCTCCATCTGGCAATCGTGCGATGAACTGCGCGGAGGAATGGACGCTTCACAATACAAGGATTACATCCTCACCCTGCTTTTCATGAAATACGTCACCGACAAATATGCCGGCGACCCGGACAGCCTTTTGGTGGTGCCTGAAGGAGGAAGTTTCGAGAATATGAAATCCTACAAAGGGAAAAAGGATATAGGCGAGAAGATCAATACCACCATCAGCAAGTTTGCCGAAGCCAATTTGCTGAAGGGTGTCATTGACCAGGCAGACTTTGATGACGATACCAAGCTGGGATCCGGCAACGATAAGCGGGATCGCTTATCTAAACTAATATCCATTTTTGAACGGCTCGATCTTGGTGCAAACCGTGCAGAGGGTGATGACCTGATGGGAGATGCCTATGAATACCTGATGCGTCACTTTGCCACCGAATCGGGGAAAAGCAAAGGGCAGTTTTACACACCCGCGGAGGTCTCGACTGTAATAGCGAAAGTTGTTGGTATCGGAGAGGAAACCAGTCAAGACCAGACTGTTTATGATATGACATGTGGTTCGGGATCGCTATTGCTGAAGGCAGCCAATGAGGCACCTAACGGGATGTCTATTTTCGGGCAGGAAAACGACAATGCCACCTGGGCCCTGGCCAAAATGAACATGATCCTGCATGATTATCCGACTGCCGAACTTTGGCGGGACAATACGCTTTCACAGCCCTATTTTAAAAACTCCGACGGCAGCCTGGCCAAATTTGATTTTGCGGTGGCCAATCCACCCTTTTCCCATAAATCCTGGGTCAATGGTTTGGATCCTGTTCATGATGAGTTTGATCGTTTTAAATATGGAGTGCCACCGGCCAAAAACGGGGATTATGCCTTTTTGCTTCATCTCATTTCTTCCCTGAAAAGCACAGGTAAAGGAGCCATTATTTTGCCGCACGGAGTGCTGTTCAGAGGGCACAAAGAAGCTGATATCCGCAGGGAACTGATACGCCGCGGATTGATCAAAGGCATCATTGGTTTGCCTGCAAACCTTTTTTACGGGACAGGCATTCCGGCGTGTATCCTTGTCATTGATAAGGAAAATGCCAAAAACAGGGAAGGCATTTTTATGATCGATGCTTCCAAAGCGTATATCAAAGACGGCAACAAAAATCGGTTGCGCTCCAGGGACATTCATAAGATCGTGGATGTATTCAACAACCAAACAGAGCTGGAGGGCTATTCCCGTTTCGTACCCATGAGCGAAATAGAAGACCCGGCCAATGAGTATAACCTGAACATTCCCCGTTACATTGATTCCAGCGAACCTGAAGACCAACACGACCTCTATGCGCATCTTCATGGAGGAATCCCGGAAAAGGATGTGGAGGACCTTCAAAATTTCTGGGATGTGTTTCCCGCTATGCAGGAAAACCTGTTTCAGGAAAGCGCTCAGGAAGGATATTATGAGCTAAAGGTTCAACCGGAAGAAGTGAAAGAGGTCATTTATGAAGATACGGAATTTCAAACCTATACGAATAAAATTGAAAATATTCTCAAAGAATGGCTTGAGGCCCATCACGACTTTTTATGGAACCTTGAAAAACGAGCCATCCCCAGGCAGGTAATAAACAGGCTCTCTGAGGACATCCTCCGGCGTTTCTCTAATGTTGCCCTGCTTGATCCTTATGATGTGTACCAGCAACTGATGGATTACTGGGCCGAAGTAATGCAGGATGATGTGTATTTGACTGCTGCCGAAGGCTGGCAGGATGCGGCCATGCCCCGTGGCATTATTCATGATCAGGAGCGCAAGATCAAAGAAGCGGCTGATCTTACTGTGGGCAACAAAAAATTCAAAACCGACCTGATACCACCCGAACTGATCATCGATCAATACTTCCCGGAAGAAAAAAATAAGCTGGAACAGTTGCAAACAGAATATGAAACGATCTCTCA
>CAYYLT010000258.1:0-4941 GCA_964472385.1 uncultured Bacteroidales bacterium
TTAGTTTTTATTATGTTGAATTATAAACCTTTAATAAACTTTTATCCTTGTGAATTTACTTGTAGCTCACTGAGGTTAAATACATTATTTGCTCTTAGGCCTTTTTCTGTTTTTTTCAAATCGCAGCATTCATAAAACACATCGTGTTCAAAAAACAACGTATAGCGATTTGCGTAGGCTTCTTGCAGCATAATTTCTTTTTCCTGAATGGTATCCAACTGAAATAAGTCATAGGCCATATTAAACAAAAGGGGTATATGCGCGAGGGTGGGAATCAGGTCAGCGGTATACACAATACGCTTATCACCGTAATGGATAACAGGTATCATCTGACCGGGCGTATGACCTTTAACCAGACGCACCTCCAGGCCGGGCAGGATCTCCCGGTTTCCTGTCACCAATCGGAGCTGACCATATTCCTGTATGGGTAGAATATTTTCTGGCAGAAAGGCATCTTTTTCCCGCAAATTTGGATTTAAGGCCCAATTCCATTGGTCTCTGCTCACCCAAACGGTGGCGTTTGGAAAAACAGGTTCATACCCTTTCCCATTTTGTGCCGTTTGGATGGTCCCCCCACAATGATCGGCATGCAAATGGGTGAGCACTACGTCCGTAATGTCTGATAGGGATAAACCTGCCTTTTGCAGCCCTTTTTCCAATCCTTCACCGCCATTGAGATGCAGGTGACTGAAAAACTTATCATCCTGCTTATCTCCCCATCCGCTATCAATCAGAATGTTATGATTCGGTATCTTGATTAACAAAGAACGCAGGGACAGGTTGATCAGATTATTTTCATCCGCAGGGTAGCGTTTATTCCAGATAAATTTGGGTACCACCCCAAACATCACACCGCCATCAAGTTTAAAATTTGCTATATGAACGGGAAATAGTTCCATAATTTTTATAGTTTTGTTCTATCCTGTATTCATCCTACAATTTTTTAGGGCTTCCTGAAACATACAAACGTTTATCCGCTTGATTTTAAGTTTTTTGTGTTTTTCAGCAGACCCTTATTATCCAGGTACAAATATAAGGCAAGAACCGGGTGTCTGCTGTTAAAATTTGATTTTATACAAAAACATTAACAAATCGATCATGCCGAAGGTTCATTTCATAGCCATAGGCGGGAGTGTCATGCACAACCTGGCTATAGCGCTCTATAAAAAAGGCTACCAGGTTACGGGTTCGGATGATCACATTTTTGATCCTGCCCGAAACAGGCTGGCAGAATATGCGCTGCTGCCCGAGGCGGAGGGGTGGTTTCCCGAAAAAATACATACAGGGCTGGATGCGGTTATCGTAGGGATGCATGCCCGTGCAGACAATCCGGAGCTACTAAAAGCCCGGACACTGGGGATCAAAATACTTTCATTCCCTGAATACCTGTATGAACAAACACAGCATAAAAAAAGAATTGTTATCGGGGGCAGCCATGGCAAAACCACCATTACTTCAATGATTATGCATGTTTTAAAAGATCATGGGCATCATTTTGATTATATGGTAGGTGCCCGGCTTGAAGGTTTTGAAACCATGGTCGGATTATCCGATCACAGCAGTATGGCCATATTGGAGGGAGATGAATATTTGTCTTCACCTTGTGATACCCGTCCCAAGTTTCATCTTTACCAGCCTCATATGGCTCTTATTAGCGGCATTGCCTGGGACCATATCAATGTTTTTCCTACATTTGACAAATATATTGAGCAATTCAGGATTTTCATCGACAAGATACAACCCAATGGTACATTGATCTATTATAAATATGACAAAACGTTACAGGCTTTATTACCCCGGGTAAGGCAAGACATCAGGAAAATACCATACAGTGCCCATCCCGCCGGGGTCAGTCAACAGCAGAATATACTATATACTCCTGAAAACAAAGAGATCCCCATTCAAGTATTTGGAAAACATAACCTGGCAAACATCAGCGGAGCGCTGCTTGTTTGCAAGGAATTAGGCATTCAGGAAAAGGCCTTTTATCATTCCATTCGGCATTTCTCCGGGGCTTCAGGGAGGCTTGAACTATTAGCACAAAACGCTCATACCTGCATTTATCTCGATTTTGCCCATGCTCCTTCAAAGCTGGAAGCCACCATAGCTGCCCTGAAACAAAAATATCCCCAAAGAGATCTGATCGCTATCCTGGAACTCCATACATTTAGCAGCCTTAACAAAGCTTTCCTGAAGCAATACCACGGAAAAATGCGTCAGGCAGAAGTGCCTGTGGTCTTCTACAATCCGGAAAACATCAAACAGAAAAACCTTGAACCCTTCGACACGGATTACGTGAAAAAAGCTTTTGATCAGCCTGATCTTAGCGTTTTCCAGAGCAATGAGAAAATGGTAGCGGCATTAAAAAGTTATCCACTCCATAATCAAATATGGCTCTTTATGACATCGGGAAATTTCAACGGCATCAATTTGAAAGCATTGGCTTCAGATCTTCTGCACAATGATCAATAACATTTATGATCCCTTCCTTAATGCATAACACAGGATAAAAAAATTACTTCATTGCACCCAAATGATCATATATTTTGTCTATTTTTGAAAAACCGAAAGATAAGACCATGTCTTAATATTGTCTTATTTTTGCTTATCATAAATATTCAATCCTATTGTTTAATATGAATCAATTAACAATCAAAGAAATCAAAAGTCCCCTGGATTTGGGGGAGTTAACCAAACAACAATTCATCGATTTTTTGTATGAACATTTGGGACAATTCGGAGATCAGAAATCGGCTATAGAAAAGTCAATTGACTATGCCTTCTCGGAAGCAGAAGGCAAAGGAGGCTTCTTATTGGCCGCTTATTACCGGGATAAATTGGTAGGGGCTTTGGTGATGAACAACACGGGGATGAGCGAATATATTCCTGAGAATCTGCTTGTTTATGTTGCAGTTGACGGTCAATACAGGGGTAAAGGGTTCGGTGCGGAAATCATCAAGAAATCTTTTGATTTGGCCAGAGGAGATATCAAATTGCATGTAGAATATGATAATCCTGCCAGGCGCCTGTATGAAAAATTAGGAATGAAAACCAAGTATGCTGAAATGCGTTTGGAAAAACATCAAAGGTAATCTCCCAATATTACAATAGCTAATGTACTACCGGCTTTTTCAGCAATCCATACAGCAGAGCCTTTTTAAACCCTGCACCTGTCAGATTAAAATCAATCCTCCACGTAATAGCTGAAATCATCAGAGATGGCTGAACTCGTTGTAAAAACGGATAATATCATCAAAAATATTCATAAACTGGACACTTATCTGAAGCCCAAAAATATTCAGTGGAGCCTTGTAAGTAAGGTACTGTCCGGTGATCTTGACTTTCTCAAAAAAATACTGGTGGATGAGGTGGTAGAAAAGTTGCACTCTTTAGGTGACTCACGCCTTTCAAGTCTGCAGAACATTAAAAAAGTCAACCCCCATATCAAAACCATTTATATCAAGCCTCCTGCGAAGCAGCTTGCCAAACAAATCGTTTCGTATGCCGACATTTCGGTTAATACCAGTGCAGAAACCATTGAAGCGCTGAATAAGGAGGCGCAAAAGAAAAGAAAAATCCATCAGGTGATCATATTCATTGAGCTGGGAGAACTGCGTGAAGGTGTCCTGAGAGAAAACATTGTGGAATTTTACAACAAGGTATTCAACCTGACAAATATTGAGATTATTGGTATCGGATCAAATCTGGGGTGCATGTACGGTATAGAACCCACTTATGATAAGCTGCTTCAATTAAGCCTTTTCAAACAACTTCTCGAAGAAACTTTCCATAAAACCATCAACCTCATCTCTGGCGGAAGCTCCATCACTCTGCCTTTGATCCCTAAAAACCTGGTGCCCGATTCCATCAACCATTTCAGAATCGGAGAAGCAGCGTTTTTTGGCACCAGTCCGCTGAATGACAAGCGATTCAATTTCTTAAGCACAAACACCTTCAGCTTTAATGCCAACATCATTGAAATGGAGGAAAAAAGAAACATCCCGGATGGGGTGGTGGGAGAAGGAAGCATCGGACATACAGTTCAGCCCGGGGAAGTCGAAGCTTCAGGAAAACATTACAGAGCGATTCTGGATTTCGGCTTGCTGGATGTGGATGTCAACGATATCAAAACCAAGGACCCCAAGATACATTTCATTGGAACAACATCGGATATGACCGTTTATGATCTGGGTGAAAACATCAACTCCAAAATGAAACAAAAATACCAGGTGGGCAATAAGATCTTCTTTAAACCCAATTATATGGCAGTAGCCAGATGCATGAACTCAAAGTTCATTGACCTGAAAATCGACTAGATACAATTTTTCCCGGCATTTATTCCAATACCTGCATGAAAATTCAGATTTTTTATTTTGTTTTATTTGTAAAAAAAATAAAAAGACTTAGCTTTGCGTCATCAAAAAAGGCGCATATTAACCATACGGTCCGTTCGTCTAGGGGTTAGGACGCCAGGTTTTCATCCTGGTAACAGGGGTTCGATTCCCCTACGGACTGCAACAATTATTTACTAAATATTTAAAACCATGCCAACTCATAAGTCCGCAGAAAAAAGGGTAAGACAAAACGAGAAGCGGAAATTGCATAACAAGTACTATGCGAAATCAATGCGTACCGCAGTCAAAAAATTAAGAAATACGGCTGAAAAACCAGAAGCCGAGAAACAATTGCCACGCGTATCTGCAATGCTCGATAAACTGGCAAAAAAGAACATTATTCACAAAAACAAAGCTGCCAATTTAAAGTCGAAATTGACCCGGCATGTGAATTCATTAAGTTAAAACATTCATTCATCCAAGAATAAAAACCGTCCTCCATTGAGGGCGGTTTTTTTTTTGAAAATTAACCAGAAAATGGCATGATGTTAATTTAGCCTGCATTATTCATGCGTCAAGTTTTGGGTAGATGCAAGGCGTCGAAAGC
>CAYYLT010000259.1:0-4931 GCA_964472385.1 uncultured Bacteroidales bacterium
CACTTCCACTTGTTCTACCTTGCCTTCATGGGTTATTGTAAATTCAAGGATCACTATTCCTTCTTTTTTGTTTTCAATGGCATCCTCAGGGTATCGGATATTTTTATGTACATATTGGCTGAACTTACTTTCCCCGCCACCCCTGAAATGAGGCAATTCTTCTAATTTATAAAATATTTCTTTTTGCTCAGCAAATGCATGCGCTGAAGAAGGAGAGGAGCGGGTAGGGGTTTTGCGGCTCATGGATTTGGGTGTGCTGCTTTTTTTATCCGTGGAGCCGTATCCAACAACAGCAATTCTTTGATTTTCTTCTTTTGCAGCATCCTGCTCAACAACAATCTCATCTTTAGCTTCAGGTACACCTTCTTTGATATCATCCTGTAGCAATCGTTTTTCATCCATCATATCCTCTTTTTGTGTCACAGGTTTGGCGATTTTATTTGCCGGTTCTGATATTTCAGGGGAAGGTGCAACAGCCTCTTCTTCTTCAGCGGGCATACTTTCTGCAAGGACAGGTGCTGTTTCGTCTGTTTTTTGTTTTTTAACAGCCTCTTCTGTTCTTTCTTGCATGGTTGCTTCATCTTCTGTTGCCGGCGATTTGTCTTTTTCCGTGCCATGTATTTGTTCAGAGATCATGTTGTCAACCGGTTGTTCCTGTAACTTGTAAAGTGTAAAAAAACCGACGAGTAACAACACTGTAGCTGCTGCCGAAATGTACATCCATGTTTTATCTATGTGCTTGATATTTGCCCTTTTGATATTAACTTGTTTACCGACAACATCATCTACCCTGCTGTCAATATCTTTAATCGTCCGGGTTGTCTTGTTATGATCTGTAGCATTACCCAATCCTTCCATGGCATCATGGCAAAATAAACATGCGTTCAGGTGCTGCTCAACAGCAGCCTTTTCTGCACCGGAAAGCACACCCTCCATGTACTGCTGCATGGCAGTGTATGAAAGGCATCCTGTATGATTAAATATTTCTTTGTGTAAATGCTTTTTCAATGTCTCGTGATTTATTGTTATTCATTATTTGTTTTAAATTGCGTTTCCCGTTTTGTATAAAACTTTTTACTTGTTTCATTTTATACCCTGTCGTTTCAGCAATTTCTTTATATGATTTATCTTTAAGATACATCAGTTCGATGCATGTGCGTTGCTCGTCTTTTAAAACACACATGGCACGGTTTAGTTTATTGACAAGGGCTGCCTTTTCTTCTTCCTCTTCTTCATTATTGTGATGCAAATCAATGAATGATTCCATAAAAAGACGGGCATTTTTTTCATCCATTTCATAATGGATGCTACCCTGGTTTTTTTCACGGCGTAGTTGCATCAGACAATGATTCTTTGAAACCTGGTAAAGCCAGCTTTTAAAATGGGCAATGTCATGTTTCCTAAGGTCTTCTATCAGTTTTTCAAATATATCCATTACTGCATCTTTGCTTTTGTCTTCATCTTCGAGGTATTTCAAACAAACCCCATAAACAAGGTGTGTGTAGTGCTTAAATAACTGTCCTATATATTCCCTGTTGCCGCTTTTTTTGTAAGCATTAACCAGTTTTTTATCTGTGCAGCCTTCAGCGGACTGCCCCAACAGTTTGTGTCCCTTATTTATAAATTGTTTCAATGCAGGTTTAGATAATTTATAATATATACAAAGATAAAAAAAAAATCACATTCTGCGCCAGAATCTGCGAGATGTAATTAAGGCAGGTTAAAATTTTTTATGGAATTTCTTTCAAGTATGCATCTCAATAATAAAAGCAAACTTTAAATTTTTTAATTATGGAAACAAAAAAATCAAAAAAATCGGATATTGAAAGGATACGAACCGTATTTCTTCAGACAGGCTTTTTAATAGCCATGGCTGTCTCACTTATTGCCCTGGAGTGGCCGTCAAAGCCCGGTGGCAATAATGTTTTGTTAAGCAATAGCGGAAAAGATGTCTTTGAACCAGACATTGTGAATACTTTTTATGAACAGGAACAGATAGCCCCACCGCCGCCTCCAAAAATAATTGAGACATTTGAGCTTGTTCCTGACCATGCAAATGTAGATAATCATATTTCTTTTGATGTGGGGGCTGATGAATCAACGGCCATGGATCAAACATGGTTTGATTTGGGCGGAGAAGAAAATATTGAGGATAGTATATTTTATAACCCTGAAATAAATCCTGCTTTCAAAGGAGGAAGTATGAGTGATTTCAGGGATTACATCGTTAAGCATGTTGAATATCCGGCGGAAGCATTGCGTGCAGGCGTTGAGGGAACGATAACCATTAAGTTTACAATTGGTAAAGACGGAAAGGTTAAAGAAGTTGTAGTTGTACGGGGGGTACATCCTGCGCTGGATAATGCTGTACGCAAAGTGATTATGGAGTCGGAAGGATGGATGCCGGGAATGCAAAGCGGAAGGCCGGTAAATGTAACATTGTTTATTCCTGTTAAATTCTATTTAATATAACTTATTAATAATCTAAAAATTAGAACAATGAAAACAACGAATTTCTTAAATTGGATGTTAAACAACGCGTTCATTATAATGATCGTAAGTATTAATTCTTTTCTAACCATTAATGCCTGGGCACAAACTCCTGTTGGCAATGATGACAAAACCCTGTCGCCCTACTTCTTTGTAAAAACTGATTACAAGGGTGTTGACCAGCTTCCATTACAATCCACTACTGCTGATGTTAACATTGCCGGGGTTATTGCAGATGTAAAGATCATACAGGAATACAAAAATGAAGGTGACAGCCCATTGGAGGCCATTTATATTTTTCCTGCTTCAACACGGGCTGCTGTGTATAGTATGACTATGACTGTAGGAGAGCGGGAGATCATTGCTATAGTACAGGAAAAAGGAAAGGCGAGGCAGCAATATGAACAGGCCAAAGCAGAAGGCAAGGCCGCTTCACTCCTGGAGCAGCAAAGGCCAAATGTATTCCAAATGAATGTAGCCAATATCATGCCTGGCGAACAAATCAGGGTAAAAATGCATTATACTGAGTTGCTTGTTCCTGAGGAAGGCATCTATGAATTTGTCTATCCTACGGTGGTTGGCCCGCGATACGCAAACCAGTCTGTTGAGAATACGCCACCCTCAGAGCAATGGACTACCAATCCTTATACAAGGGAAGGTGAAAGCCCTTTATATAATTTTACTATCAATGTAAACCTTGATGCCGGCCTGCCTGTAAATGATATTAAATGTGAATCGCATGAGGTTGATATTGATTTTGACGGCCCTGCCAACGCCTCTGTAGCATTAAAAAACTCCAACGGCAAGCAGGGAGATCGTGATTTTATTTTAAAATACCGGTTAACAGGGAAAAAGATAGAATCAGGCTTATTGCTTTATGAGGGCGAAAAAGAAAACTTTTTCCTGTCAATGATACAACCTCCCAAAACGATTACCCAGGGCATTATTCCCCCCAGGGAGTTTGTTTTTATCGTAGATGTTTCTGGTTCAATGTATGGTTTTCCGCTTGAGGTTTCTAAAAAGCTTTTGCGTAACCTTATCAGGAACCTTAAGCCTGATGACCGTTTTAATGTTTTGCTTTTTGCTGGTTGCTCAAATATCCTTTCCGAAGAATCAATGGAAGCCAATGAAGCCAATATTAAAAAAGCAATAGATTTTATTGACCAGCAGCAGGGCGGGGGCGGCACCGAACTACTGCCTGCAATAGAAAAGGCACTGTCTTTAAAAGGTACTGAGGGCTATGCCCGCACTTTCGTGATCGCTACAGACGGGTATGTAAGTGTAGAAAAGGAAACTTTTGGCCTGATAAAGAACAACCTTGGAACTGCAAACTTTTTTGCTTTTGGTATTGGTTCTTCAGTTAACAGACATTTGTTAGAAGGCATGGCGCACGTTGGTATGGGAATACCTTTTATTGTTACAAAACAGGAAGAAGCAGAAATAATGGCAGAGAAATTCAGAAAATATGTTCAGTCACCTGTGTTAACAAATATAAAAGTACAGTATCCCGGGTTTGATGTATATGATGTTGAACCGTTGAGCGTTCCTGATGTGCTTTCGCAAAGGCCGGTTATTATCTATGGTAAATATAAAGGAAAGGCCTCAGGAAGTATAATATTAAATGGTTCAACAGGCAATGGCGAGTACTCCTTTTCTGTTGATGTGAATAAGGCAAAAGCAAAAAAAAGCAACAGTGCACTTAAATATTTGTGGGCAAGACAAAAGATACGGATGTTAGATGATTATGTAAAAGTTGACCCCTACAACAAAGAACATGCAAAAAGTATTACGGGGCTTGGACTGAAATATAATCTCCTGACCAGTTACACGTCTTTTGTTGCTGTTGACTCAGAGATCAGGAACCAATCAGGAAATATTGTTACTGTTAAACAGCCGCTGCCATTGCCGCAAGGTGTGAGTAATTATGCTGTTGGGAATTATGCTGCAAAAAAACACAGCGCATTAACAACAGTAGGATATGGCAAAATTCAAAGGGATATAGTAGATGTTGAAGAAGAAGTGGTATCAGAAAATGTTAAAAATGAAGAGGATGCTGTCTTTTTTGCCGTTGAAAAAATGCCTGAATTCATTGGGGGATTAGATTCATTGAAAAGCTTTATTAAGGCAAACCTTCATTATCCGAAGGAAAACATTAATAACAGGATAGAAGGAATTGTATATGTACAATTTATTATTGATGTTGACGGGTCGGTTAAACAGGTAAAGGTCATCAGGGGGATCAATGATGCTGCAGATAAAGAAGCGGTTAGGGTGGTTAAACTGACTGATAAGCAGTGGATGCCTGGCGAAATGAAAGGGAAAAAAGTAAAGGTAAGTTATACATTGCCTGTTAGATTTTAAGGTTCTTCCCCTTAATGAATTGATTTTTGGTATCATGTTTGATATTAAATCCGCAGTTTAAATTGTATAAAACTGCGGAT
>CAYYLT010000260.1:0-4920 GCA_964472385.1 uncultured Bacteroidales bacterium
AGGTGTATAAATGATCAACGTTCTTTTGGCATTTTGGGTAAATGCGGAAGGTATCAGTCCCGGTTCATCCTCATAATGAATTATAATACCCTCTTTTTCCAGCTGTTGTGTTAAATACTTGGATTCCCGGTCGTAGCCTGCCACATCTTTACCCAGCAAATTGAAGTATCGGGCCAGGGCACTCATCCCAATACCCCCTACACCTATCAGATATACCCTATTGATTCGATCGAACTTCATAGACCCTGCTTTAATGATTTTGAGGTTTGCGCAAGTTGAATGACCGATTCTGCAATTTGTTTTGCCGAATCGGGTTTTGCAATCCCGGCAATATTCGAAGACAATGCCTTTCTTATTGGGTCATCATCTAAAATCCGAAATGCCTGATCAATCAGTTTTTCGCGTGCATCCTGATCTTTGACCAGGATGGCGGCATTTTTTTTTACCAAAAACCTGGCATTTCTGGTTTGGTGATCCTCTGCTACATTAGGCGAAGGAACCAGAATGACCGGCTTTTTTATAAGCGCCAGCTCGGAAATTGTGCCTGCACCGGCTCTTGAAATAATCAGATCTGAAGCTGCATAGGCCAGATCTATTCTGCTGATAAAATCTTTCAGCCTGATGTTTGGAAGATCAACCGCATGCAATTTATCAAGTGCTTGTTGATAATAATTTCGGCCGCACTGCCATATGACCTGCAAATTTTTATTTTCAAACGCATTCAGATTTTGTATCATACTTTCATTAATCGACCGGGCTCCCTGGCTTCCTCCGATAACCAGAAGGGTTTTTCTGTCTGTCTTAAGATGAAAATGTTCAAGCCCTTCCCCTTTTTTATCGTCCAGGGAAGTCAAATTTCTTCGCACCGGATTTCCTGTTAATTCTATCTTATGAGCAGGAAAATATTTTTCCATCCCGTCATAGGCCACACAAATCTTTTGGGCTCTGCGCGCCAGCAGTCTGTTTGTTACTCCGGCACAGGAGTTTTGTTCCTGAATGAGCACCGGTATGCCTTTCTTCCCTGCTACCCTGAGAACAGGACCACTGGCATAACCACCAACCCCAACTGCCACATCGGGTTTAAACTCCCTAAGGATCTTTTGTGACTGACGGATACTTTTAATCAGCTTATAAGGAACCAGTAAGTTTTTCCATGTTATCCTCCGCTGCAAGCCAGCTACAGGTAAACCCACAATGCGATAACCGGCTTCAGGTACCTTTTGCATCTCCATTCGTCCGGTTGCGCCTACAAAGAGAATGTTAATCTGCGGATTTATTTCATGCAACGCCTCTGCTATGGCTAAAGCCGGAAAAACATGCCCTCCTGTTCCCCCTCCGCTGATAATAATATGTAAAGCTTCTGCATTCATTTGCTTCCTTTGTTGATATGCTGCACATCCTGTTCCTTCACCGATCTGCTTACATTCAGAATAATACCAATGGCCATGCTGGTAAATATAAGCGAAGACCCGCCCATGCTCACGAACGGGAGGGATTGGCCGGTAACAGGAAACAGGTGTACGGTCACACCCATATTGATGATGGCCTGCAATACAAGTAAGAGGGAAAGACCAATGGTTAAAAAAGCACCAAAAGTCCGGGAACATTTTTTTACGATTACCCCGGCTCTGAAGAGCAGGAACATATAGAGGAACAATACGATCAGCCCGCCAATAAAACCATATTCTTCAACAATGATCGCATAGATAAAATCGGAATAGGCATAAGGAAGAAAATCGCGCTGTGTACTGTTTCCAGGTCCTTTACCAAAAATACCCCCCGTTGCAATGGCAATTTTCGATTGCTCAACCTGATAATTGTCCTGGTTGTCTCCTTCTATGAAACTTTCAATCCTGTTTTCCCAGGTGCCAATGCGTCCCTGATTCCCCGTCAGCATGATTCCACCGACCAGGAAGGTCATCACCACCAAACCTACAGCTATTAGCGAGAACAAGTATTTTATCCTGACCCTGCCAATAAACATCAAGATCATGATGGTAGAGAAAAGAATTACTGCCGTAGATAAGTTTGCAGGTAAAATCAAACCGCAGACCAAAATGGTCGGAACAAAAAGATATCCCAGTACTTCGTTCGATTGCTGAATACGGTATTGTTTGATTGACAAAATGCGGGCGACATACATAATCAGGGCCAGTTTGGCAAAATCAGATGTTTGTACCGTCAGGCCAATACCGGGTAACGTAAGCCATCTTTTAGCCTGGTTCAAAGTGGTCCCCCTGAATAACGTTAGAGCAAGCATTATCAATGCAATAAGCAGCAGAATCTGATAAAACTTTGAATAATATCTAAAGGGAATGTTGTGCACGACAAAAATGATACCCACGCTCAAAACAAGCAAAGCAAAATGTTTCAAAATATAAGTGGCAATACCCGAACCTTTCGACTGATAAGCCAGGGTACCCGTAGAACTGTATACAGCAAGTAAAGAAAACAATGATAAAAGAATCACCACGCCCCAAATAACACCATCACCTTTAAAGTATTTAACCAATGTCTCTCTCATAGCTTTTTCACCCCATACTTTTTATAAATTCCGCACAGCCTTTTTAAACTGGTTGCCGCGATCCTCATAGCTCTCAAAAAGATCGAAACTGGCACATGCTGGTGACAACAGCACCGTATCCCCTTTTTTGCCCAGGTAATAAGCTGTACGAACAGCTTCATCTGCCGATTGCGTATCAACAATGGTTTCGATAACCTCCCCAAAAGCCTGGTGAATTTTGGTATTGTTTACGCCCAGACAGATGATGGCTTTAACTTTTTCTGCCACCAGCTCCTTTAACGTACCATAATCATTCCCCTTATCCAAACCTCCGGCAATCCAGATCAGTTTGCCTGGCATGCTTTCCAAAGCATACCACGTGGAATTGACATTGGTAGCCTTGGAATCATTGATAAACTCAATACCATGTATATGCAATACATGCTCCAACCGGTGTTCAACACCTTGAAAACCTGTAAGACTCTCACGTATAATATCTTTACGAATATTCAACGCTTTGGCAATGATTCCTGCTGCCATGGTATTGTAGGTATTGTGCTTACCTTTTAAAGCCAAATCTTTAATTGACATAGCAAATTCATGGTTTTTATAGTTGATATGCATGGTTTCATCTTTTACGTAGGCACATTCAAATGAATCAGGCTGCTGGGTGAATGCCAGATTTTCAGCCATGATGTGTCTCTTAGCAAGCTCAGCCCGGATCATGGCATCATCTTTATTGTAGATGAAAATATCGTCAGCAGTGAGATTCCTTGTTATCTGAAATTTGGAATGAACATATTGCTGCAGGTCGTGATGATAACGATCAAGATGGTCCGGTGTAATATTCAACAAAACGGATATATCAGGCTTGAAGGCATTGATGCCATCCAGTTGAAAAGAACTGAGTTCAATAACGTAATAATCATAATCATGCAGGGCCACCTGGCCAGCAAAGCTTTTACCGATATTACCGGCCAGACCCACATTAAGCCCACCGTTCTTGAGCATGTGATGGGTGAGCTTTGTTGTGGTGGTCTTCCCGTTACTGCCGGTAATGCCAATGGTAAATGCACCGGTAAACCGGGAGGCAAATTCAATTTCGCAGATCACCGGGATACCATGCTCCCGCAGGCGGATGATCATGTCTGAATCATCCGGTATACCAGGACTTTTAATTACCTCTGAGGCACTTAATAAGGTCTCCATGGTATGTTTTCCCATCTCATAATGGATATGATAGGATTCAAGGACAGATTTGTAGCGATCCTTGATTTGGCCTTTATCCGAGACAAAAACTTCAAATCCTTTCATCATAGCCAATACAGCAGAACCTGTTCCGCTTTCTCCAGCTCCCAATATGACTATCTTCCTGCCCATGTTTATATTTCGTATTTATCGGATTTTCAATGTAACTATGGTTATGACGGCCAGCAAGATGGCTACAATCATAAACCGGGTGACGATCTTCGGTTCGGAATATCCTTTCATCTGATAATGATGGTGAACGGGGGCCATTCTAAAAATGCGCTTGCCCACACCATATTTGCGTTTGGTATACTTATAATAAGACACCTGTAACAAAACAGATATGCTTTCCACAAAAAACACCCCGCACAGGATAGGTATAAGCAGTTCCTTGCGGATTACAATGGCAAAAACAGCGATAATACCACCCAGCGCCAGACTTCCCGTATCGCCCATAAAAACCTGTGCCGGGTAAGAATTATACCACATAAAACCAATGGTTGCGCCGATAAATGCACTGATATAAATGACCAGCTCGCCTGAATGGGGAATAAACATGATATTGAGGTAATCCGCATATACCATGTTCCCGGATACATATGCTAAAATACCCAGGGTGACCCCAATAATGGCAGAAGTACCGGTTGCCAGTCCATCCAATCCGTCGGTGAGATTGGCCCCGTTAGATACTGCAGTAACAATCAATATGGTTACAATGACAAATGCAACCCAAGCAAGTTGATCCCTGTATTTACCAGCAAAAGCAACAAGGTATTCATAATCAAATTCATTGTTTTTGACAAAAGGAATGGTGGTAATGGTCGATTTAACATCTTTGGTATACTTCTTTTCTTCGTCGATGCGTTCATATCCTTCCACTACTTCCACTGCAGTTTTATCTTGTATTTCTTCCCTGGTTATTTCTTTCCTTACCTTGACATCCTCGCTTAAATACAGGGTTAACCCAACAATTAAACCAAGCACCACCTGCCCGGCAATTTTAAACTTACCCGCTAAACCTTTTTTATTCTTTTTGAAAATTTTAATGTAATCATCAATAAAACCGACAAATCCAAGCCACACTGTGGTGATCAGCATAAGGATCACATAGATATTGGTGAGGTTGGCAAAAAGGAGCGTAGGGATCAGTATAGAGGCCAATATGATGA
>CAYYLT010000261.1:0-4900 GCA_964472385.1 uncultured Bacteroidales bacterium
AAATAGGGTTTACTGAAAATGTTTTTAGTGCATCAGCTACGAGGCGGCTAAGCGAAGCTGTATATGCATACTGCGAGCTGAAGCCAACGAAGTAGCCTGTATTATTCATGTGTCAAGTTTTGGATGATGATTACGGGAATGCAACGCGGGGCATTTTGTAGCAATATACCCAATAGCGGCTTGCACTCCACACATTCTTCCCGGGGAAAGGATAGCCCGGATACAGCTCCCGGTCAACGGGAACAAATTCAATTTTAACATCCAGGCGGTTCATGCCTTTGGTCATGTGATCCGGAATGAGAAATTCTTCTTCCCGCCATCTCCTGTTGCTGGTGATCACATGGTGTTCTGCCGGGGCCAGTTCCTTCTTGGTAAAAAGTTCGCTCCATTTGTCCAGGGGATTGCTATAAACACAGGTATTGCTGCCGGCTGTGTACCATTTTCCCACATAATTCCAGTCTTTATCCGTGTCTGAATCCTTCACATAGACTTTGGCACACTGGTTGGGATAGTGGTAATCGAATTTGCGGCGGAGCATCACGCCCAGGTTATCGGGGAAAATATTTACCGTAAACCGCGATGTACCGGTCATTGTACGCACCTGATCTTTTTCTGCGGGGAAAAACATCCTGCCTTTGCCATGGGAATCAGGGCCCAGCTCGTAGCGGGACACCAATGTATAGGGTTCCCGGGCGGCAGGAGAGACATAACCGTGTCTTTTCCTGCTTCCGGGATGACATACATTCAGTTCATCGGTCAGCACAAGGGAGGAATCGTTGGTCCCGTACCAGTATACCACGCCCGAATAATGTTCATCCGTGTGATTGACCGCACCGTGTTCCAGGTTGATAACCGCCCTGTGTCCAAAGGGGAAGTGATCAGCGATCAAAAAACGGTAAGCCGAATTGACCAGTTCTTTTTCATTGTCAGCGTGTTTAGATGATGTGCCTACCGGATACCCTGCGAAGGGAATGGTCATATTCCTGCCCCCCCAGTAATCACCGCCACCGCCCCATTCTTCGGTACCTGTACCCCAGGCCTGGGGTGTTTTGCTGTTGTCGAAAAAAAAGCGCGGGTCGCCTTCCAGGGTACCCAGATAGCCATTTCTTGAGAAAATCCAGGACATGCCCACAAAGTTTCCGCTCCAGGGACCGCCGCCCTCTGTTTGATCCGTATCCAGAAAGGTCATGTCCTCTCCCAAATTGGGAGAAGGATGATCGCTGTATGTGGCATGGAAATAGCCGGCATGGTTGATGGGTGCATCATAAGGCACACTCCTGATTTCATAGGCGATATTTTTCATCCTGTTGCCATTGCGCTCCTGGATTTCAATCCGGGCATTTTTGAAAAAGGGCATGGGGTAATAGCAGGAGAGGTATATATGATCCTGGTCATAGCGGATAACCATGGGAAATCCTTTTACAAGATATTCCTTGTTTTCTTTATTGTAGAGGTGCCCGGCACCGAAAAACAAATCAATGGGGGCATCTACCGAGGCATGCCATCTATTGTCCCAGGTAATGCGCAACCGGCATTTGCCAAAGTCATATCCCTGTTTTCTTGGCACAGTAAATCGGATCAGCCGGATGGTCGAAGGGGCTTTTTCAAGGTTGACCACCTCCGTCCACTGATGAGGTTTTAGCGCTAACTTGCCGGATGCGATTTTGGTCTTATCTGTGATACCTGCAATGTCTGTGCCGGAGCGGTTGATCAGCTCGAGGACTTTTGGGTTCGGGGGTTCACGGTCCCAGGATTTTATGGGATGGGAAAGGTTTTTGATACCCGGGGCATACTGATGATAGATGTAGTACCCTGTGCCGTAAAAGGTACGGCCATAGGCTATCCGAAAGGATTCATCAAAAGGAATCGGCCGCCACATCAGATCGGCTCCCTTTGTTGTAGACCAGGTCCAGGTGAGGGGGTTGGGGAAAAGTTCCTGTGGGATAAATGTTGTGGTCTCATATTTGCTTTTCGCATCAATGGGATCATCGGTAGCCGTCTCCTTGACAATATGATCCTTCCCGTCCACCTCATAATGCCAGGGGCTGCCATGAAAATGATTCGTCCGTTTAAAATAGAGTATGCCATTCCCTTTCACATCGAGGGTGACATTGAAGGTATCGGATTCCTGGTACAAAAAATGACTGGCATCTGCTGTGCGGTTGTTGCCCTCCCTGTCATAAGTGCTTCGCATATAAGCTCTGATGCCGATCCGGTGATAGGGAAGCTTCTCCCATTGGAGATAAGCATCTTCGCCAACCGGTATAACCGGCGGTTCGGCTGATTGCTCATGTTTTTCCTGAGCATAAACACCCATGCAGGAAAGCATGGATAAAACAATCAAAAAGCATGCATGGTTCTTTTTCATATTGATGCGGTTTATTGGAGTTCTAACCTGTATTCTTTACAAGTAATTTTGCCTCCCTTATACACAGCAAAGTTAAATCTTTCAAAATGAATTATTTATATTGATATTGTGTATAGGAGTAATGGTAAAATGCCAAGCTTTTAGGAAGACTGTATAATTCATAAACTTTCCTCCGTTCGTTGATGCCTAAGGCCGGCTAAATTGCTGTGTTTATTCATCTATGCATTGCATGGTGTAACATTATACCGGCACACAGTATGGCCCTTCAGGAAAAACAGCAATTTTTTGATCATGTGATTTCCCCAGAAGTGCTTCAATACCTCCTGCAACATTTTCTTTTTTCACCGAATGACCGCTAACTGAAAGCATATCCAGTTCCTGTTGTGGCAGATGATCCGTGAAAAAATGCAATTGATCCATTCCTGCCTTTTTCAGGGCTCTGGCATGCATCTGGTACTGCCACTGATCTTTGATGAAGTGCGCTGAATCCTTGCTGTCTGCCAGAAATTGCTCCCAATGGCCATGATATCTTTTCATTAATTTTTCATATTCCGGACTGCCGATGCCTTCACTGCAACTACCGAGGGCAATGACCGTTCCACCCTCCCTGAGGGCGGGCAAACAGGCAACAAAACCTTTTACACACTGGTAAAAAGTACTATCCAGGGGATATCCGCCGGAAGAGGTAATGACAATATCTGCCGGATTTTCTACTTTCTTGCAGGCATACTGTTCTACCAATGCTATTGATCTTTTATGGGATTGGATATAATCGCCCGCGAAAGCTTCGGTGACGTTTCTTTTGTTATCCAGTATCAGGTTGATGGCATAGTCGGGATTGGCTGCCTGTGCTACTGACAATGCTTCCTGGTGACAGGGGTTGTCTTTTATTATGGCCGATTGTGCATGCGGATCATCCAGCATAGCAAAGCCGTGAAAGCTGCGGATGGTATCTAATGAGGAAAGACCGGGACAAATGGTTTTCCTGCCCCCGGAGAATCCCGCCATGAAGTGGGGTTCTACCAGACTGGTAATGATACGGTAACCCGCCTCAACATAATGCCTGTTCAATACAATCTCTAATCCATACCTTGATCTGCCGGGGATTTTTCTCAGCTCTTCCGGGTTATCAGCATAGTGATCTACAATGATGTTGTGGCTGGTAATATTTTCACCAAACATTTCGCTTCGTTCCTTATGCGTTGAGGGGCGGTGCATACCCGTAGCAATAAGAATTTTGATTTGATCTTCCTTTACACCCGCTTCTTGCAGCTTGTTCAACAATTCCGGTAAAAAGGAATGGTATGGTATGGGTCTTGTGATATCCGAAACCACAATGACTACAGGGTCAATGCCATTCCAGTTTTCCTTCAGATCATTAATTAATGGCCTTTTACCGGCAGGGGATTCAAGGGCTAATGCGACCGTTTCCCAGGCTGATCTTTTGTTTTCCGGGTAACGGGATTCATATACCTCCGGATTACCGGGAACAGGTATGCGCAGGATATCTTTTCCGTATCGAAAATCGATGGGTTTCATGCCTGGATCGCTTAAATTAAACCTGTTGCATTCACATACCTGATCCGAACCATCATAACGATTAAATTTTGTGTTATGTACACAAGTTACTTCATATTTTTGATTAATGTCAGATCCCCGGATTTCGCTGCCTGTAATATAGGTCCCATGTATTCGTCCACCGTATCTGCCGAGAGGGGTACGGGCATGTTTTGCAGCTTGGAGGCCAGCTTGGGATTTTTCGCTGCTGTCAGGCATCTTGTAATATGCTTGTCGGTAAATCCTTTAACTTCTGAGAGCCTGGTAGGGAAACCAATATCTTTTGACAGCGCGAGCATACCCTCTGATACTGCCATTCCGAGTTCCTTGCCTGAAAGCTCTGTGGGATTGGCCTGGAGATACCCTGCATTATGGTATACCTTCCCCACTTCGCGGAGACGGTCTTCAATAGCTGGTGCAAAGAATACGACATAATATGGATTCATCAGGGCACAGGCCCTTCCGTGGCTGAGAATATCGGTCATGGAAAAGCTGTTCAGATGCGCGCCGTTGGTGCCTCCGATCATTATGGCATATCCCCCCAGATCGGTCCCCATTCCTATATTTTCCCGGGCCTTCAGGTTATGGGGGTTTTTTAACGCTTCTTTCAGGTTGTTGACGATCAGATCAATGCCCAGCAGGGATACCGGTTTAACCTTTTCGTAGTTTTGCTGATTAATGCCCATCAACACTTCCAGACAATGGGAGATGCCATCCAGTCCGCCGTCCATCGTCAGGTCCGCTGACTGGCTGGTGGTAAAACGGTAATCAAAAAGGGCGGCAGGAGGTACGATGGCCATATCGATGATCAGCAATTTCTGACCTGCGGATACATCGGTAATGTTGGAATATTTGGTTAGATGAGCAGCAGAACCTGCCGTAACCTGCACAGGGATTACCGGAAGCAATTCCCTGTGGTCTTCTTCCATCATCTTACCTACCGTGCCCATACCAAAGTAATCGTCCAATTCAGGA
>CAYYLT010000262.1:0-4849 GCA_964472385.1 uncultured Bacteroidales bacterium
TGCTGAAAAACACAAAAAAACCTTAAAATCAACAGGCTTTTTCAGCAAACCCTAATTTACTGACAACAAAAAAACGTTGTGATTACAGACCGATTAATTTACCCTTGGCACTATTATTGGTTAGACATACTGCTTTGCAGCTTTTGTTGTATTCTTTTCATTAAAGCAGTATCGGTTTGGGCGGCCTTTGCAATTTGCTGATAGCGTTGCATGGTTAACCCGGATTGTTTGATGGCATTTTCCATATTGTCGCGCATACCTGTGCGCATATTCTGTAATGTTTGCATGATGTTCCGGTACTGTTCCATTTCCTCTTCTGTGGCATTCGCCTGTCCCTGATTCTGCGATTGCTGGGATTGACGTATCTCGCTAAAACGGCGCTGACTCATGCCCTCATCTTCAACAGCTTTACCAACCTTTTGCTGGGCTTCCTGGTTTATACCCTGTATGCTTTGCGCAGCAGAAACGAATTGTTGTATTTCCTTTGTGCTTACATCAATATCTGCCGGTTGCTGCATTTGACCAGGCATACTTTGGTTGCTACCAGCCGGCGCCTGCTGGGTTGGTGTTTCCTGACCTCCGTCTGTACCCTGCTGATTTCCTGAATTTTTGCATCCTGTAATAACTAATAAACTAATAGCCAATGTCCCTAAAATTTTGAAACCCATAATAAAATTTTTAATTGTTTGTAATTTAATTAATGCTGCAAACGATAAGCACACCATATTATTATTGTACGACCCAATAATCAGTCCGTTTTTTATCCAAAGAGCTCCCAGCAATGATATAAAGCCGAATACCCCAATATATCACAGAAGAAAACCGCATGCAGCGTACCTTCACAACAAGACCATGAATAAAACATGCGGGTTCCACAATGATGAATTGAGAAATGCCAATTTTATACCCGCATCACATGCATTACATGGAAATACAGTCCGTTAATAATGTTTTGTTCAAGAAAAAACAGAAGTTACGATGAAGCAAGACGTACCATGCAGACTTAGCCTTTATTATTCAGGACAGGGGTTATACATCATGAAAGTTTTATCCTGTATTATTCATGCGTCAGGTTTTGGGTAGATGCAAGGCGTCGAAAGCCCACGACGTAGTCACCTGCTTCGGGTTTGCTGAAAACCTTTCATTTTGGAAACAACAGATATGTTTGCCCTATTGATTTAAAGATTTTTTTGTGTTTTTCAGCACACCCTGCTTCGAGGTTTTCGCAACGCAGCAGATGCCCAAAAATTGGCGCACCCGGAAAAATATTAAAAAATTAAAATTTTTGAGCATAATAAGTAAAGCATTAATATTCTTTTATTTATAATTTTTTCCATTTTTTATGAATAATACAGGTTATCATAAACTTTTGAAAATCCCTGCTGCTTTTTGCGTTTGTAAAGGCCTGAAGTCATTGAACCTCCCATGTATTTCCACTATGCAACAAGTCATCCATACATCGGTGTTCGGATTGCTGTTGAACTTGCTTGATTTGTTCTACGAGTCTTTTTTCGTAGCTATCGGCTTCTACGGCTCGTATAAGGCCGACAGCAACGGGATAGACCGGATTTTGCATATTGGCAAGCATCAGATGTATTCCGGGATCCTTGATGGTTTGATCATGAACCAGCAGATCATCTTCGACATACCCATCTTTACCAAGCTGAACAACTTTAAGTTTCAATCCTTCCAGCACGATACCCTTATCTTTGTATTTACCAAAGATCATAGGTTCGCCATGTCGCAGAACAATTTGCCGGTCAGCTGTATGTTTTTTATCGGTAATCTCAGCGTGGGTTTTATCATTGTATATCACACAATTTTGGGCAATCTCAACCACGGAAGTACCCTTATGTTTTTCAGCCTGAAGAAAGATCTCCTGATTCAGTTTAATACGGGTATCGACGGATCGGGCAAAAAATTTACCCTGTGCCCCGATAACAAGATCACCTGGATGGAAAGGATCTTCAATGCTCCCATAGGGAGAACTTTTGGTTTTGGCTCCAAGTTTAGAAGTAGGTGAATACTGACCTTTGGTCAAACCATAAATTTCGTTGTTGAAGATAACAATATTGATATCAATATTTCTCCGGATGGCATGGATCAAATGATTGCCTCCGATAGCCATAGAATCTCCATCTCCTGTAATCTGCCACACACTCAATTCAGGATTGGCAACCTTGGTTCCTGAAGCTATGGCAGAAGCTCTTCCATGTATACCATGAAAACCATAAGTATTCATATAGTAGGGAAATCGAGAGGAACAACCAATACCTGAGATAAAAGCAAATTTCTCCCTGGGAATACCCATCTCCGGTAAAGATTTTTGAATGGCATGCATGATAGCATGATTGCCACATCCTGGACACCATCGAACTTCCTGGTCACTTTTAAAATCTTTGGCCGTTGTTTCCTTTTGGTATTTGGTTGTTTGATGGGTCATATCAATTAGCGTTTTAACAGTTTGTGAACATGTTCCTTAATCTCTATAGAAGTAAAAGGCTGTCCCTGCACTTTATTATATTTAAGATAATTGAATTCCGGATGGTTCATTCTCAGATAATCCATAAACTGGCCGCGGTTTAGTTCGCATACAAGGATCCGGTTAAATTTTTTAAACAGATCTTCGACATTGGAAGGCAAGGGTTTGATGTAATTAAAATGTGCCAGTCCGATTTGCACACCCTCTTTTCTAAGTTCATCAAGCGCAGTTTTCAGGTGGCCGTAGGTTCCTCCCCAACCTGTAAGCAGAATATCGCCCGACATATCGCCTTGGATCTTTTGCTCAGGAACATCATTGATCACACGATTTACTTTTTCTTCTCTCAGATATACCATTTTTTCATGGTTAATGGGATCGTGGGACACACATCCTTGCAATTCATCTTTTTCAAGGCCTCCGATGCGATGTTCAAAATCCGGAGTTCCTGGAACAGCCCATGTCCGGGCAAGTTTCTCCGGATCCCGTGCATAGGGCATCCAGGCTTTTTCCCCTTTGGGCACAATAGGGGGAGTTATATGGGGATAATCAGCCATAGCTGGTATTTTCCAGGGTTCCGATCCATTGGCCAGATAACCATCTGTAAGCAGTATTACTGGTAACATATGCTCAAGTGCAATCTTTGCTGCTTTAAAAGCATAAAAAAAGCAGTTTGAAGGTGTACTGGCTGCCAGGACAACGACAGGACTCTCTCCATTTCTACCGTAAAGTGCCTGCATCAAATCCGACTGTTCAGGCTTGGTAGGCAAACCGGTGGATGGACCGCCCCTTTGAACATCTACAATAACAATGGGCAACTCGGTCATAACAGCTAAACCAATAGCCTCGGACTTAAGCGCCAAACCCGGACCTGATGTAACTGTAACAGCCAGCGAGCCGGCAAAACTTGCCCCCAGGGCGGTACAAATACCTGCTATCTCATCTTCCGCCTGGAAAGTTTTTACCCCCAAATCGCGCCTCATGGCAAGCTCATGCAAAATTTCAGAAGCAGGCGTAATGGGATAAGAACCACAAAACAATTCCAGACCCGATTTTTCCGCTGCTGCAATAAAACCCCAGGCTGTCGCCGTATTGCCGTCAATATTCCTGTAGGTTCCTTTCTCTATCTCTGCAGGACTGATCTTGTAGGTGGGCGTCAGCAGTTCAACAGTCTCGGCATAATGATAACCCGCCTCCAAAACCTTTTTGTTGGCTTCAATAATCTCAGGGCGGCTGCTGAATTTCCGCTCGAAGAATTGTTCTGTATATTTTAGGGGTCGATCAAATAACCAATATACCATACCCAATGCAAACATATTTTTGCTTTGCAGGATACTTTTTTGATCAAGTTTTACATCTTCTAATGCCTTTTTGGTCAGGGTTGTAATGGGCGCTTTTATAAGATTATACCCTTCCAGATGATCCTCTTCAACAGGATCATGGGTTTTATATCCTGCCTTATGGAGGGCACGGTCAGTTAAGCTGTCCTGATCAAGAATAATGGTCCCGCCTGATTTGACCCATTTGAAATTGGACTTTAAAGCTGCCGGATTCATCGCTACCAATACATCTGCAAAGTCACCCGGCGTATTAACCTGCCTGTGCCCAAAATGAACCTGAAATCCGGAAACACCTCCGATTGTACCCTGAGGTGCACGCACCTCTGAGGGATAATCCGGAAATGTCGATAAATCATTCCCCAGAAATGCTGATGTATCAGAAAACAAGGTGCCGGTCAATTGCATCCCATCCCCGGAATCCCCTGCAAAACGTACCACTACGTCTTCCCGCTCTATGACCTTTCTTGTATTGCTCATATTCCGTTATTATTTCGCTGACGTATATGAATTGCTCATATATGAACTTTATAGAACAAACACTTGAGTTTATAAACAGACGCTAATGAATCTGCTCCCTATGCAAACACTGACTGCTCTTAAGTTAAATTTTCACTTTTTATATGGTCAATCCCCTTCCTGTTATGCATAACTATTTATATATCAATGTATTTTACCTTCTATCCCCTTCATAATATCCAAAATAGAATTAAGGAATGTTGCATAAATATTACCTAAAAATAAGATAATATTCAGGAATATAACATGATTTTTCTCATGCGTATAACACCGACAAACGCACAAAATGACAAAGCATATATAAACAAAACAGGTTAGAAATCAGCAAATACATCATCCTTTCGCCCGGACTTTAATAAATCCTGAAAAAGTAATACCTTTGTATCCATAGGTAAGACATTTTTCAACATGCACAGGGATAATAGCAACATGCGAAACGGCATTATTCGGATAAAAGTTTTTTAACCTGTATTATTCATAAAAAATGGATAAAAATTTATAAACACAAAAATAT
>CAYYLT010000263.1:0-4811 GCA_964472385.1 uncultured Bacteroidales bacterium
AATTTATAAACACTAAAATATTAGTATTTTACGTATTATGTTCAAAAAATTCTATGTTCATATATTTTTTCCGAGTGCGCCAATTTTTGGTCATCTGCTGCGTGGCGAAAACCTCGAAGCAGGGTTTGCTGAAAAACACAAAGCAATATTTAAATCAATAGGTTAAACATATCTGTTGTTTCCAAAATAAAAGGTTTTCAGCAAACCCGCAGCAGGTGACTACGTCGTGGGCTTTCGACGCCTTGCATCTACCCAAAACTTGACGCATGAATAATACAGGCTAAACCATCATTTTTATCGCCGCCAGATATTATCGCCGCGATACACATCTGGAATATATTTATTTCCCAACACCACGATATCAATTTCTTTTTCTTCATCAATGGTAACCTCAATGTGACCGGATGCTTCTTCCCATATATCCATCGATTCTTCGTATATTGTAGTTTCCCCATTGGCAAAGGTTACCTTCAGATAGACGGGCAGCGGCAATTGACCTTTATTTTCAATATGTACCATAGCTCCCTTATCCTGCTGATCAAACTTCTGTATAGCCAAATCGGGGTAGCCAAATTCAAAAAACCAGGGTTTCCAGAACCAGGTTAAATCGCGATTCGCCATATTCTCAAAAGTAAAAAAGAAATCATAGGGAGTAGGATGCTTGTAAGCCCATTTCCGGATAAATGCTTTCAGGTTCCGGTGAAATGCGTCCGCTCCTAAAAAGTTTCTCAGAAAATAGAATGCCACAGCAGGCCGTTGATAGGCATGTAACCGATAGGTAGTATAATCATTGATCAAATAACTTCTTACCATGAGCGGTACTTCACGCATGTTTCCCGCCTGTCGCTCATATTGTCTCATTAAAGAAGGAAACGGATCGTACTGTTCGATGATTTCTTTTTCAGCTAATCGCGGCAAAAAAGTAATTAACCCTTCATCCATAAAAGCATAATACGATTCATTGGTCATTGCCAGAAACGGGAAATAACTATGCCCTATCTCATGAGCGGTCAGATGAACCGTTTCCTTGTATCCCGGTACCTCACCATCATTAACCATCATGGGAAACTCCATGCCTCCTCCACCATTAAATACCGTCAGCCTGGGGTAAGGAAAAGCAACACCCATAACACCTTCGTTAAGAAGTTTGATGGTCTGACGCCCAATGGCTGCAACCCGGTCAAAATAAGCAGCACCCGCTTCATAAACTGCACTGATCAATGTGCGTCTTCCGTTTTCAGCCTCTGCCCGAATGCTTGTTGCATCCCAAATATAACTTTTGCTGGTGGCAAAAGCAAAATCAGGCACATCTTCGGCAATAAAATGCCAGGTATGCGTTTTGCCTTTTTTTAGCACACGGTTTTCACTGATGTCCTCTGTTGAAATGATAGCAATGACATCTTCAGATTGTTCTGCTTTACCGATTCTATCCAGAATTTGCTTCTGGTATAGTTTGCCGGGATTCTGCAGTATTCCCGTTGCCCAAACCATATACTTGCCAGGTAATGTAAGTTTTACATCATAATCATTAAAATCGTTGTAAAACTCAGCAGAACCCGTAAAAGGATGGATATCCCATCCTGAAATATCGTCATAAACTGAAATCTGTGGATACCAGTATCCCACAAACCAGTTGTTCCCATTGCCATACTTCCCCATTCTGATGGCTACCTGTTGGGGCAGTTGAACCTTCCAGCTTAACGATATCTTCGCATCATGATCAGGTAGCAAGGGATCAAGCAGCTCAATCCTGTATACTGTTCCCCGGTCGTCTATTAGCTGGGGTCCTCCTGCCCTGCTGATCTGTTTTCCATTAACGCGCATATCATTGATGGAAACTCCGTTATGCAGGTCTGACGAACCTATGTAAAAATCCCTCGGAGCACCCTTGCTGAAAAAATTCATGTAAACCCGCAGCACCAAATGCTTAATCGTATCCGGGCTGTTGTTTTGATACAATATCTCCTCTTCTCCCGACAGAATACCGGTTTCAGGATCAAACCGGGCATTGATACGGTAGTGCGCCTTGTTCTGAAAATAACCATCTCCCGGCCCACCAGAATACGAACGCGTACCCGATTCATAAGCGTTCTTGATTTCTAACGGTACATAAAGATCATCTTGTTGAGCATAGGTATTCCATGAAATGACCATAACGATCATAAAAAAAAATATGGCTTCCTTTTTCATAACGGCTCATTGATTTTTACAAATAAAAGAAATTAAACCCAGCTTTAGCCATTGATGCAGCATATTATTATCAAAAAAATACATTAATTTTGCCTTAAACCTTAAGCACATGCCCAACACCTATTTCCGATTTAAACAATTTACGATCCAACAGGATAGAACAGCAATGAAAGTAGGAACTGATGGTGTTCTATTGGGTTCATGGGCTTGTGTAAACAATCCCGGAAAAATTCTGGATATTGGCACTGGAACTGGCTTAACAGCCATCATGATGGCACAGCGGTCTGATGCGCAAATATTTGCCATAGAGCCGGAGGAAAATGCTTTTTCACAGGCACTGGATAATACAAACCATTGTCCCTGGCCAGACAGAATACATATAGAAAAGCTTACACTGCAAAAATATGCTTTACAATGCCAGCAGCAATTTGATCTGATTATCTCCAATCCTCCCTATTTTTCAGATTCCCTGACTCCTTTGGATCAAGCCAGAACGCAGGCCAGACACACCAATACTTTAAGCTTTTTAGACCTGTTGGACGGAACCATCAAATTGCTTTACCGGAATGGAAGATTATGCCTGATACTGCCTTATCCTGAAGGTTTATCTTTTATAAACATGGCGGAGCACAAAGGATTTTTCTGCAATAAGAAAACCTTTGTAAAAACCAAACCCCATAAAAAACCCAAAAGAATGTTAATGGAGTTTTCCTTTTATAAAACAATACCTCTTGCTAACAACCTTATACTGGAAAAAGAGAAGCGAAATCAATTCACAAGAGATTATATTGACCTCACAAAAGCTTTCTATCCTGTATTGACGCATGAATAATACAGGTTAATTGTATAAAACAAAATCATTTTAATGCTTCTTTTTGCTTTTGTATTACATGATTTTTTAGTAAATTGTCAGAATGAAATTGAACGGGATATGCAAGTTACCACAACATCTCATAATACAGAAAACATTTCTCTTCATAAAATGATCATCTGGGTTATTATTTTGTCTGAATCAGGGTTATGCCTTTAAAAGTAATATGTATGAAAAAAATATTTTCAGGTTATGATACATGGAAGGTGAAAGCTTTTTTTTCAATCGTGCTTCTATTCATCTATCTTCCATCATTTTCTTTGGCAGAAGACCCCAGAAAGCATCATGTGATAATCGATACGGACTGTGGGCCGGATGATCTAAGGGCCATCAATCTAATGCTTTCTTCGACCAATACTGAAATTCTTGCTATTACATCAGAAGACGGGGTATTGGAGCCTAACGAAGGTTATTTGAGGATCATAGGCCTCCTAAAAGAACTGGGGCATAAAGGAATACAAACTTCACAAGGTATTATTGCAAAGAATGAAGATCCTGAATGGAGAGGCCTGGCCCGTCAAATCAATTGGGGGAAAGAACCGATCAGCTTCCGTGAACCAACAGAAATAAAAGAATTCCTTGTAAAATTGATTGAGGAGGAAGCACATCCAGTAGAGATCATATGTATGGGCCCTTTAACCAACATAGCCAATGCAGTATTGATGAAATCTTCGATCAAAAAGCAAATAAGCAAAATTATTTGGTTTGATCAGTGCCAGCCTGAATTAAAATGGACAAACTACGGCATGGATTGTTTGTCAGCCAATTATCTCTTAAAAACCCAAATTCCCATTTACAGAATTTCAGCCGGCACTGATGCAGTTGAATTTACACCCGAATTTCTGGAGAAGATAGGCAAAATTTACACCCCCTATGCCCAAAAAATATATCGGGCCTTTTCCTCAGACAGTATTAAAAAAAAGTTATCCCAAGAACCGTTCAAGCTATGGGATGATTTGTGCGCCTTATACCTTTATTATCCGGGACTTTTTGTTCAGGATACCAGCTATGCCGACTCAGCAGGTCATGTTATCAAACTACAGGATGGTGAGCAGCTAAAAAAACAATACCTGAAACATCTCGAATCCTACAACAAAATCGAAAGCAATGTATTTAATAATTTTCCTGCAGATACCGGTTATTATAAACCAGATGTCAAAAATATGATGATTCCAACCATTCGTCAATATGGCATAAGAGAATGGAAGGCCATCACCCTTACTGAAGAATTACATCCGCATCTTGGTATCAACGCACTCATTGGGGCCAAAATGGGCATCCGTGCGCTTGAATATTTTCGTGCTCAACCCGGAAGCCTGGAAATTACATCCTTTTGCGGACATGAACCCCCTTTAAGCTGCATAAACGAAGGCTTGCAGATAGCCGGAGGCACTACCCTGAATCATGCTAAAATAGAAATTAAGGATGATGTAGTTTTGCCCAAAGCGAAATTCAAACACAACAACCAAATCATTGAGATCAAATTAAAGGCGCCCTATTATAAAAAAATCCAACAGGTTATTGAAGAGGCAAAAAATAATCATCCTTTAACTTCGGAAGCTTACAGAAAACTAATTCGAGAAAAAGCCCTGTCATACTGGGAAAACTGGAATCGTAAAGAGATTTTTCAAATCAACGATTGATTGCTTGTTTTTATGGACATAATTAGGGTTTGTCTATAAATTGGAGTGTTTGTTCTGTAAAGTGCAATTCGAGGCGTGTGAAAAATCTAAACCGCAGAATACTTATG
>CAYYLT010000264.1:0-4783 GCA_964472385.1 uncultured Bacteroidales bacterium
TTATATACTTTTATTTATAGATATTTATTCATTTTTTATGAATAATGCAGGCTAGAAAATATTTAATGCATTCTCTTCAGGATTATCCCGGTTATATTCATTGTTACGCCTCATACTTCAGTTTCTAATGAATTAATCGGGTTAATTTATGATGTTTAACGCAATTATTTTTTCAGTTTTGAATATCTTTGGCCTATAAAAATGCATTAATGCATTTATCAAGAACAATCCCCTAACAGAATACCTGTTTAACTTATAAGTTGAACCATTGTGGTTTTAAATGGAATAGGAAGTAATTGATATATTGCATATAAACCATTTCGATTGTATGAAGAATACAGGTAGGGATTGGGATTGATGATTGAAAATGTATAGATACCAGGAGGATTGATGGGGCATATCAGAAATTTTTGCATACTGGCACATATTGACCACGGTAAGAGTACATTGGCTGACCGTCTGCTGCAAATTACCAAATCGGTTACAGAGCGTGAATATCGGGATTTGATGCTGGATGATATGGATTTGGAACGGGAACGGGGCATAACCATAAAGAGCCATGCCATCCTGATGGATTATATATATAAGGGAGAGAATTATTATTTGAGTTTGATCGATACCCCCGGCCATGTTGATTTTTCCTATGAGGTTTCCCGTTCTATTGCAGCTTGTGAGGGTGCTTTACTGGTGGTTGATGCTGTGCAGGGTGTTCAGGCACAAACCATATCCAATGTTTATCTTGCCGTAGATCATGATTTGGAAGTATTACCCGTATTGAATAAAGTGGATCTGGAAGCGGCCAGGCCTGAAGAAGTCAAAGATCAGATTGTGGAATTACTGGGATGCAACAGGGATGATATTATTGAAGCCAGCGGAAAAACAGGTTATGGTGTCCAACGGATCCTCGATGACATTATTGAAAAAGTACCTCCTCCTGAAGGGGATGTGAACAAACCTTTGCAGGCTATGATCTTTGATTCGGTATTCAATTCATACCGTGGTATTGAAGCTTTCTTCCGGGTTTTTAACGGGAAGCTAAAAAAAGGTGATCATGTTAAATTTGTCAATACGGGTAAAGATTATTATGCCGATGAAATAGGCGTATTGCGTTTAAAGAAAGAACCGCGGAATGAATTGACTGCAGGGGATGTGGGTTACATCATATCAGGCATTAAAACCTCCAGTGAGGTGAAAGTCGGTGATACCATTACCCATTATGCTCGCCCGTGTGAAAAAGCTGTTTCTGGTTTTGAGGATGTAAAGCCTATGGTTTATTCGGGTATATACCCCGTTGATGCGGATGATTATGAAGAACTGCGGATATCACTGGAGAAACTTCAACTGAATGATGCTTCCCTGACTTTTGAGCCGGAGAGCTCAATGGCTTTGGGATTCGGATTTCGCTGTGGCTTCCTGGGGCTTTTGCATATGGAGATTGTTCAGGAACGACTTGACAGGGAATATGATATGAATGTGATCACCACGGTACCCAATGTATCCTACCAGGTATATACCGTTGATGGTGAAATGATAGAAGTCCACAATCCATCCGGATTGCCTGAACCCAAAAGCATCGACCGGATTGAAGAGCCTTACATTTTAGCCCAGATCATTACAAAGGTCGATTTTATCGGGTCGATTATGAAATTGTGCCTGGATAAACGGGGCACGTTGAAAAATCAATTTTTTCAACCCAATAATCGGGTGGAGGTTACTTTTGAAATGCCTTTGGCTGAAATTGTTTTTGATTTTTATGATAAGCTGAAAAGCATTTCTAAAGGATATGCCTCTTTTGACTATCATCAAACCGGATATCAGCAGGCCAAACTGGTTCGTCTGGATATAATGATTAACGGTAATGTGGTGGATGCCCTTTCCACGCTGATCCACCAGGAACATGCCTATTCTTTCGGGAAACGTATCTGTGAAAAACTAAAGGAACTAATCCCCCGTCAGCAGTTTGATATAGCTATCCAGGCTGCCGTCGGAGCCAAGATTATTGCCAGGGAAACTGTTAAAGCGCTTCGGAAGGATGTTACGGCCAAATGTTATGGGGGAGATATCACCCGTAAGCGAAAACTGCTTGAAAAGCAAAAGAAAGGAAAGAAAAAGATGCGGCAGGTCGGCAATGTAGAAGTCCCACAGTCAGCATTTATGGCAGTATTGCGCCTGGATTGATGCAAGTGCTAAGGATGCGGGAATGCTTAAATGTGAGAATGATTGAATATTGAATGAGTGAATAAGTTAATTGAGTGGCTGAGTTATGGGTTGCTTGTTAGCAATCAATGACTATAAACGCCCGCCGGATGACAATCGAATGACAAAGTGAATGACAACGAACCATGTCCGGCTCCTGATGTAATTTATCCGGCTCCTGACGGATGACAACAGTATATAAACAAATGACCACCAATGGCTTAGTGACCATCAATGACCATCGATGACTTAATGACCACTGAATGACAATCCCTTCAAATAAGAATTGTTATGGTTCTTCCCTGCCTTTCACTATTTTCGGGCAATATAGTAGGCCGGTTGCCAGTCAGTCAACACCTTTCGCTTTAAGCAGAGCGGATATGCTTCAGCTTCCAGGGATCCCGTTCCTTATCAGCACGCATGTCGTTGGCTTCCTCATCTTTTTTAAATGCTTCCTTTTCCGGATCCCATCTGAGTTTTCTTTTCAAGGTCATGGCAATAACACCAATATGCGAAATGGTAGCAGTACGGTGCATGTCTTCAGCAGGATGGTAAGGTTTCTTCCTGGATTTGATGCAGTTGATAAAGTTAGCATGCTCACCCTTAGCGGTATATAATTGTATGGGGTCCTTGCTCAAATCTCTTGATAACAAATCCTCGTCGCTGGCTTGCAAAGGCTGGTTCCAGCCCTTTACCAACAGCCATCCCTCGGTACCTTCAATATGTATTTCATTGCCATCACCCTGAACACCCAGTTCTACTCCATTTTCATATCGATAGGTCAGATCAAACTTATTGAAGTTATCAAAATAGGCAATATTTCCTCTTGATCCTTTGCCTTTTACTTCTATGGGGCCCCATTTTTCTGTACCGTTGGCCCATTGGGCTGTATCAATCATATGAGCGCCCCAGTCTGCGATGCTTCCAACACCATAATCACTGACCCATCGAAAACTGCGGTGTGTTTTGCCGGGAGAATAGGGAGAATAGGGGGCAGGTCCAAGCCATAAATCCCAGTTGAAGTAGTCGGGTACAGGTTGTATGGTTGTATCGGCTTCTTCGATATGGTAAGCACCAGGGACTTTGACATTCATTTTCTTTATTTTTCCAATATGGCCATTTCTGGCTAACATGGCCATTCTATAGTAGGGGTCTAACGAACGGTCCTCCAGACTGGTTTGAAATATCCGGTCGGAGTTTTTGAGGTATTCAACCAGTTCTCGACCCACCCGGATGTTCCAGGTTGGCTTTTCACATATCACATCTTTCCCGGCCTGCATGGACATAATAGCCTGGTGTACATGCCAGTGGTCGGGCGTTGAAATTTGAACCGCATCAATATCTTTTTGTTCAAGCAGATCACGGAAGTCCGTATAGGTTTTGCAGCCTTTTTTGCCATAGGTTTCATGAACAATAGATTGTGCATTTTTCATCCTGCGCTCGTCCACATCACATACAGCTACTATTTGACAGTCGGGAATATTGAAAAGGTGTCTCATATTCCATTTTATTCCATGGTTACCTGTACCAATCATCCCGATAGTGATCCTGTCGTTTGCTCCACGGGCACTGGCAGGGATGACAGACGGGGCCAGGACTGTCCCTGCTGCCAGCAGGGCTGAGTTTTTAAGAAATTTTCTTCTGCTTTGTTGTTCTGACATAACGTTAGATTTTAAGGATCAATTATACCCCAAATGTAATAAAAAAGCATGATAGCCTAAACAATTTGCGTATTATCTTGATCCTGCTAAAAACATTTTTTATAGTTTTGGTCGGGTGAATACAAACCCGTAACAAAAAATAGTAATATGATGAAAACCAAATTATTTCTCGTTTTTTTTTGCCTGTTGAACTTATCTGTTGTTGCTCAGAAAAAGAACAATTTTGAGGATTGGAGCGCTAAACCGCCTATTGTAAAGCCAGGAGAAGACAACCAACCACCGTCGGACGCGATGGTCTTATTTGACAAGAATGCATTGGATAAATGGGCATATGCTGATGGCACACCGGTGAAATGGGAGGTCAAAAAGGATCATTTTACAGTAGTGGTTGATGAGCCGAATATCTATACCAGGGAAAAGTTTGGAGACTGCCAGTTGCATATCGAATGGAGGGTGCCGGAAGGTGAGCAACATGAAGGATTAAGGTGGGGTAACAGCGGTATTTTTTTCATGGGGCAGTATGAAGTGCAGATATACGATTCCTACAAGGATAAACATGAGATCTATTATAACGGACAGGCTGGTAGCATTTATAAGCAGCATAGTCCATTGGTTAATTGCTGTAAACCACCCGGTGAATGGCAATCATATGATATCATTTTTACGGCACCGGAATTTTATCCCGATAAGACATTGAAGTCCCCGGCTGCATTTACAGTTATGCAGAACGGTGTTTTGGTCCAAAACCATGTTGAATTAATCGGTCCTACGTCTCACGGAGATTACACCAAATATGAATATCATGAATCAGCCTTACCACTTATGCTTCAAACCCATGAAAGTGCAGTTAGCTTCAGGAATATCTGGATTAGAAAACTATAATTTTTTTAGCGGCGTCATTAGCGTCTGTCTATAAACCCTAATTA
>CAYYLT010000265.1:0-4778 GCA_964472385.1 uncultured Bacteroidales bacterium
TTCCGAGTGCGCCAATTTTTGGTCATCTGCTGCGTTGCGAAAGCCTCGAAGCAGGTGACTACCTCGTGGGCTTTCGACGCCTTGCATCTACCCAAAACTTGACGCATGAATAATACAGGATAAAAGCGTTCACAGCGAAAAACGAGAATCGGAAATGCGAGAATTTGCAACATAAAGTTATTTCAAAAAAATCAAATATTGCGGCTATATTTTAATTTTGTTGAATAAAAAACTACCCAGGAGAAGAACAATCAGCAGGAAACCACTCAATACCCCAAAACATAAAAGGGGGTTAAGCTGTGAAGCACCCAGCATACCGTAGCGCATCCCTTCTACTCCATAAGTAAGGGGATCCAGATAAGTCAGAAAAGAAAGCCAATCAGGTATTCTGTCAAGCGGAAACAAAGCTCCGGAAAGAAAAAAAACGGGAAAAAGCACAAAGTTCACAATTAACTGAAAACCATGCGTATCCTCCATTCTTGAGGCAAAGGCTATGCCCAGGGATGTAAAGGATAAACCTATAAGAAACATGAATACCAGTGATATAATAATCCCTGAAAAAGTTGGCATTTTGACACCAATGATGATGGAGATAATAAAAACCAATAAACCCTGAAGCACCGCAGTGGTAGCGCCACCGATCGTTTGGCCAATCATCAGATGCAACCTGGATACCGGCGCAATAAGTGTTTCCTTTAAAAAACCTATCTGCTTATCAATGACCAGCTGCACTCCCGAAAACATACTTGAAAAAAGGATACTCATCGAAATAATACCCGGTGCAATAAATTCCACATAATTAACCTGCATGCCCGGTAAAGATACGGCAGAATTCAAACCAAAGCCAATGATCACCATGAAGAAAAACGGCATACCCAAACTTCCAATAATTCTGCTTTTCATCCTGAAGTATTTCAGGACATTTCTATACCATATGGTATATATTGCACTCATTCCACTCATCGGCGCGATACTCTCCTGTTTTGTCTCATGCGGTCTTTGGCACTGGCTTCCTGTTCCCTGATTGTTTTTCCGGTATAATTCAGAAACACATCTTCCAATGTTGGAATTTGCAAGGAAACAGACTCAATAGCAATATCATCCAGTATTTTTATCACGTCAACGATCCGTTTTTCGGCATTCGGGAGGTTAACATCTACAAACCCATTATGGAGGGAAAGATTATTCAGCCAATCTACATGTTCAAGTTTAGCTTTCACCTTCGCTGTTTCGTTCGATCCAATCCTTATAACACTGCCTCCCATTTTTTCCTTTAGGGCACCGGGGAAATCCAGGGCAATAATTTTGCCCTTATCGATGATGGCAATCCGGTCAGAAAGCTTTTCCGCTTCATCCATATAATGGGTTGTAAGTATGATGGTAACCTGCTTTTCCCGGTTCATATTCCGTATATAATCCCACAGGTGGTTACGGGTTTGAGGATCAAGGCCCAGCGTTGGCTCATCCAGAAAAAGGATACTGGGTTCGTGAAGCAAACCCCTTGCTATTTCAAGACGCCTCTTCATTCCGCCGGAAAAATACTTAACAATCTGGTTTTTGCGGTTATCCAGTTCAACCAGGCATAAAAGCTCATTGATCTTTTCTTTGCTTTTCTTCATTCCATAAAGCCTCCGGTGAATGTCCATATTTTCCCGGGCTGTCAGCTCTTCATCAAGTGTAGAATCCTGAAAAACCACTCCTATGGATCTTCTTACATCTGCTCTCTGGTTACAAACATTGTATCCGTTAACCATTGCCAACCCTTCGCTGGGTGAAAGTAATGTGGATAAGATAGATAGGGTTGTGGTCTTCCCCGCACCATTGGGTCCCAGAAAACCAAATATTTCACCCCTCTCAATGGTAAAGCTGATGTTATCCACAGCTACCAATTCACCAAATCGTTTTGTCAGGTTTTCAACTTTAATCAATGCTGTCATCATGCATGCAAATCAATAAACCGGTTTTTCATTCCAAATAAAATATTTACACTAAAAATCCGGCTAATGACGGGTAGCCTTTACCCACACTACAAACAATCACGAATCCAAAATCTCGATCCATCCTTTTATGTATATATTTGGTTTATTTATGGGTAACGGTATAAGTTCCTAAATGTTCATGTAGCTGACAATCTCATTGATATATGAATGATACCTGCGGGATGACTCACAAAAAAAAATTACCGGCAATGCAGTACCCATCGTGACATATGCGCATAGAAAAGAATACACAATTTATGCCGGTTTTGTTGGTTAGGTTCAATTACCGTACCTGTGGTACCTCATCAAGTTCCACATCAAAAGTTAGATTGGCCATACATTCATCATATCTGTTGATGAGCTCTTCCTGTGTTCGGGCACCTAAAAACAGGTTTGCCAGCTCATAGCTGTAACTGTCCTGACCTTGAAGTTCGGAAAGATGCATCCCTTCATGCACGTGCAATTTCAGCGAAAGTTCAGGATATTTTTGCCTAAGCCGTTCCACTTCTTCTTGCGTGGGTATCTTCTTAACTTTACCCGATTCATAGATCCTCAACATGAAATTACCGGCAATGCGATATCTTCCCTTATATTCCAAGGCTTTGGGTCGCCTTCCCAATGCCAAATTAAGCATGATCGAATGATGGGAGATCCCATGTACTTTTTCAAAAATATCGGTATGAGCCTGAGAAATTCTGGGATTGATTTCCAGCAAAAAAATGTGATTGACCGTTGAATTGTAGAAAAATTCGATATTAAAAGCTGAATTGTTTAGTCCTATTTGGGTTATGGCTCTTCTTGCCAGATCCGCCATGCGAAACTGGATCTCCTGTGGCAAAGACGAAGGATATTCATATCTTGCAAAAGAGGAACGATCTTCTTCCCGAACAGAGTCAACAATTCCATAAATAACTACCTCTCCATCATAAACATATCCTTCTACAGTACATTGATGTCCGCTGATGGGTGATTCTGCAATACAAGTTTCACTCATACTGGCAAATTCATCGGGTAGCGGATAATGCTTAAATATATAATTGAACGGTTCTGACATATAATTGATATGCTCCCTAACTTCCTGCATATAATCATTGAACTGATATTCGGAATTGATTCTGAAAGCCAGAAAAGAACGGAAAGACTTAATGGGTTTGATCCAGAATGGCGGTATCATCTCAATCTTCTGATAAGCTTCATCATCAAACGGATCAAAAGCAACAAACATCGGTACGCTTTTGGAAATCACTTTATTTTGTTCAAGTCTGCTCCAATACTTGTGTTCACATTTCAAAACACTTTCCAGGCTGGGCCCCGATAAATTGTATCTGGAAGCTATGATAGGAACCAAATCCGTACCCGGAAAATCATAATAAGTTACCACAGCATCTATTTTTCCATGATTATCAATCCGTTTAAAAGCGATATCGATAAGTCCTTTCATATCAAAATGCTCTAATCCGCGCATTTCTTCATACTTGATGGCAGGAAGAAAATCACACGTTTCAGCTTCAGGCAGCCGCCTAAGCTTATGAAGGTTGAAATCATCAAGCCCAACGACAAAGATTTGCTTCTTGTTTTCCATTGTAATTAACTGTTTTAATGAATTTTAAGTTAGTCTGTGTTGAATTTTTTAAAAACCCAAAATTCATAAAAAATTTTATGAATAACATATTTGGAGAGAAAAATTACTACAGGGTTTGCTGAAAACACAAAAACAATTATAATCAGCCTGATACTTACATTTATTGTCTTCAAAATGTAAGGATTGATTGAATATTTGCTAACCTCCCTTATGCATAACAAAAGTAAATTCTTTAAAATTAATCACTTATATTGACATTGTGTATAGGATAAATGAGAAAAAGCCTGGCTTTTAAGAAGACTGAATTATGCATAAACGAACAAAGTGAAATCTATGAATGCGTGATGATTTGCGGGGTGGATGCAGGCTATATATAAAATTTTTTAATGATATGCCTGTATGCAGGATATTTATCCATTAATTCATGCTGCTCAATCATCTCAAAGTCTTCAAAGTGGAAGCCTGGTGTCATGTTGCAGCTAACCAATACAAAACCATCCTTATCTGCCACTTCGCCGCCAAATATAGTTCCTCCGGGAATCGTTAAGGATAATCGCTGACCTTTATCGGGATTATTTCCCATTTGATATTGTATATAGCTTCCATCTTGAAAAAAACAATGCAGACTCAACGCCGAACCAAGATGAAAATACCAGTATTCATCATATTTTAATCTGTGAAAATGCGATAGAACAGAGGCAGGTAACAAATAATATATATTGGTTGTCAGATTCCGACCGTCAATCAATCTTTCAGACCTGTGTGTTTCCCTGTAATAACCACCTTCGGGATGCTTCTCTAAATTAAGTTTGTGAATCCAATATTCCGGTTTATTCCTGTCCATCTAAGATAAGTATTTGAAGTACGGCCAAATGCTGAAAAATTAATGGATTTTGCGATTTTATCCATGAATGAAACTGACAGGCAGATCTATCCATCATTATTCATGCAGGCTATAGATCCGACAATAGCTCAATTGCAAAGATATACAATCAAACGAATTTGCCAATTCATAGAATTGATTGAAGTTCCATGTTTCAAAGCCCATAATGGTCTATTTCCAGTGAAACCTGCAGACAGCGACCTATACAACAAGGCAATATATATAGCATGCAGGTTCCATGGTGGGGAAGCAAGAGATGCGATTTTTGAAATGCAAAACTTTAACCTGCATTATTCATGCGTCAAGTTTTGGGTAGATGCAAGGCGTCGAAAGC
>CAYYLT010000266.1:0-4766 GCA_964472385.1 uncultured Bacteroidales bacterium
GCAAATTGTAAGGTTATGAGCAAATATTTCGTTCAACGCCTTGTCTTTTTTATGACCATTTTTTGTTAGCATTTTGGAAACAACAAATATGTTTACCCTATTGATTTAAGGATTGTTTTGTGTTTTTTAGCAAACCCTGCTTCGAGGCTTCCGCAACGTAGCAGATGGCCAAAAATTGGCGCACTCGGGAAAAATATTTAAAAATAAAAATTTCTGAGCATAATAAGTAAAGCACTAATATTCTATTGTTTATAGATATTTCCCCTTTTTTTTATGAATCATACAGGCTAAAAACAAAGCCATACCTATTCATAAAGTTCTCTCTGATCATTGTTGAATAGGTGTTAGTTTGCCTTTAAACGATTCCGTGAATCAGTTCAAAGGCTCAAAACATTAAAAGCCGCTTTCGGTATGTCCGCTCTCAATCCACTGGTCTATGTATTCCTGAGCCAGAGAATCGGAATCTTCATAGCGGTCCCGCAGTCTTTCCAGCTTATCCTTGAGTTCTTCAATCTCATCCTGATACTCCGGATTATCGATCTCATTGTGTATCTCGAGGGAATCTTGTTTGAGGTCATAAAATTCCCAGGCATCGATATCGTAATAAAAATGGATCAGCTTGTAGCGGTCGGTACGGATACCATAATGCCGTTTCACCGCATGGGAGGATGGGTACTCATAATAATGATAGTACATGGCATCCCGCCAGTCATCGGGAGTTTTACCTTTCAGGATAGGTTTAAGCGATCTGCCCTGCATTTCCTCAGGAATTTCCACACCTGCATAATCCAGGAAGGTAGGTGCAAAGTCAAGGTTCAGCACAATATCTTTATTCACCGTACCCGGTTCTATATCCCCGGGATAACTGACCATCAAAGGCATACGCAATGACTCTTCATACATAAACCGTTTATCAAACCAGCCGTGCTCACCCAGGTAAAATCCCTGATCAGAGGTATACACAATAAGGGTATTTTCCTTCAGCCCGTTTGCTTCGAGGTAATCCAACAGCCTGCCCACATTTTCATCCACTGAAGCGACACATCCCAGGTAATCCTCCATATACTGCTGATATTTCCAGCGCACAAATTCTTTGCTTTCCGGATCCTGCTGGCGGAATTCTTCATACCGGTCCTGATAAGCTTCCTCCCACGCTTTTTTTTGTTCGGCATTCAAATTGTTGAAGTTCCAGTTGTATCGGAGGTTCATTCTTTCCGCGAAAGCCATATCCGGGTGGATATCTTTCTTTTTAACCATTTCGGGCTTCACCTTCAGGTCGCTGCTCACATACATATGGCTGTCGATCTCCATCATAGCAAACTCGGCAGCTTTTCTGTTTTTATAATCGTCAAACAGGGTTTCCGGTTCCGGTAGATCCCTGCTGTCGAAAGCCTTCATATTTTCAGGCTTGGGCCACCATCCCCGGTGCGGAGCTTTAAAATGGTACAACATGCAGAAAGGTTTTTCCTTATCTGTCTGCTCCAGCCAGTTGATGGCCGCATCGGTTATCAGATCGGCAGAAAAACCCGTATCACTTATCTGCTCACCCATTTCTTTAAAATCGGGATTGTAATACACGCCCTGGCCCGGCAATACTTTCCAGTAATCAAAACCGGTAGGCTCGCTCTTAAGGTGCCATTTACCAATCATGGCAGTCTGATATCCGGCCTGCTGCAAAAGTTTCGGAAAGGTCACCTGGCTTCCGTCAAATTCTTTGGCATTATCAATTTGGCCATTCTTGTGACTGTATTTACCGGTGAGCAGCGTAGCCCTGCTGGGGGCGGAAATGGAATTCGTTACAAAACTCTGAACAAAACGCATGCCATCCGCTGCAATGCGATCCAGGTTGGGGGTTTCTATGAGATCGCTGCCATAACAGCTCAAAGCCTGATAGGCATGATCATCGGTCATAATATAAATGATATTCGGCTTTTCGGCCTCCTCCTTATCCGTTGCGGTTTTACAACCGAAGCTGCTTATAACCAAAGCACTTAAACAGCATCCTTGAAAAAAATAGTGGTTCATAATTGATGTTTTTGGGTTATGTCGTGTTTGCATATACAGATTAGATCCTGGCTATAAAACGCTCCAACTTAATATCTGACCTTATGTACAGACAGGTTCGTTTATTGCATAAAAGTGTTTTATAAAGCTATATTTTAAAGGTTAAAAATAATAAAAATATGAAACTTATAATGATAAACCGTCTTTTGAATCAATATGAATTGTTATGCCTGAAGCTAAAAAACAAAAAATCATTCACTTACATTCATTAGGCTGGTTGAAGTCCCGTAATTCTTGGGGAGCTAATGCTTATTTATCAAAGATAACATTCAAAAAATTGCCTCCATGCGAAAAAAGAATTGATATTAGGCTTCAATTTTTGGTACATTTAGATAAAACATTGTATTCGACAATGTCATCATTCAGAACGAAAAGCTTATGGAAAATTCATTGCAGATATGGTTGGGACCATGGCTCCGTCCGGCAATTGATTCCATTCAGCTTCATTAAAGATGCTTTCAGATGGAAAGATCACCGATACAAATTTTTTGGCATCTGGTTTATATTGACTATTTGCTTTTAAGCATGTGCTGTGCATTTCCTTTTTCAACAGGCCAAATACTTTTGCTATCTGGTCTTTGCTGCGCGGATGGTTAAATATTAATCCTTGGTTATTTTCTCCGTCAATCTACCATCTTGGTTTGAAAGTTGTATAAAATAGATCCCGCTGTTGAGGTGAGTGATGTCTATGGCACCTTTAGCCGGCAGATCATTTTTCTCAAGGATAATACTACCAGTCAGATCCAAAACAATAAGCTTTTGGATCATGGTTTTACCTGCTTCATAATGGATCATGCCGCCGGTGGGATTGGGGTATAACCTGATTCCTTGTCGTTCCCGGGGATCAATGCCTGTCAAACCGCTGACAATGACCTCAAAATTGCACTGGGCATTATTTCCGGCCACGTCTGTACCTGTCCAGACAACCGTTGTGGTATCGGCCGGAAATTGTGCTCCGGCCAGGGAAGATGTATGGGTATAGTCATTGGTGATGCTGTCAATCAAACAATTATCATCCATTGCAACCGGGTCAATTTCAGGCCCTGTAACGGTATAAACTGTTTTCCCCTGCTGCAGGTCTATATGCTGATCCTCCGGGCAGGTGATAGTGGGTAAGGTTTGATCTGCCACATCGACAAAAAAAGACACCTGGCTGCTATTGCCCTCCGGATCGGTAGCTGTCAGGATGATTTCCCTTGCTGTGCCGGAAATGGTCATATATGGCTCGGGTGTTTGGGTTATTGTGAGCTCTCCCATCCTGTAGCAATTGTCGGTTGCCTCCACCATATAGGTGTACCTGGGCAATATTGCCTGACATTCGGAGTCAGCCTCAAGCAACTGGTCGTTATGCGTGGAAGTGATCTCCGGGGGAATCTGGTCCACTGCATGAACCCCAAAAATTGCCTGTGCACTGTTTCCGAAGTCGTCGGTTGCCGTTATGATTACCTCAACGGTGGATCTTGATATAACTGTTCCGGGTTCAGGTTCCTGTTTGATGGTCAGCTCAGTATCGATGTTGTCGGTTGCCTCCACATCACCGGTGTAATCGGGCAGGGTGAACTGACATTCGGATTTGGCTTCCAGGAACTGCTCACCCGGACTTGCAACGAAAACCGGCTCTTCCTTATCTTTGACAGTTAAAATGGCTGTTTGTGAGGTATCGTTGCCTAAAGCATTCGAGACAATACACCGGTATTCATATCCTGTTAGGGCAGGAGTTGCCTGTGTGATATGCAAGGTATCGGTATTGACGCCGGAATAGGTTGTATTGTTTGAAAGGTTAGCAAATGTTGCTCCCTGACTTACCTGCCACTGATATTGATCAGCATATTCGGCCTGGATTATAAATTCGGCATTTTTATTCAACCCGGCAATAAAATCTTCAGGCTGGAGGGTGATCTTTGCAGCGCCACAAATATGATTTTCCAGTAATATCGTGCCAAATTCAGACAGATTCAGCCCGGAGGAACCGGTATTCGATACCCAGGCTATCTTTTTGTCGCCGTTTTCCCCGGTATCATCGTCATGAACCTGCAGGTTCAATCCAACCATGTGTTCCCGGGATGGTGTAATGCCAAGAGCGCTCCAGTCAATTTTTATTTCCATGACATAACCCGTTGCAGTGGTATCCTGCGCGAAGGTAATCCCGTCGGGGTTCACCGGCAGGGCCGTATCCTGATAAGCATAGACCGTGTCGTTGTCCCAGGCGAATACATACCGGCAATCATTGGCATCATAAATGGTATCCTTATCGCTATCTCCGTTGATCCATAATTCAACCGCATCATCTTCCCACGGCCGGTTGCCGGAGTCATGGATTAAGGAATCGTCGCTTACCTCAACAAGCAGGTATAAGCTTTCATCGTCCCAGGTTCCCCTGAAGGTTGCCGAAAGGTCGGTATCAGAAGCCGGGTTTCCCTGGGTTTCTCGTTTTATGCTGTCGGGTGTTGCAAATCCCCAGGTGGTATCTGCTTCGCCATCTATTGCAGGGCATAATGGTGTACGGCAGAGCGGTTGATCAACAATTTGAATGGCTCCCATGTCAGGTATTTCATCCACCGGATTGCCCAGGATATCGGATTTTACTTCCAATCCAATTTCCAATCCAACGGAATCCCCGGGAAGCTTTTCAATTTTCATGCCCTTATCCTTTATCAAGGCAACATTTCCGGGGATATAATCTTGTGGCTCAAACCCGCCCG
>CAYYLT010000267.1:0-4744 GCA_964472385.1 uncultured Bacteroidales bacterium
GGTTTTTCACGAAAAGACTTGATATAATTGTCGTTTTCTTCCAAAATGGCGTAAGGTATATTTACGGTATAAGGTACCGATGCAATTGCCATATCTGCTTTTTTTTCATCAAAAGCCAAATATAAATCTTCATAATCAACGTTGGTAAATAAATCTGAATTGGTCAACAACACATCGTTTTTCAAATCATTTATTAACGATAGTGCCCCTGCCGTACCCAGTGGCTGATCTTCCTTTATATATTCAATGGAAATTCCTTTGCGTGAACCATCCCCAAAATAATCTATAATTTGATCTTTCAGGTAATTAACGGAGATGTAAATTTTTTCTATCCCGTAAAGGATCAGTCGATCAATGGTATGTTCTAGGATTGGTTTATGGCCAAGTTTTAACATGGGTTTTGGTACATCATCGGTGAGTGGCCGTAACCTTTGTCCCCTGCCTCCGGCCATGATAACGGCTTCAAGAGGTAAAACCGAATGCAACCGGTAAATATCATAAACTTTCTTTATTTTGCCATTTTGGTCAAGCACGGGTAATAACCGGATGCCTTGATTTTTAAGCTGTTTTATTTTTTGCACATCAATGCCATTGTCAAGATAATGAAAAGCCGATGAGGTAAATGCATTTACTTTATCTTCCAGGGTTCTTCCTTTTAAAAAACCACGGCGTATATCACCGTCCGTAAGGGTCCCAACAAGTTGTTCGTTTTCATTTAAAACAAATAGTGTAAGTGTTTTGGGAAGTTCATTGATTTTTTGCAGTGCTTCCTTAATGGGAGCAGTCTGATGTATAAGATGCGATTTTATATTTTGCACAGGCATCCTGGGTTATTTTATTTGAATCATTTCATCCTTGTTGTAATCTCGGGATGCTTTTAATCCTATAATTTCATTCCAACGCATTGGGGAAATCCCGTTTCCTGGTCTTTTAGTTGTCAAATTAATCTCTGTAAAAGTCTCTCCTTCGTTGATCTCTCTTGCGGCTACAATGCTTTTTCTTGCTACTGATATATTTTTATATTCCGAAGGTGATGGCTTTTTTACTCCGTTTCCTTTGGCGATTTCTATGTTTCGAATGGCTTTTACCATAGCACTTAATTCCTGCGGTTCAAGTGATGCTTTATGATCAGGCCCTTCCATCGTTTTATCAAGTGTAAAATGTTTTTCAATAACTTTTGCACCCAATGCAACCGCTGCAATGGGTATTTCAATGCCTAAGGTATGATCGGAATAACCAACCTCCACCTTAAAAGCATCCCTGATGGTGAGCATGGCCATTAAATTAACATCCTCCATGGGTGTGGGATATTCTGTATTTGCATGTAAAACCGTGATGCTTTTTTTGTTTGTACCTGCTTTTATCATTATATCCAGGGCATCTTCAATTTCCCCCAGATCTGCCATGCCTGTAGATAAGATGACTTGTTTGTTTAATTTACCAATGGCTTCAAGGTAGGGCAAATTTGTTATTTCACCGGAAGGAATTTTAAATATTTGGAGACCCAATTCATTTAACAATGCTATGCTATCCAGATCAAACGGTGAGGACAGAAACTGAATATTTTTTTGAGAACAGTATTCTATTAATAATTTGTGTGCATCAACATCCAGCTCCAGTTTTTTGATCATTTCGTATTGGGTTTCCTGCTTATTGGTTTGTTGCATTTGGTATGCTGCTTTGGATGCATTTATTGAGACCATGTTATCTGCTTTGAAGGTCTGGAATTTGATGGCGTCTGCCCCGGCCTCCGCAGCAACATCAACCATTTGTTTGGCGGTTTCAATGCTACCGTTGTGGTTTACACCTGCTTCAGCTATGATAAATGTGTGGTTGGGCATATTGTATTGCTTGCGCGGGTAAAATTAGATAATGTTGTTGAATTATTGGAATGTTTGCTTGTGAAATTTGAATGTTGGGTTGTTTTACTCCTATGTCATTCATGCGCAGGCAGGAAACCTGGCACCTGTATGTTTATTCATATTGTAATAAGGAGATTCCTGGACTGGGCCAGGAATGACAAGAAAAGGACTTGGTGGTGTCTGCACTGACGTGCAGTTAAGATTTCAAAAATTGGTACTGCTGCGGTTAGCAATGCAAGGGTCTTACAATACACAAAGCTGTCATTCCTGCGGAGGCAGGAATCCTTGAAAATGTTTTTTCTCAACGCTATTTAGAGATTCCTGAACTGGGCCAGGAATGACAAGACGATAATCAAATCAGGAATGACTCAGTTAAATCCTCCCATTCTGGATTTAACTCATTAATCAACTTCTCTTTCCATTCACGTTTCCATTTTTTTAATCGTTTTTCCCTGGTGATTGCATCATCAATTTGAGTAAAATGTTCAAAATAAACCAGTTTATTTATGTTGTATTTTGAAGTAAAACCTTTTACCAATTTGTTTTTGTGTTCATGCATACGTCTTGCCAAATCATTTGTAACACCGATGTAAAGCACCGTGTTATGTTTGTTTGTTGCAATGTAAATGTAATAATTGTGATTCCACATGTCTGGAGAAGTGTCATTCCAGCGCAGGCAGGAATCCTAAAAAATTATTATTATTGATATTTATTTAATTGTTTACGCATGATGTAATTAGGGGATTCCTGGTCAAGCCAGGAATGACATGAACAGGCACCATTGGAGTTCAATTAACAATGACAGCAATTGATATTGGTATGTTCAGTTATGACAAGAACTTTATAATACGCAATGCTGTCATTCCTGTGTAGGCAGGAATCTCAATATCGTGTTTTTTACTCAGATTTATTTATTGTTATTGCACTGTGCAATTGGGAGATTCCTGGTCAAGCCAGGAATGACAACACAGGCACGGACCTGGCCGGGAATGACAGGAATAGGCACTCATCGGGGTCAGGAATGACAGGAATAGGCACTGGTCGGGGCCAGGAATGACATATCCAAATTATCACCATGGAAAATCGAGTTTTTTATTCATTAAGTCTTTGCGCTTCCCTAGTGTTAGCATTGCATCAACCATTTTTTTTGAGGCTGTTCCATCGCCAAACTTGTATTCCATTGTTTGCAGTTCTTTTCGAAAATCAATTTTCAATGCTTTTTCAATCGCCTTTTTGATGGACATCTCATCATACCCGGTATCAATTATACTTTTATGCCGTAACCTTCCATCCTGTCTACTGCCAATGTTAATGGTTGGTATTTTGAAAAAGGGTACTTCGAGAATTCCACTGGAAGAATTTCCAATGACAAAATCGCAATGCTTAACCAAGCTTAGGTACCTTTGCATGCCCAATGATTCGATGTACGTATAGTTCTCATTTTTTTTAACTGCATTCATAATAGCTTTCACCATTACATCCCTTTCCTCATCCATGTTGGGTGCTGTAATTACTAGCTGTCCGGGATAGTCTTCGAGAGATTTGAATATATTTTCTATTTGTATTTCTGGTTTTACATTTATTTCCCTGGTGGTTGGGTGGTACGTCATTATTGCCACCGGTTTATTTTGATCCAAACCAACATCTTTAAATGGTTGGGTCTTTTCCATATTGGAATTGGCAATCATGTTTTCGACTGCCAATGCACCTGTATTCACAATTCGCCACTCCTGTTCACCCATGTATCGAACATTATTGTAATAATCATTGCAAGTCACAAAATGCAAGTGGGCTGCTTTGGTAAGCATATGGCGCACTTGCTCGTCAATGGCTCCATATGTTAATTCTCCACCATGAATATGGATAATGGGTTTTTTAAATAAAATTGCCACTGACGCGATGGTAAGTAATTCATACCGATCTCCCAATAGTATTACAAAATCAAAAGCATGCGTATTGAAAATATGAGCAACTTCATTGATAGCAATTCCGCATCCTTTACTTAAGGCAAAAGCGTCATCACCGTTCATTAAAAAATCAAAATTGTCTGTAATATTTACCTTTGCCTGCTTGATTTCGTTTATGGTTTTCCCGTGTTCATACGCCAGGTGACTGCCTCCTGCAAATAGCATATATTCTATTTCAGGGGTTTTCCCGATTTGATGGATCAACGGTGTTAAAATGCCAAATTCGGCCCTTGTAGTTGTAAATATGGCTACTGTTAACATATTTAGCTATTTAACAATGCTGTTAGCTTTGATAAAACTGTTTGCAGGTATTTCAATGTATTGTTTACTTACTGCACCGCTGCCATAAAATGATTTTTCACCAATTTTTACCCCTCCGTTTACAACGGCTGCTGTTGAAATGTGGCAGTGATCACCAATGGATGCATCGTGTTCAATCAATGCCTTGTTGTTAATGATGCAATTTTTGCCTATGGTTGCCCCTGCATTAACCATGGCCTGGTGCATAACAATGGTGCCTCTTTCTATGATTGCATGCTTTGATACATAGGCAATCGGTGAAATAATGAAAGGTAATTTGCCACCATGCTGTTTTACCCACTCAAATAATCGTATCCTGGGTTCGGGTGATGTTATTTGGCCCATAGTGATTAAAAAATTTGGATAGTCTTTTACCAATTTAGGTATTTCATCATCATGGGCAATGATTTCATACCCCAGTATTTTGCTTCCTTTCTTATCCGGCAGGTCAACAATTCCGGCAATGGAGTATTTGTTTTCCTGTTCAATCACGTCAATGCAGGCTTTGCAATGGCCGCCGCCGCCTATGAGGATGATTTTTGGTTTCATTGTTTGAGGTTGAGGTTGAGGTTGAGAATGAGGTTGAGGTTGAGGTTGAGGTTGAGGTTGAGGTTG
>CAYYLT010000268.1:0-4719 GCA_964472385.1 uncultured Bacteroidales bacterium
CTTTCGACGCCTTGCATCTACCCAAAACTTGACGCATGAATAATACAGGTTAGAGTTTTTGATGGTTAAATAATTTATATTGAAACCCCTAAGGCGCAAGAAGTAGCGCACAAAGGAATTCAATCATTCACCCATTCAATCATTAGTTGGCCATTGGCAAAACCTTATGCGCTTTCAGCAGCAATTAATTCGTCAGCAATTTTAACCAGCAACCTGAAACTCCTGTCAAACATTTAAACATTCAAACATTCTCTCATTACCCCATAAGCAGCTTGGTATCCTGTCATTTATACAATAGGTCTCTTATCGCAACATGAAAGATATTCCATCTGAATGGTTACATGATGGATATTAAATGCATCTTTGAGTATGCTTTCCAATGCTTCCCGGATTTTATCGGCTTCCTGGATAGAATAGTTTTTGCTGAGATCAGCATGGCATTCGAAATGTACCTGGCGGTCAGATAAGCGCCAAATATGAATGTGATGGATATTGTCGACATGGGGATGAGCCTCCAGTTTTTTTTGTATTTCATGAATATTGATATATCCCGGACTGGCTTGCATGAGTATTTCGACTGTTTCTTTCAGTACACCAAAGGTTGCCCGGATGATGAATATGCCGATGAGAAAAGTGAGCAACGGATCAATCCAGAAAATATCGAAAAGGCTGATCAGGATAGCTGCAGCAATCACACCTACTGATGATAGTGTATCGCCAAGAAGATGAATATAGGCCGCTTTGATGTTTAAGCTTCGCAGGGAATCTCTATGGAGCAACAATACGGAAACCAGGTTTGCCAGAAAGCCTATCGAAGCAGTTATTAACATGATATTTTCCTGAATGGGCTCAGGATTCAATAAGCGCTGATAGGCCTCATAGAAGAGGTATATGGAGATAACAATAAGAATAATGGCATTTAGCAGGGCTGCCAGAATTTCAATGCGTTTGTATCCGAAGGTATTTTTTCGGGTGGATCCTTTTTTGCCAAGAATAATTGCCACATAGGAAATGAATATGGAAAAAGTGTCGCTGAGATTATGCAGGGCATCGGAAACAAGTGCCAGAGAATTTGACAGGATGCCACCGATGAATTCAGCTACGGTAATAATCAGATTCAGAATGATGCTGATTATCACATTCCTTTTATTGGGTGTGGATCCGTATCTTACGCCGGGAGAATCTGCATGGTTCATGTTCTCTGAATCATTTGGGGCAGGATAAAACCCTGCCGAATAAGCTGATATTTTAAATATTATCTATTTTTTTTCTAACAAATTTGGGATGGGTCAAGTTTTTTATGGTCAGGCAAAATTCCTTGCCCTGTATGACATATTGGCATTCATTTTCCCTCCCTGTATTCACCAATGATCTGTTCGATTTTTTTGATAAAGTATTCTTCTTCGCTTTTAGGCAGGCCCAGTTCTTGTATGGCATATTCAGCTTCTTCATGAATCCATGGTATAAGCATATGCTCGTAATTATAACCGAATGAATTGTCATCCCATAGTATATTGGCAATCCTGGATTTTAAATTTTCCAGCACCTCATGAGCTTTATTCCTTTGGGATTCATGTATAGCCATCATAAAAACAGATTATTATAATCCAAAGTACATTCAAAAATAAGGCATTTATTGTTTTATTCAAAGACAGCGTTCACTTTAATGCCAATTTTACTTGAGTCCATCGCGATGCATTAACAGGTTAAATATTTGATCAGTTCATGATAATGTTGTACATTTACAACCGAAAAAAATAATTGTATCCATTATGCCTTATCTGATATTTAAGAGCAATATGAAATTATCCGAGGAGAAGAGAAAACAACTCTTTTCTGATTTTAAAGAATTCATAATCAATGATCTTGGTAAATCTGAGCAATCCATCATGTTAGCATGCCAGGACAACATCAGCATGGTTTTTGCCGGTACTGATGATCCTCTTGCTTTTTTAGAATTGAGGAGCCTGCGTTTGCCTGAGGAGAAAACAAAAGATCTATCTAAAGCGATGACAGGTATTATAAGACACAACCTGGAAATTCCACCTGAAAGGATATTCGTGAATTTCTTCAATGTACTACCCCATATGTGGGGATATAATGGCAGTACTTTCTAGTCTGTATTATGCAAAAAAAATGCATAATGCTAATACATATTGTTTTTGTTCATTTGTACAAGTACATTCATTTATAGGCATTTGCTACCTGGCAAAAATTTGAATGGGCCACCAAGTCTTCGCCTTTCGACACCTTGCATCTACCCAAAACTTTACGCATGAATAATACAGGTTAAATGTCAAAAAATTAGGAGCCTTACAGTATTGATGCAATCAACACCATTGGTATGCTTTTTGTCATCATGATAGACAGATTTCATCCAAAAAGATCTCAGGGATTCTTATGACAATGAAAGAGATAATCGATAAACATGAAAAAGCTTCTCATTATATTGCAAAGCGGGAGGTAGGCTTTGCTATGGATATGCTTTATGAATTGGCAGGGCAAACCCAAACTGATTTTTATATCTTACAGCTAGATAAACACAGGGAAACCTATAGCAATATACTCGATCATACATTCAATCATGTAAAAGATCCCAGAAGGCAAGAAATATATGATCACCTGTTAAGATCCATACTGGAGTTAGGGGATCAGCTTCGTGAGGATTTGCTTACACAATTGAAGAACTCATCAATCTATAGAACCAAATGGAGTTTACAGCAGCAAATCAATTCCGAAGCGACCCAATATCACCATTTACTTGAACAGTTAACAGTCGATCAGGAACTTAATGATCTGCTTAAGGATTCCCAGATTGAATCGCATGAAAGCCCCGGTGCGGAAAGAGCGCGAAGTGAACTGCATAGTTTGTTGTTTAGGATCATTTGGTTAACAGAAAAATATGGTGATCAGGAAACCAAATTGGTTCAAAACATTATTGCATCTGAAAAACTTCCCTGGTATGATAAGGCCCTATTTGCCACCGCATTAACATTGGGTGTTTTGCATTGTTTTGATGTTACCAAAATACAACTGCTTTTTGCTTTTTATGAGAAAAAAGAAGATCAGATATGGGAACGTGCATTGGTAGGTCTTCTATTTGCACTTTATAAATATGATGGCCGAATCGATTTGTATCCCCGGATTATGAAAAAGCTCGATGCCTATACAGGCGATGAAGAAATGGAAAGGAATATTGAAGCCATAATCATACAAACCCTGAGGTCCAAAGAAACGGAAGAAATCACCAAAAAGTGGGAACAGGAGGTATTGCCGGAGATCATTAAGATGCGCCCCAAAATAGAGAAAAAGCTGGATTTAGAGAATATTCTTTCTGAAAAATTTTTGGATGACAAAAATCCCGATTGGGAGAAGGTATTTGAAGATTCCCCGGATCTGCTTGATAAACTCCAGGAATTCTCTCAAATGCAAATGGAAGGATCAGATGTTTTTATGAGCGCTTTTGGCCGTTTAAAGCACTTTCCCTTTTTTAACCGGATCAGCAATTGGTTTATTCCTTTTTATAAAGAAAATCCTGAGATTGATACCTTCATGAGCGATGATCAGAACTACGGGCTCACCGCACTTGTTGAAAAGCTTGAATCGTCCCATTTTATGTGTAATTCGGATAAATACTCGTTTTGCCTTAATTTGCAGTTTATCCCCGAAGATCAAAAAAACAGTATGATGCAGTTGTTCAATGAGGAAATGAAACAGATGGATGAAATGGGACAGCAAGAGGAATTACTGAGTGATTTTGCCCGCACCAAAAGTGTTTATACCCAGTACCTGCAGGATGTTTACAGATTTTTTAAGCTCCATCCCCTGAAAAATGAAATGGAAGATATTTTTACGTATAAGCTGGATATTTATCATACGAAGTTTTACAATCGTATAGTGGAAAATAAGAAGATCAGGCGGAACATAGCGGAGTTTTATTTTGAAAGGGGACACTATGATCAGGCAATTGAAGTTTTCGCTAATCTGGAAGAAGAAGCCCAAAACGATGCGGAAGTGATTGAAAAAATAGCCTATAGCTATCAGCGCATGGGTGATTATCAGAAGGCGCTGAATTATTATCATATGGCTGAACTTTATGATACAAATAAAGGCTGGGTGATGAAGAAGATTGCCCTTTGCTATCGCTACCTGAATAATCCGGAAAAAGCATTGGAGTATTACTGGGAGGCAGAAAAACTGGAACCCGATAATCTATACATCCAGGCATATATAGGTCATAGCCTTTTTCAGCTTAAAAGGTATGAAGAAGCCCTGAAATATTATTTTAAAGTTGAATATCTGGCTCCTGAAAACGCCAAAATTCGGCGACCCATTGCCTGGTGTTCATTTATTCTGGGGAAATATGAAACTGCTGAAAATTATTTGCATAAACTCCTTGATCAGGAAAGCAATTATTTTGATAACATCACCCTGGGGCATGTATATTGGTGCCTGAATGATACCCGAAAGGCACAGGAAGCCTATAAAAATGCGGCGCTTCAAGAAAATGCAGGGTTTGATCAATTTGCAGAGGCTTTTCTGGACGACCGCAAGTATCTGGAAAATAGGGGTATTGATCCCCTGGAGATCAACCTGATGCTTGATAAGGTGAAGTTTATGCTGGAAGAATGATAGTGTAAAACCTGTAAACAGTTTTTTGCATTGCGGGCTTGCAGCAAACCCTTCTATTATTCTGTAATCTTTCTGCGGTTTAAAGCT
>CAYYLT010000269.1:0-4718 GCA_964472385.1 uncultured Bacteroidales bacterium
CGCTCTTTGTAGTGCAATGATACGGTATAGTTTATTTACGTTGATTAAATGGGGTGAGTGGGTGGTGTACAGTATCTGCAAGTCTTTTCTCAAATCCTCAAAAACTTTGAGCACATCCTCCTGGGCTCTTGCATGAAGACTTAAAGCAGGTTCATCTATGAGAAGTATCCGGTGGCGGTACTTAAGCTTTGCAAAAGCTTTCAACTCCAGGTAAAAAGAAAGGAACCACCTTACCCCTCGGCTTCTTTGCTGGGGGTAAAGCCGCTCATCCTTGTCTTTTATCCAGAATTCAATGTACGGCTTGCCGACCTTTTCCGGATTGTTGTGATCGTAATGTTCCAGTTCAAAAGAAATATGTATTTTGTTATTTTTCCCTACGTTTTGCCTCCAATATTCATGAAAATCCACCGTAATTTCGTTATTAAGCTTCTCAATTTTCTGTTTCAGAATCCTGCTGTTTTTTTGATTGAAAAACTCAGGGGTTAGGTCGGCAATTTCCAGATAATTTCTAACTGCTTTATATCCTTTGACATTTTCTTTTTGGTAAATTATATCCTCCAGGTCAATCTTGTTGGGCAAAAGACTGCTGAAATCGTGGAAAAACTCAAATACAGGGGCATGCTTAAAGAATGCATTCCCCAATGTTTCCCGGTTGTACTGGTTATTTTCGGTATGCAACTGTTTCTTGATTTCTTTTTCTGCCTGCGTTTGTTCAATACCTTCCATAATTTTTGCAGCCAACCTTAGTTGGTATTCATATGCCTGTTCTTGTTCAAACAATTGATTGCTCAGGTTCTGGTAAGCCATCTTAAGACTGTTGACCTTGTAATCTGCCGATTTTCGATCTTTTTCGTTAATCAGAATATGGTATTCCGATTCCGCATCTTTCAGTTCTTTGTATTTTGCCTGTGCCTGTTCCGATATGTTTTTTTTATCCTGATTGACCTGATTAACGGTCTGCGCCAGGTTGTAAGTATTCTCCTGTTTATGGAGTTTTTCTTCGTTTTCAGCAAGTTTCTCCTGAACTTTCTGCTGTTCTTCCTGATCTTTGCTTAGCGTGGTTTCGAGTTCCTGGAGTTTTTCCCTTGCTTGTGCAACATTTTTATTTTTTCTGGATTTGTTGATGATTTTTTTCTGTGACTGGATACCGGATTCGATCTCACCAATAAGGCCTTTTAGTTCTTCTAGTCTGTTTATAAGACCGTTATGTTCATTTTTCAATTTTTCATATTCATATGAGACTTCATCTAATTGTTTTCTGGTATTTTCAAGTAGTTTGCGCTTCTCCTCATCTCTGTTTTCCCAGTATTCCCTAATCGCCTTCTCCTCAATGGTAATCCTGCTGTTATGCAGGTCATCCCATATTCTGGATACACTGATAGAATTCAGTTTTTCCAATATGTTCAGAACTTCATGCGGCAGTTTGCTGATGTCTGCAATGTCTCTGAAATGTTTATCCTGTAATTCGAAAGCACAGGAAACTTTGGGCATGGATAGATCGCTTCTTAATATATCTTCGGATATTTTACCTGTATAAAAACTTTCCAGCGCCTCTAAAACAGTGGTTTTTCCTGATTCATTCTGGCCGATCAATACCGTTATATTATCATTTGCCGTATTGCACCAACCCGAATCGATAAGAGAACGGTAATTCTTAACTCTGAATGCTTTTAATTTCATATAAATTGAGGGTATTACTTATTTATTGTCTGTGCATAAACTCATGTGCTGGTATAAGACAGCCTCTCTTTAAAAACCTATACCGATAATCAATATATCATCAACCTGCTCAAATTCTCCTTTCCACTTATTGAATTCCTTATCCAACAATTCTTTTTGTTCTGTAAGATTATAGGATTGTATATCAGATAAAAGGCTTCTGAAACTTTGGAATTTAAATTTTTTGAAATTGGGGCCACCCAGTTGGTCGACGTAACCATCCGTGAACAGATATATTCTATCCCCTTCCTGCATATGGATCTGATGATTGGTAAACGAAGATTCAAACAAGGCATACACACCAATGGGCATTCTGTCCCCTCTGATTTCATTTAATACCCCATTATGAAAATGATAGAGTGGATTTTTCGCTCCTGCAAATTGCAAAATGTTTGTTTTTTGATCGAAAATAATGAGCGCCAGGTCCATACCATCTTTTAACTCAAATTTTTTACCCGTCTGGTCCAGGGTTTTCATGATCCTTTCCCGCATGCTATTGAGAATCCGGTTGGCGGATAGCAGGGGTTCATGATTGGTAATTTCATTGAGAAAAGTAATGCCAAGAATACTCATAAAGGCGCCCGGTACGCCATGCCCGGTGCAATCACCCACAGCAAGTATGGATTTTTCCCTTAGTTGCCGAACCCAGAAGAAATCTCCACTAACCAAATCCCTGGGTAAAAAATAAACGAAATTATCCGGAAATAAATCGTTTACCTTCTCCTTTTTGGGCATTAGCGCTTTTTGAATATATTGTGCATATTCCAGGCTTTCATTAAGCGCTTTCTTCTGACGTTCAACTACTTTTTTAAGATATTCCTTGTCAGGAACTTTCGCTTTTTGATAATTCATTGATCCTGATTTATCTCTTCAAAGGCTGATTTATCCTGTATTATTCATAAAAAATGGAAAACCATCTATAAACAAAAGAATATTAGTGCTTTACTTATTATGCTCAGAAAGTTTGATTTTTATACATTTTTTCCAAGTGCGCTAATTTTTGGGCATCTGCTGCGTTGCGCAAGCCTCGAAGTAGGCGACTACGTCGCCGGCTTTCGACGCCTTGCATCAACCCAAAACTCGACGCATGCATAATACAGGTTATAAAGCTTATTCGACCGCTAAATATAAAAAAATGCTTATGAATAGGAATTCTGATTTCGAATATTTTGATCAACGGCCTGTATTTGCTGTTAGAAAAGATCTAATCCTGTATAATTCCATGGAGTGATTTTTTTTAGTTTGGTTTTAACAACCTCATCCACATCCAGTTGGTCAATAAACCGGATGAAATCATCCTGTGTTATTTTTTTATTTTGACGGGTAAAATTTTTTAGCAATTCATAAGGATCCTGCGTGCCCTCTTTTCTTAATGTGGTTTGAAGCGCTTCTGCAATGACGCTCCAATTGGCATTCAGATCCTGGTCAATGGCAGTTTTATTGAGTGTTAACTTCTGCAATCCTTTATTTAGTGATTTGAAAGCGATCAGGCTATGAGCAAGGGGCATGCCAATATTCCTTAATACGGTGGAATCTGTTAAATCTCTTTGTAACCTTGAAACCGGCAGTTTTAAAGCTATATGTTCCATTATTGCGTTGGCAATGCCCAAATTACCTTCTGCATTTTCAAAATCGATTGGGTTAACCTTATGGGGCATGACCGATGATCCTACTTCACCCTTCCGGATTTTCTGCTTGAAATAGTTCATTGATATATAAGTCCACATATCTTTTGAAAGATCGATTAAGATGGTGTTGATCCTGGTCATTGCCTGAAAAAAGGAGGCCAGGTTATCGTAATGGTCTATCTGGGTTGTAATTTTCTCCCTTTTTAGCCCCAACTCCGAATTTACAAAATGATCGGCAAATTGCACCCAATTAATATCAGGATAAACGAATTGATGGGCATTGAAATTGCCTGTGGCGCCTCCGAACTTCGCAGAAAAGGGGATTTGTTTTAGTTGCCGCATTTGCTCTTGTAGCCGGTCACAAAAAACCATGAATTCTTTCCCCACTCTGGTAGGGGAGGCGGGTTGGCCGTGGGTGTGTGCGAGCATGGGAATATCCTTCCATGCTTGTGCCAGTCCTTCCACGGTCTCATAAAGCTTTTTGTAATACGGAAGATAATGATCCTGAAATGCTTCTCGCAATGAAAGCGGAACAGCGGTATTATTGATATCCTGGCTTGTTAATCCGAAATGTACAAATTCCTTATATTGGCTTAATCCTAACTCAGTAAATTTGTTTTTCAGATAATATTCAACTGCTTTTACGTCATGATTGATGGATTGTTCTATCTCCTTGACCTTACGGGCATCTTCTAATTTAAAATCTTCATATATTTGTCGCAATTGTTTGAAATGTTCTTTATGAATGGCTTTGAGTTCTGGTAAAGGAATCCGGCAAAGACTGATGAAATACTCTATCTCAACTTGTACCCGGTATTTGATCAAACCATATTCGGAGAAATAAAGGTCAAGATCTTCGATTTTATTACGGTATCGTCCGTCAACAGGTGATATGGCAGTAAGTGAATTCAAATTCATTTTGAAAGGTTTTTCGTTTGGCGCAAATGTAGGAAAAATGGTGTTTCATTGTATGGTTAAATTTTTATTATTTCTGCTTCAATACAAGTAAGCTACTTAACCTATAAGCGTAATAACGGCTGGAAATAGCGTAAAAGGTATTTAAGCATTGATGGTGGGTGGGGGTTGGGTAAACAGGTGGATAAAAAACAGGTATTCTGAAGAAGTTTGCAAATCAAGAACGCAGGTTTGCAATAATATCAGAATTATTCGTATATTGATTCCAAATTATTAGTGGATATTGTAATGCATTTAGCCTGTATTGTTCATAAAAAATGAAAAAATGTTTATAAACGGAAGAATATTAGTGCTTTAATTATTATACGCCAATTTTTTTTATTTTTATACATTTTTTCCGGGTGCGCCAATTTTTGGGCATCTGCTACGTTGCAAAAGCCTCGAAGTAGGCGACTA
>CAYYLT010000270.1:0-4711 GCA_964472385.1 uncultured Bacteroidales bacterium
AAATGTATAAAAAGAAATTTTTGATCATAATAAGTAAATTGCTTATATACTTTTAGTTATAGATATTTATTCATTTTTTAGGAATAATGCAGGCTAATAGCTGATAGCCTTATTAGGTTTGTCTTCATAACAGGCATGTTCATTTTTTAGGCTATTGATTGAATTTTTCTACAGAAACACGAGAGAATGATAAAATAGTAAGCAACTTGAATATGAATTTATAAAACTTTTAGCGATGAAAACTATCCATTTATTCCTGTTATGGTTATTTCTAATACCTTTTACCCAATTGTCCGGTCAGGTAAACCGTAACGCACTCTCCGGCCTGACAAAAATTAAGGACAATGTAAAGTCAAAACGCGTGAGCAGTTACGACAAGTCTGGCGGCAACGGCGACTTTTTTTCCAAAATTCCTACCGGAGAATCACGCACCCTATTTGATGTGCAGGGAGCAGGTATTATCAATCACATCTGGATCACTATTGCTCCTCCACCGAACAACCTTAGCCGCAATGATATCATTCTGAAAATGTATTGGGATGGCAATGACTTTCCATCAGTGGTTTCACCGATCGGTCCATTTTTCGGCCAGGGATGGGAAGAAAGCTATAGTTATTCCAGTCTTCCCCTGGCAGTAGGGCCATTAGATGGCAGGTCACTGGTATCCTATTTCCAAATGCCTTTTTCAGAGGGTGCCAAGATCGAGATAGTAAACGAAACCGGCAAAGCAATTGATCGTTTTTATTACTATGTGGATTATATGGAAGTAGAATCTCTTGATGAAGATATGGGACGATTCCATGCCTGGTACAATCACGAATTAACGGACGCGCACCCCGAGGGAGAAGATATTTGGGGCACCCTGGGTATTGGAAGTGGAAAAAACCCAACCGGTAAAGAAAACTATCTGATCGCCGACATCAAAGGCAAAGGACATTACGTTGGGGTCAATTACTATGTTCACTCCCCTGTTACCATGTGGTATGGTGAAGGCGATGACATGTTTTACATCGACGGAGAAGAGAAACCTTCTATCCACGGAACCGGAACGGAGGATTATTTCAATACTTCCTGGTGTCCAAAAACAGCATATTCCCATCCCTATTTCGGTTATCCAAGAGTGAACAACAATATTGGCTGGCTGGGACGTACCCATGTGTACCGGTTCCATATCACAGATCCGGTTTATTTCAATGAATCACTGAAATTTAGCATTGAGCACGGGCACAATAATCGTGTAACCCTCGACCTGTCAAGTGTGGCATACTGGTATGCCAAACCACCCTTAACCGAATTACCCCCGATCCCGGATAAAGCGGAAAGAAAACCCAAACCCCAGATCAATTTTCGGGATATCCATAGATGGCGACATGAATGGCGGGAAAATATGGGCAATGATCCCAACCTTTGGGGTGATGAAAAGAATTCAGGTAAATAACCATTATCCTTATCTCCAAAATAACACCGCAGGACTGTTAGCTTCCTGCGGTGTTTCATTTCAAAAAACACCCCAAAAACTTCACCTCAAAGCTTGCTTGTTACTGGATTCAGGTAATTAATTATTAGTAGATCTTCCATCTGATATACCTATTGTTGGATAAATCGGGTCTATACGGCATTAAAATAAAAGATCGAATACAATGCGCTTATGACTCTCATACCGGTTGATACAAGGAAACAATAATATTACTTTCTCAATCGCTTTAGTAAACACAACAAAGTGATATTGCGGGGTGGAGCAGTTGATAGCTCGTTGTGCTCATATCCGGCAGCTGCCGGTCACAAGTTCGAGTCTTGTCCCCGCTACTTCGAAAGACGCCCCTCCATTTTTGGAGGGGCTTTCTTTTTTATCACCTTCTCTCTTTCGCTCATAATAAGCTTTAAATTGAAATAAAGAACTCACTTTTGAAGTTAGATATGGCCTATTTGCCAACATACATGGTCTTTTGGATATAATTAACGGGCCACCCGTTCTTCCTCAATGGTCTTTGAATCCATCAATGATGAATTAAAAATTATCAATAATTTCATTGAACAGCCTGCTCGGTCGCATAATCTGCGACACTTTAGTAACACTTGGCATATAGTATCCACCGAGATCAACTGGCTTGCCCTGGCCTGCTAATAGTTCCTCATTAATTATTGCCTCATGCTTACGAAGTTCATCTACCAGCTTCTTAAAACGCGTTTTCATATAATCATCATCATTTTGGGATGCTAACGCCCTGGCCCAGTAAAGGGTCAGATAAAACGTGCTGCCCCGGTTATCAAGTTCATAAACCTTGCGGCTTGGTAGTTTTCCGCTTTCAAGGTATTCGGCAATAGCTTGGTCCAGCGTTTCAGCAAGGATAGCAGCCTTTTTATTATCTGTCTTGTCAACAATCATTTCGAAAGAAGGTACAAGAGCGCAGTATTCACCCAGAGAATCCCATCTAAGATGTCCTTCCTTCATAAGTTGCTGCACATGTTTGGGTGCTGATCCACCAGCGCCGGTTTCAAAGAGCCCACCACCTTTAAGCAGATGAATAATCGAAAGCATGCGGGCACTTGTCCCCAACTCGAGTATTGGAAAGAGGTCGGTCAAGTAATCTCTAAGCACATTGCCTGTGGCTGAAATTGTATCATCACCCCGGCGGACTCTCTCGAGGGTATATTTCATGGCTTCTTCTGGCGGCTTGATAAGAATTTCTATGCCGCTGGTATCATATTCAGACAAGTAGGTATTCACCTTTTTTATGATCTCCCGATCATGGGCTCGGTTCTCATCGAGCCAAAAGACTACCGGGATACTGCTTGTTCTTGACCTATTTACGGATAGTTTGGCCCAGTCACGGATGGCTACATCTTTCGTCTGACACATGCGAAAGATATCACCGTTTTGTACATTCTGCTCGAGTAACAACGTTCCTTCTTCATCGACAACGCGGATGGTTCCCGGCGCCTCAGCCTCGTATGTCTTGTCATGAGACCCGTATTCTTCTGCTTTTTTGGCCATTAATCCAACGTTAGACACAGTGCCCATCGTAGACGGATCGAATTGACCCTTTTCCTTGGCGTCTTCCAATATCGCTTTATAAATAGTGGCATAGCAGCGGTCTGGAATCATGGCAAGGCAGTCCTGAAGCTGATCTTTATTGTTCCACATTTTCCCACCATCGCGTATGACATTGGGCATAGAAGCATCGATTATAATGTTATTGGGTACATGTAGATTGGTGATACCATAACGTGAGTCAACCATAGCCAAGGCTGGTTGGCTCTTATAAATCGATTGAATATCGTATTCGATCTCGGCCTTTTTGTCGGACGGGAGTTTGTTCAGCTTTTCCAGAATATCAGCTAGCCCGTTATTGACATTTGCGCCAATTTCCTTAAGCGCAGTAGCGTGCTTATCAAGGGCATTCTTAAAATAAACAGACACGGCATGACCAAACATGATCGGATCGGAAACCTTCATCATAGTAGCCTTGAGGTGAAGCGAAAGCAGAATGTCATCCTTTTTTGCCTCTTCAATCTGCTCGGCGTAGAATTCCCGAAGGGCAGCGACATCCATATGTGTTGTATCTATAACGTCCCCCGCAAGTAATGCAATCTTTTCCTTGAGAACTGTAACATTGCCTGCTTGATCAACGAATTCAATCTTCACATCGCAAGCCTTGTCTATTGTCATTGAAGTTTCATGGGCATAAAAGTCTTTGTCTTTCATGTACGCAACGCGCGCCTTGGAGCCTGACTCCGGCCAGGGTTTCATCGTTTGACGAGGATGTTTCCGGGCGAACTTCTTCACCGAAGCAGGTGGTCGCCGGTCAGAGTTACCTTCACGGAGGACCGGGTTGACAGCCGAACCAAGGACAACAGAGAATCGTTTTTGCAGGGTTTTTTCTTCATCCGTTCTTGGCTCCTCTGGATACTCAGGAATATCATAACCTTTTTCTCTTAATTCCTTGACAGCGCATTGGACTTGCGGAATCGAGGCGCTGATGTTGGGCAACTTCACGATAATTGTATCAGGCTGCTTTGTCATCTCCCCCAACATGGTCAAGTAGTCGGGTATTTTTTGCTCTTCAATTAGCTTTTCATCAAAGTTAACTAGAATGCGTCCTGCCAGTGATATGTCAGCCAGTTCAATCTCAATATCCGTGCCTTTTGTGAAAGCTTGCAATACAGGAAAAAAGGCTATGGTTGCCAAGGCTGGCGCTTCATCGGTATAAGTCCAGGTGATTTTTGCCATTATTTGTATTCATGTTTTGTTTATACTCTGAATAAGAACGCAATATAAGCTACATAATGTTTGTTTATACAGTCCAACTTCTTCGTTGTTTCTCAAAATCTAAATCCTCGTATACACAAGCATTCTGCAGTTTAAATTTTTTACACGCCCCGAATTTGAACTGTATAGAACAAACACTTGCTTTTATGGACAGACTCAACATAGCATGAATCTATATAATTTGCATTACAAAACTAAAACATAAAGATTAGGTGTCCTAATAAAAAAAGCATTTGTTGCTTTCCATGACTAAGTCCACGCTGAAAATCTTTTTCGTGAATAATTGATTTATAAGATATCACTATTATCCGACTAAACTGTAAATCAAGTAATATTTTGTCCTAAATACCTGACTATTCATGTAAATTTTCATAAAACCAAAAATAACCCCCTCATTTTCACAAGTATAGAATTTAATGAATAGCTTGTCATTCAATAGGA
>CAYYLT010000271.1:0-4692 GCA_964472385.1 uncultured Bacteroidales bacterium
AACCCGCATTTTTATTCATGTCCTTGTTGTGAAGCTTGCTGCATGCGGGTTTCATTGGTGAATATTATTATGCTTATAAATAAAATGCTAACCGGCCTATGGTTATACTTTTTTCAAATAGGCCTGAACAATCTTATCTAAAAAGGTATCCTGATCCTGGTTCCAGTATGTTTGGGAAAATATTTCCACTTCGTTCATGCCGCTGAATCCGGCATTTTCGACCCATTGTCTGATCTGTGGGATATTGATACACCCTTCACCCATCAATCCACGGTCGAGCAAAAAGTCGGTGGTGGGTATTTTCCAGTCGCATACATGAAACGCGAATAAGTTGTTATTCTTACCGCAACGATAAATTTCATTTTGTAGCGCATCATCCCACCACAAATGATAAACATCTACTGCTACCCCAACCCAGGGAGAATTAATCTTCTCAGCCATATCATTGGCCTGTGCCAGGGTATTGATGGCAGAGCGGGTATCTGCATACATGGGGTGTAGCGGTTCAATAGCCAGTTTCACGTTATTTTGAGCGGCCACATCCAGTATCTCCATAATACCTGAATATATTTGGGCTCTGGATACTTCCAGAGATTGTTCCGGGTCGGCGCCACATACCAAAACGATCATGGGAGCTCCCAAGGTTGCTGCTTCTTCAACAATCTTTAAGTTTTCCTCAATGGCTTCCTGACGTCTGGTTTTATCCTGAGCAGGAAAAAATCCACCCCGGCAAAGCGATATGATCTCCAGGCCATGATCCCGGATCATGCTGCCTACCTGTCTGACATCCTGATCCTCCAGGGCATTTCTCCATACAGTTATACCTTTTACACCTGCCGAAACATACTTTTTTACAGCAGTATGGATATCCCATGGCTTGGTTGTTATGGTATGAATCGCCAGTTTAGCAGTGTCTTGTATCCCAGCAGTCATAATTATGGATTTAAACAATTAAAAAAGGTATAATAGGGTTCCCCGGTAATAAAACGGTGAATGTATAAAGCCACTTCCCGAATATGATAATCTCCCCACATGCTTGATTCCCCATAAGGGATTTTACTGCCCTGAGGAATATGATCCCACCCGTTGGGTTGATGATATATGGAGTGGAGCAGTAGACCCTGATGGTTTTCGTCCATACTCAGGTAGGGCTCATCCAGTAAACGATTGACCACCGTTAAACCAGCCTGAAAATATTTTTGCCCATCTTGTTTATTGCCTCTTTGGAATAATAAATTACCCAGACGCAACAAGCCCTGTGCACCGATAGCTGCAGCGGTGCTGTCGACAGGTTCATAATCGTTATAAGGATCAGCAGGTTTATTCAGGTAATCACCAAGTTTCTGCAAACTGGGGGCTCCGGTATCCCAATAAGGGATGCCATCCACCGGTGTGTTGCTGATGAAAAAATCACAGGTGGCGCGGGAAGCTTTCAGATACGTTTCTTCCAACTTCTTTCTTCCGCCAAAAAGTTCCAGCCTGCCATCCGGAACAGTATCCAGAAACTCCAGTTCTTCAGGAAATCCGCACATAGCCCATGATAAACCGCGAGTCCAGGTAGTATAACCTGAATATCCCTGTTGGGCATTGGGACAACGAAAATGGCCATCATTAACATTAAAGATGGATTCATGGGCTGTGCGACCCCACTCATCAAATGAATCTCTGCCATCCCCGTAAAAGACAGAATAAGCAGCAGTTGCATTCATATGTTTAATCATTCTTTCAAGCAGGTCAATCCGCTGGTCATGTTCTCCCAAAAAATTATGGCCAAGTGCATCGGCCAGGGCTAAGATGCGGCATGTACGGACGGTATCCACAAACAGGGAATGGGGGCCATTAAAAGAATACATAAATCCACCCCCGTTTTTTATCTCTGTCCAGCGATTGGATTGTACCGCACCGGAAACCTTTAAGGCCAGTTCATAAAAATTTTGCTCCCACTGGTTAAATGCTGTCTTACCCTCTTGCATGAACCGTAATAGATTGCCATAGGTACTCACATTGTTGAAACCATGGTCGTGTACACCAATATGCGTTAAATGGGGTGCCATAACTTTCAGGGTTTTGGTTTTCCCCATGTCAAGAAATTCCTTCTCTCCAGTGGCATCAAACTGGAGTAAAGCAGATCCAAACTGAAAACCCTGTGTCCATTCGGTCCATCCACGGGTTGAGTATTTTCCCCTTACCGTGTATACCGGTGCGCCTTGTGAAGTATCATATTGATCTTCAATATTATGGATCTTTTTACCGGACAACTCCCAAAACCGTTCGATTTTGGATTTCAGGTCTTCAGGAGATAATTCATCATTTACATGCAACATAGATGGTAGATTTTAAATGGATTTTTGCAATTTGGTTTTTCTGGATATCAAAGAAATAATGGTAGTTATGGCCAATACAATATAAAGTATGGCATCAATGCGCAGGCCGTACAATGCACCGGGAATGACATCAAAAAGTGAGGCCAGGAAAATGAACAGGGCCGTAATGGAAATGATAAACAATTCTTTCCCCGGAGGTTCTTTGGAGAGCACCCCCACAATAACCACAGGAGCCATCATGGAAGTTCCGGTAAAGCTTGTCCGGGCCAGCATAACCAGCTGATCACTCATTAAGGTGGAAAATACCAGGGTAATCAATGCAAATATAAATATTCCCACCCGGGCCCAAAACATCACCTTCTTTTCACGTCCCTTCAGAATAGACCGCAATTCAGATCCCAATGCAAATATCTGGGCATTGGTGGTAGACAAAACAGCAGCAAACAAACCAATAATAGCCAGCGCGGCGACACTGTCGGCCTGATCAAAAAGCAAAGCATTGGAAAGAAAATGGGCGGTGGTATCACCGGTATAATGAACGACTCCATACATCCCAATAAAAGCAGTAGGCAGAATAATCAGTAATGCAAATATCCCAACTCCAATAGCCATGCGATGCATCGACCGAAGGCTTTTCATAACAGCGATACGAATGGTAAAATGCGGCTGGGTAACAGGTATTAAAACAATGGCAATTAATGAGGTGATCAGAAACTGCTTATCAAACAATCCATTGGGGCCGGGAGTGGATAATAACTGTTTATCAACCTCTTTCACCCCATTGAATAAGGCATCTATACCCCCCAAATATCCTATACAGGTTAACCCGATCAACCATATAACCGTAAGCAAAATCAAACCCTGTATAGCGTCGCTGTATACAATGGCCTTCAACCCACCTATTTCACTATATATCAACATGACGACAATAATAATAGCTGCCCACCCCCATGATGGCAAAGCACCAGGAAAGGTCGCATTCAGAAAAATAGAGATTCCTCTAATCTGAATGGCTACATAGGGTACAAGAAAAATAAATGCGCTCAGAAACAATGTATATCCTGCCCACTTATTCTTAAAACACGACATCATCAAGCCTGCTACACCTTTAAATCCAAAACGGGTGGCCTGCCGTCGCAGCTTATACCCGAACCAGAGAATGAAAAATACCATTACGGCATCAGAGACTGCCAGAAAAATCCAGGCTCCCACACCATGATTCCGGAAAAAATCAGGCATGCCCATAAATGTAAAAGCACTGAACAAGGCCGCTGAATAAGTTAAAAACCCTAAAACGGAGGTGATACTTTTATTGGCCAGCATAAACTCATCGGCAGTCCGGTTCCGGCTATAAGACTTTACTGAGGCAAAGACCAATAAACCTGCATAAATGACTGCAAATATGATAAACCATGTGATCATTTTGCTTCCTCCCATTTTTTGGACCCCGGACATACAGTTGATCCATAGACGGTCAATCCGACAATAAGCACACCGATCAGGATACCCGTCCATAAAGTATAGGGAATCCCGAATAATTCAGGTTTAAATTGCCCCTGGGGTGTAACGACCGGAGTAAAAATAAGAATGGTGAGAACACATACCGTGGCAACCACCATCATCCATCGCGTTTTTACGCGATTTGTCCTGATTATCATTTTCATTATCAGTATAATTTAGTTTATATTTATATTCATTTCATCTTAACCTGTATTACCCTAATCCAAATGAAAAATTTCTTTCATATTGGCCCAAAATTCTCCAGGCTCCCTGGTTTCAAGAGGATCCATCAATGGCTTGACCACATCCCACCACCTTTGCGTCTCTTCATGTTGCGCCATGCTTCTCATATCCTCCTCAAACTGATTTCCGGTATATTCAAAATAAGAAAAAAGCAAATCATCCTTCAAAAAGATGGAGTAATTGGTTATATGACAAGTTTTAATCTTCTCCAATACACCCGGCCAGACAGCTTCATGATATTTTACATATTCCTCAGCTTTTCCAGGCTTTAGCCTGATCACCTGTCCGAATCGTTTCATAAATCTCTTCCGTGCTAGATTACCCTAAACAATAACATACCGAACCTTTAAACGGGGCGTTAAAATACAAAAAATCTGTGCAACAAAAAAAAATCAAATTAAGTTGCTAATCTCCAATTAATTTACTAATAATTGAACAGATCAGCACTGGAAGGCTTACCATTTAAACTTTATATATAATACAGATTGGATTACAATACCTATTGACATTATGGGAATTGTTCGGTATATTCGTACAAAAGATTTGGTTTGAATTCATTAACAATGAAAACCTATGAAACCTGCATGCAGCAACCTACACAACAAGGCAATGTATAAAGCATGCA
>CAYYLT010000272.1:0-4686 GCA_964472385.1 uncultured Bacteroidales bacterium
CTTTCGACGCCTTGCATCTACCCAAAACTTGACGCATGAATAATGCAGGTTAGAACCCGATTTTTACTTTGCGGGTTTATAAAATCTTTCTTTATGTTTTTCAGCAAGACGGATCAATTGATCAGCAATCTGAGGGTAATGTTCTATAACATTGCCTTTTTCATAGGGGTCATGTACCATATCAAACAGGGATGTGTCAATTTGTATTCCCTTGCTTTTTCCGGGATGTCCATCTTTTCCTCCTACTTTCAGCGACCAGTACTGATGCGGCAGATGCAGTTTCCATTTTCCGTCTGCACTTATTACACCCTTAAATTTAGAGCCACTGGAAAGGGGGTAATACTGGTGTGGGTTTTCAGCACCAGGTTTATTTTGAATGACGTCCCATACATCTTTTCCATCAATATCATTTTTGGGTAAGGGTGTACCTGTGATGCGGCATATGGTTGGTAAAATATCGATCGAACAGAAAGCCTTGTGAGAGATGCTATTGGTTTCAATATGCCCGGGGTATTTAATGATGCAAGAATTGCGGACTCCCCCTTCAAATATGGTTGTTTTACCTCCTCTGAAACGGGTTATTCCTGCATGGTCACCATAGCTTAACCAGGGACCGTTGTCCGAACCAATAAAAATGAAGAGGGTATTTGATTCCAGCCCATTTTTTTCAATTGCTTGCATAATCTCACCCACTGACCAGTCCAGTTCCATGATCACATCCCCGTATAAACCGGTTCCGGATTCACCTTCAAACTTATCACTGCAGAATAGAGGCACATGGGGCATGGTATGGGGGACATATAAAAAGAACTGTTCATCCTTGTGTTTGTTGATAAAATTTACTGCATGTTCTGTATACCAGGTAGTCAGCATCTTTTGGTCTTCTTTGGAAACAGAGTCAATTTTAATATCGCCGTTCTCCCAGTATTGTAAGGGCCACTGGCTCCAGTAATCCGGCTTACCGGGATGATGTTTCCACATGTCATTTGAATACATCAGTCCACATGATTCATCAAACCCCCGGGAGGGCGGTCTGTGGCCGGGCTGATCCCCTATGTGCCATTTTCCGAAACAGGCTGTTTTATAGCCATTTAGTTGCAATACTTCGCCTAAGGTGGCAAAGGCTGTATCAAGACCGGCTTCACGCGGGGTATGTGCACCAAAAACGCCGGTTCTTCCGGGATAGCAACCTGATATTATTGCTGCTCGGGATGCTGATGAGATGGCCTGAGGCACATAAAAATTGTAAAAACTTCGCCCTTCATCTGCTAATTGATTGACATTCGGGGTAGGGTAGCGGGGTTCCCCAAAAGGTTCGAAATCATCAAATCCTGCATCATCCAGGAATATCATCACCACATTGGGCTTTTGTTTTTCCTTAGTGGTTTGGCTACAGGCTGTTGCCGCAGCCCAAAAGGCCAAGACCATTAATTTCATGGGCAATTGTTGGAAAAAATATTGTTTCATCATTGAACTGTTAAATAGGGTTTGCTAAAAAACACAAAAAAATCTTTAAATCAATAGGATAAATATATCTGTTTTTTCCCAAAATGCAGGGGTTTTAACAAATATTCGTAAAAAACTTTGCCTTATTTGCGCGTATAAGGCAGGAAATAAGGCAATATCATGGCCTCAAGCAATATTTATTGATTATTAAGAATCTCCTTCAAATACTTTTTAAAGGGTTCGGCAAATTCTTTTCTTTTCAAGGCAAATTCTACTGTAGTTTTAAGAAAATCTATTTTATCTCCAATATCGTATCTTTTGCCTTCCACTGTGTAAGCCAATATGTCTTCTTGTTGAAGGAGTGTTTTCAGTGCATCGGTTAATTGTATTTCGCCGCCTTTACCTGGTTTGGTTCGTTCAAGAATAGGGAAGATTTCGGGCGTCAGAACATATCTTCCTGCAATAGCAAGATTAGAAGGTGCTTCATGTATTTCTGGTTTTTCAATCATTTTTTCAAGTTGCATCATGCGGTTACTGAGTTTTTTACCCCCGACTATGCCATAACGGGAGACCTTATCTTCCTGGACTTCTTCCACACCGACGATCGTTTGGCGATATTGAGCATATATGTCTACCAACTGCTGGGTAACAGGAATAACGGCATCTATCACTGTATCCCCTAGCAGAACTATAAAGGGTTCATTGCTGCAGTGGTATCTGGCATGATAGATCGCATCACCCAGGCCTTTCAATTCTTTTTGCCTGATATAATGGATATTTGCCATCTCTTCAATATGCTTCATCTGATCATAAAGGATCTGATCGTCCTTCTCCAGTATCCTGGATTCCAGCATAAAATTTCTGTCAAAATGGTCTTCAATGGATCGCTTGCCTTTCCCGGAAACAATGAGAATGTCTTCAATACCAGAATCAACACATTCCTGAACTACGTATTGTATGGTAGGTGTATCGATTATCGGAAGCATTTCTTTGGGTTGAGCCTTTGTAGCTGGCAGAAAACGGGTTCCAAATCCCGCTGCGGGTATAACAGCTTTTTTTATCATGGTTGTTATGTTATAAAAGGTTTGATTACTCGAGCATTGATTTTTTTGAGGTGAACCATTAGCCGGCGTAGCATCTCATCGTCTTCATAAACACCGATAATCGCTCCTCCTGAGCCGGAGAATTTTGCCGATGCACCACATGCCCTGGCAGTTGTCACCAATTGCCTGTTGGTTTCTGATATGTTCATGATGCTGCACCGTAAGTTAAAATTGTTGTCTATCACATGATTTAACTTAGCATAATCTTTGTTGGAGAGGGCTTTTTTGCCTTCTTCTGCCAGCTCAGCAATCTCAGTAAGTGTTTTCACTATCTTAAGATCACCCTGGTTGTATCGTTGTTTAACATTGTTAAACACCTTACCGGAAACTTTACTCAGATCGGTTTTGTAAGCCAGGTATAAATTTGGCAGCAACTTGTGGTCGAGGGGTTCATAATTTCCATGGCCGTGCTTTTCGAAATGTTTTTTGTTAAAGTCCATGAACACGCATCCCTCATATACCTGGATAACACGATCCTGAAGTCCTGCATTGATTCCGAGTTCATCGACTTCTGCTGACAAGATAAGAGAAGGCAGATAGGGTTTTGGAATATCGACCTTGTAGAACTGCATCAGGGCATTCATGGTAGCTGTAACAATAGCGCTGGATCCTGCCAAGCCAACCTGACGTGGAATAGAAGTCTGATAACGAATGGTGAAGTTTTTGTTGTTGAGCTTAATGCCTTTTCCCCGGCAATATTCTCCGAATTTTTTTATCGAAGCTTTAATCAGCCGTGTGCCTCCATAATAACCTGTAGATCGTACATTTTCAATGAGTTGATGGATGTTGCGAAATTGGTTTTTATCCACTTCCTGCTCTTCTATAATCAGTTCAGGGCTTTCATAAAGCGTGACATGAGCACTGAAATTCCGGATAATGATGGATATGGTTTTTCCATAATAACCGTCGGAGGGGTTTCCCAATAAACCTGCACGTGCAAAAGCCCTGGTTTCAATAATCATAGAGTTGGATTACGTCAGGTTCAAAAATAACAAAAAAATATCTTGCCATACCCATCTATCCTGTATTATTCATAAAAGATGGAAAAATTTTGTAGATCGCAAAAATATCAGTGTTTTGCTTGTTTATTCAAATACATTTTATCTTGAAAAATGCACGGTTACCGAATATTTGCTACAAACCCTGCATGTTGCAAACAATAAATGTATGCATCCTATTTATGAGAGGCATTTTTTGTGTTTTTCAGCAAACCCAAAGCAGGCGACTACATTGTCGGTTTTCAGCGCCTTGCATCTATCCAAAACCTGACGTATGAATAATACAAGTTAGGGCAGAGAAGGATTATGCAAAATTTTTGATGACACTAAAATTTTCCGTAAAGGGAATATTCCTGGGTATTGCAGTATAGCGACGAATAGAAGCAATATTCATTTCGGTTTGTTTCCAGTTTTCTCTCCAGCTTCAATATAGGTTGACCAACAGGGATTTGAAGAAAGGAAGCTGTCTTCTTGTTAGCAGGTAAGGCATGTATGCGTTGATCTCCTCCGGTAATATCTATCTTATAATTTTTACGCAATACTTCAAACAGGGATTTGTTTTCCAGATTGCGTGTGGCAAATCTGGGCAGATTGATGTTGGGCAGATAATTGATATCGTAGAATACGGGTACATTGTTGACCATTCTTAAGCGCTCCAGGCGAATACAGCCTGATTCCCTTTCCTGTTTAGAAAGGGTGAAAAAGAAGGGCTCATTCCATTGCTCCAATATTGGCGGGACAACAATCCGTGTTTGTAAATTTGATTTTCCCACTGCAGAGGTAGTGCCAACGATGGATAATATACCGATGGTTTTGGGATCTTTTTGGGATACGATACTTCCTTTACCCTTGTGTTTTTTGATATATCCGTCTTTTACCAGTGCATCCAGGGCCTGACGTACTGTGGGCCGTGCAATGCGATGAAGTTTGCATAGTTCATATTCACTGGGTAAGATATCTCCTTCCTGATATATTCCTTGCTCAATATGGCTTCGCAACAGTTCGTAAACCTTCCTGTATTGGGGAATTTGAATGTTTTCCATAATATGGTATGCTGTTTATTATTTTCTTTTCTTGAATCAGTTTAGCCTGCATTATTCATGCGTCAAGTTTTGGGTAGATGCAAGGCGTCGAAAGCC
>CAYYLT010000273.1:0-4663 GCA_964472385.1 uncultured Bacteroidales bacterium
TATTTTTATTTGATCTTCATGGACCTGCGCTCTATGATCGAATTATCAGTGGCCGGCCTCTACCGTTTATGCTAATGCAAATTTCCAGCTCGCCTTGGCAATCCTGCATGCCCAACACACCAAGTAGCGGATACCCGGTAAACAGGCAGTCCATCAAACTTAAGTTATTTAGAATATTTTAACTCTGTCACTCTGATTTTTTTTGTTACTTTTGTACAAAGAGTACATTCACAATACGAACGACCAACTTTTTAGAAATTCAAATTAAGCTCATTCACACTTTATGAAAGCAGTTATATTAGCAGGAGGATACGGGACGAGACTAAGTGAAGAAACGGCTATTAAACCCAAACCAATGGTGGATATAGGTCAAAAACCAATCCTTTGGCATATCATGAAAATCTATTCACACTTTGGAATCAACGACTTCATTATATGTCTTGGTTACAAAGGCTACATAATAAAGGAATATTTCGCAAACTATTTTCTTCACGGATCTGATGTATCATTTGATCTCAAAAAAAATAGAATGGAAATTCATCAAAATGAAGTTGAGCCCTGGAAAGTTACTTTAATAGATACCGGTGAAGACACGATGACGGGAGGAAGGTTAAAGAGAGTAAAAAATTTTATTGGCAATGAAACTTTTTGCTTCACATACGGCGACGGAGTTGCAAATATAGACATAAATAAATCAATTAAATTCCATAAAGATCAAAATACACCGGCTACGATGACCGTGGTACAACCACCCGGAAGATTCGGTGCATCTATTTTAAATCATGATGGTTCGAAAGTAAAATCATTCGAAGAAAAAGTACAGGGTGATGGCGGATGGATAAACGGCGGATTTTTTGTACTGGAACCATCAGTCATTGACCTGATAGATGGCGATAATACCACCTGGGAAAATGAACCTCTTGAACAACTTGCTAATGATGGAATGCTTTCTGCATATAAACACTCAGGTTTTTGGCAGCCAATGGATACATTGCGTGATAAACGATTTCTGAATAAAAAATGGCAATCAGGTGAGGCAGAATGGAGAATTTGGGAATAAGAAACAATTTTTGGAATAACAAGAAAGTACTTATCACCGGACACACTGGTTTTAAAGGAGCCTGGCTCACCTTTTGGTTATTAAAAATGGGTGCGATTGTAAAAGGCATTTCACTTCCTCCCGATACTAACCCAAATCTTTATCTTCTGCTTGATATTGAAAAAAATATGGATTCGAAATTTGGGGATATCAGAAATCTTGATTTTTTAAAAAAAGAGGTAAAGAGTTTTAAACCGGATATTGTCTTTCATTTGGCGGCTCAGGCTCTTGTACGGAATTCATATGATAATCCGATAGAAACATTTCAGACGAATGTAATGGGTACTGCAAATATCCTTGAAGTAATTCGATATGTTGATACTGTCAGATCTATAGTATGTATTACAAGTGATAAATGTTATGAGAATAGGGAATGGCCATGGCAGTATAGAGAATCGGATGCCTTGGGTGGATGGGATCCATATTCTGCCAGCAAGGGATGTTCTGAATTGGTGATATCGTCTTATAGAAAATCTTTTTATCATCCACATTCATATCAAAAACATGGTGTTGGATTGGCTAGCGCACGAGCTGGTAATGTAATTGGTGGGGGTGACTGGGGAGATAACAGACTCATCCCCGATATGGTGCGTTCATTTTTTTCCGGAGAACCTGTTTTAATAAGAAATCCTAAAGCTACCAGGCCATGGCAGCATGTTCTGGATCTTTTAAACGGTTACTTGTTATTAGCTGAAAAATTGTATGAGGATGGCGCAGAAAATGCAGATGCATGGAATTTTGGTCCTTTGGTAAATGACGCAAAAGATGTTTTGACGATTGTGGAATATATAATCAAATTATGGGGTGATGGTGCTTCTTTTGAATACGACAAACTCAAACATCCTCATGAAGCGTACTCTCTGAAACTAGACAGTTCAAAAGCTCAACAAATGTTAGGTTGGTATCCTGTTCTGACATTGGATAAATCCCTTGAATGGGTAGTTGAATGGTATAAAAACTACAAGAATAATAAAGAAGAAAGTCAGAAAATTAGCGAACTTCAACTTAAACGATTTGAAAAGTTATTGAAAGACAATTCTGATAATGATAGTAAGTTGAAGTAATTCTAACTGCATAAATAAAATATATAATCTTCATAATGAATAAAAAAAAATGCAGATTCTGTAATGAATCTCTTAAAAATGTATTCGTAGATCTTGGTATGTCTCCTTTATCGAACGCTTATTTAGCAGAAGATAAAGTTGAAAATTCTGAAATATTTTATCCTTTAAAAGCATACGTATGCCATAAATGTTTGCTTGTGCAACTCCAGGAATTCGAATCACCCAAACATATTTTTGGTGAATATGCTTATTTCTCATCTTACTCTAATTCCTGGTTAGAACATGCTCGTGAATATACTGAAATGGCGATCCAGCGATTTAATATCTCAAAGAATTCACTTGTTGTTGAATTAGCAAGTAATGATGGGTATTTATTGAAAAACTTTAAAAATAATGATATACCTGTAATTGGTATTGAACCAGCAGAAAATGTAGCAAAAGTAGCAATAGAGGAAGGAATTCCAACAAGTATTGATTTTTTTGGGGTAGAATTAGCACAAAAAATGGTAGATGCAGGCAGCTCGGCAGATTTGATAATTGGAAATAATGTTCTTGCCCATGTACCAAATATCAATGATTTTGTCGGGGGTATTAAACTACTTCTAAAGCCAACTGGTGTTGCAACTATTGAATTTCCACATCTTCTGCAATTGATGAATCAAAATCAATTTGACACGATTTATCATGAACATTTTTCTTACTTTTCATTTTTGAGTGTAAGTAAAATCTTTCAACATCACGGTATGCATATATTTGATGTTGAAGAACTTCCAACCCACGGAGGATCACTTCGTCTTTATATTACACATGACGACACTGAAAATTTTAAAACTTCAAAAAGAGTTGCAGACTTAGTAGACAAGGAATCCAAATCAGGCTTGGATCATTTAAACACCTACAGAAAATACTCTCAAAAAGTAAGCAAATGGAAAAGAGATCTGCTGCTTGAATTAATCAAATTAAAAAACAAGGGGGGGAAAATTGTTGGATATGGTGCTGCTGCAAAAGGTAATACGCTTTTGAATTATTGTGGTGCAAGAACAGATATCATAGATTACGTAGTTGACAGGAATCCATATAAAGTCGGGAAATATCTGCCGGGAACTCATATTCCAGTTAAACATATTGACAATATTAAAAAAGACAAACCTGATTATCTTTTTATTTTACCATGGAATCTAAAAAATGAAATAATTGAACAAAATAGCTTTATTCGGAATTGGGGAGGTAAATTCATAATTCCAGTTCCGGAGGTTCAAATTATTGACTAATAATGTAATGCTATGAAATTTTTGGATACCAAATTTAAAGGAGTATTTCTGTTTGAGTTGGAGAAATACGAAGATGAGCGTGGATTTTTTGCAAGAAAATATTGCGAAAAGCAGTTTAGTGATTTGGGACTACACGCATCATATGTTCAAACTAATGTTTCGTTTAACGTCAATAAAGGCACGATACGTGGTATGCATTACCAACAAGAACCATTTGGCGAGGTAAAAATAGTTACCTGTTATGCTGGCGAAATTTTTGATGTAATTATCGACTTAAGAAAAAAATCAAGCACTTATTGTCACTGGCAGGCTTTTTATCTTTCATCCAAGGAATTAAAATCACTATATGTGCCCAAAGGATTTGCTCATGGTTTTCAAACATTGAATGACCAAACTTTAGTTCACTATAAGATGGGTGAATTTTATCAGCCTGATTATGCACGGGGAATTCGCTGGAATGATCCTCATTTCAATATTTCATGGCCAATCAACGTCACTGCCATTTCTGAAAAGGATCAAAACTACAAGGATTTTATTCAATGAAAAAAATCATAGTTACAGGAGCCAATGGGTTTATTGGCAGGCATTGTATTCCATTATTGCAAAAAAAAAATTACAATATCTATGCTACCACTTCAGGTAAAAGAAAGCATTTACCTGTTGATTCTGACATAACATGGTGCCAAACGGATCTGTTGTGCAAAAAAGAAATTACTGATCTTCTTGAACAGATTAAACCAACCCATCTTCTTCATTTTAGCTGGTATACCGAACATGGTAAATTTTGGCATTCAAATATTAATCTTGAATGGATATCATCTACATTACATTTACTTCGTGAATTTCAGCGAAATGGGGGTCAGAGATTTGTTGGTGCTGGTTCCTGTGCGGAGTATGATTGGAATTACGGCTATTGTATAGAAGATCTTACACCTCTACAGCCAAATTCACTTTATGGAATTAGTAAAAAGTCTGTTTATTCAATAGGTAAGGAGTTTGCAAAATTAAATAATATCAGCTTTGCATGGGGTAGAATATTTTTTGCTTTTGGTCCTTATGAAAAAACAGAAAGATTAATTGCTTATGTAATTTCTTCATTAATTAAAAATGAACTTGCTACATGTTCACCCGGCCAACATTACCGCGATTTTATGTATGTGAAAGATATAGCTGATGCATTTGCCGAATTGCTTGATTCTGAAATTGAAGATGCTGTTAATATAGCATCC
>CAYYLT010000274.1:0-4655 GCA_964472385.1 uncultured Bacteroidales bacterium
GGGCTATGCACAACAACGGCTCCCCTGCACCAAGCCTGGAAACCGATGAACAGTGTACTTACTTTCTTACCATCCTGCCGGTTCATCCTAAGTGGTTATCAGATGATCAGACAAGCACCGACCAAGTACCGACCAAGTACCGACCAAGTACCGGGCAAGTTACAGATGTTGACCGGGGAAGTACCGGGGAAGTACCGGGGAAGTACCGGGGAAGTACCGGGGAAGTTTCAAATGAAGTTAAGCGTTTGGTACTGGCGGTTAATAATGAGCTTAAACGTTCTGAAATTCAAGAGCGATTAGGATTACGTCATGAAGACTACTTTAGAAATAATTACCTACTGCCAGCACTTAAAATTGGGGTGTTAGAAATGACCATTCCTGATAAACCGAAAAGCAGCAAACAAAAATACCGGCTTACGGATAAGGGTGAAGAATTAAGGCATCAACTTTTAAAGGGAAAATAAAGTATAAAAAATGTATATATGAGCACCGTCGGCCAAAAAGAGATTAAAACCCAGCAAAAAGTAAGAAACTTTCTGAAAAATACATTGGCTTATCGTTACCTGGGTTATTGGAAAGACCGTGAAAACAACAGCCAGGTGGAAGAACAGATTTTACGCGATTGGCTGACAAAGCAAGGGCATGAAGAAAAAGTCATTACAAAAGCCTTAAGAAGCATTGACCAGGCAAAGGCCCTGAGCGGAAGCAAAACATTATACGATGCCAACAAAGCCTTCTATGGTCTGCTGCGCTATGGCGTAAAAATAAAGCCGGAAATCGGTGAGCAAACCGTCACCGTTTGGCTGATCGACTGGAACCACCCTGAAAACAATGATTTTGCCTTTGCCGAAGAAGTGACCATCGAAGGGGTGCATTCCAAACGCCCGGATGTGGTGCTTTACATAAATGGTATTGCTATTGGAGTGCTTGAACTCAAACGTTCTACCGTATCAGTAACTGAAGGCATACGGCAAAACCTGGACAGCCAGAAGAAAGACTTCATCCGTTCCTTTTTTTCTACTGTGCAATTGACCATGGCCGGCAATGATACGGAAGGACTGCAGTACGGTGTCATCGAAACGCCCGAAAAATATTGGCTCCGGTGGAAGGAAAAGGAGTATACCCCATTAGAAAATGATCCGCTTTTAACGGAACTCGGTCTGATTTGTTCCAAAGAACGAATGCTGGAACTCATCCACGATTTTATGGTGTTTGATGCGGGAACCAAGAAAATATGCAGGCACAACCAGTATTTTGGGGTTCGTGCTGCCCAGGAAAATGTCCGGCAATGGGAAAGCGGCATTATCTGGCATACCCAGGGAAGTGGCAAATCCCTCACCATGGTGTGGCTGGCAAAATGGATCAGGGAAAATATTGATAATTCCAGGGTTTTGCTGATCACCGACCGCAAAGAGCTGGATGAACAAATTGAATCTGTCTTTAAAGGGGTTCACGAAGATGTTTACCGTACCCGAAGCGGAGCCGACCTGATCAATGTATTAAACCTGAACGAAGAATGGCTGGTGTGTTCACTTGTCCATAAATTCGGCTCAGGAGAGGAGATCAGCGAAAAAGATATTGAGGCTTATTTAGAGGAGCTACAAAAAAATGCAGGCAGGGATTTTCAGGCCAAAGGAAACATTGTTGTTTTTGTGGACGAATGCCACAGAACCCAATCAGGGAAGCTGCACCGGGCCATGAAGGAATTGTTGCCGGAGGCTATGTTTATCGGTTTTACGGGTACCCCCTTGCTTAAAAAGGACAAGCAAAAAAGCGTGGAGGTATTTGGCCCTTACATTCATACCTATAAATTTGATGAAGCAGTGCCCGATGGTGTCATTCTTGACTTGCGCTATGAAGCCCGGGATATTGAACAAAACCTTACTTCACAGGATAAAATAGACAAATGGTTTGAAGTAAAAACCAAAGGCTTGTCGGATTTAGGGAAAGCCCAGGTAAAACAACGGTGGGGAACATTGAAAAAAGTCTTGAGTTCGCAGGACCGTTTGAACAAGATCGTATCGGATATTCTTATGGATATGGCCTTGCGTGACCGTTTAAAAAGCGGCAGAGGGAATGCCATGCTGGTAACAGAAAGCATCTATTCTGCCTGCAGGGTTTATGAAATGTTTCAAAAAACGGATCTGGCAAGCAAATGTGCGATTGTTACATCTTACAACCCTCATCATAGCGATATCAAAGGCGAAGAAACCGGAGAAGGAGAAACTGAAAAGCTGCGGAAATATGAGATCTATCGCAGCATGCTCTCTGATTATTTCAATGAACCGGAAGAAACAGCAATAAGAAAAACAGAAAAGTTTGAAGAGGAAGTCAAAAATAAATTTACCAAGGAGCCGGGTCAGATGAAATTGTTGATCGTGGTAGATAAATTGCTTACCGGTTTTGACGCTCCTCCTGCCACCTACCTGTACATCGATAAAAAGATGAGAGACCACGGATTATTTCAGGCTATCTGCAGGGTGAACCGTTTGCATACGGAAGATAAAGAATATGGATATGTCATAGACTACAAAGATTTGTTCCGTTCCCTGGAGCAATCCATTAAAGATTATACCAGCGAGGCATTGGACGGATATGATCAGGAAGATGTGAAAGGCTTGCTGAAAGACAGGCTTGAACAGGGCAAAGAAAGACTTGAAGAGGTGCGGGAATCCATCAAGGCTTTGTGTGAGCCTGTAGAGCCTCCTTATGATACAGCAAATTATCTCAGATACTTTGTTGGCCCAAGCGACCGGCCGGATATTCAAAAAGACAACGAACCGAAGCGTTTGGAATTGTATAAATTAACCTCAGCCTATGTAAGGGCTTATGCCAACCTGGCCAATGAAATGGAGGAAGCCGGTTACTCGCCGGAAGAAGCCAATAAGATTAAAAAAGAGGTAAATCACTTTGAAAAAGTCCGAGAAGAAGTCAAGATAGCCAGCGGGGATTATGTAGATATGAAAGTCTACGAACCAGCCATGCGGCATCTGCTGGACACCTATATCAGGGCAGAGGAAAGCGAAACGCTTGCCAGCTTTGATGACATGACCCTGGTGGATCTCATTGTAGAAAGGGATGAAAAAGGTACTGATGTACTGCCCGATTCCATTAAAAACAACCCGGAATCCATGTCGGAAACGATTGAAAACAACGTGCGCCGGCTTATCATTGACGAGATGCCGGTCAATCCCAAATACTACGAAAAAATGTCGCATTTGCTGGACGAACTGATTGAGCAACGCAGAAGGGAAGCTACCGATTATCAGAAATATTTGGAAAAAGTCATCGATCTGGCCAAAAAAGTTCGAAAACCGGAATCAGGAATTGATTATCCCGAAGGAATTACAACAGCCGCCCTTCGATCTCTATATGACAATCTTGAAGAAATTGAGGTGGATCAGGCAGCAGACCCGGGAGAACCCTATGGCAATAAAGATCCTGAAAAGGTAAAAACTCAAAAAGCAATAGAGCTGGATAAAGCCATTCAAAACGCCAGGGAAGCGAGTTGGCGAGGCAATATATTTAAGGAAAGAAAAATAAGGAGAGCGATTAAATCTGTGATTGGCGACTATGACGAGTTGGCTGATAATTTGCTGGAAATAGCGAGGAACCAACATGAATATTGAAAAAAGATATATTGAGGTCAGGGGCATACCGGTAGAGATAGACAGGAAGGATATCAAAAACCTCCACATTGGCGTATATCCTCCAAATGGAAGGGTAAGGGCAGCCACACCATTACACCTGGATGATGAAGCCGTGCGGCTTGCCGTGGTTTCCCGTTTACCCTGGATCAAGAAGCAACAAGCATCGTTTAAATACCAGGAAAGGCAATCCAAACGTGAGATGATAACGGGAGAATCCCATTATTTCAAGGGAAAAAGGTACCGTCTGGATGTAGATGAGTCAGAAGGCAGACAGGAGGTGAAGCTCATCAATAACAATACCATGCAAATGAAGGTACTCCCTGGAGCTGACCGGAATAAAAAACTGACCTTATTGCAAAAATGGTATCGTCAACAACTAACCAATGTAATCAATGAACTGCGCCCCAAATGGGAACAAAAACTAAATGTGCCAATCGCTGAACTGAGAATCAAGATCATGAAAACCAAATGGGGTACCTGTAACATTGAAGACCGTCGCGTTTGGTTAAACCTTGAACTGGCCAAAAAGCCTGAATCCTGCATCGAATATATTCTGGTACATGAAATGATTCATTTTTTTGAACGCCATCACACGGAACGTTTTAGCCAGCTGATGGATTATCATTTACCGGATTGGCGGCTAAGGAAAGACGAACTGAACAAGGCCCCTTTGGCACATGAGGAGTGGAGGTATTGATGTAATCGTATTTTAATTTTTGATAAAAACTTTACCAAACAATTGAATTTAAATTATTCCTTATAATCTTCAATTGTTATTTCCTCATCCTCAATTTGGGCCTGTTTCAAAGCTACATTACCTCCAAATTTATTCTTGGATAGTTCAATTATCTCATTTTTATCTTCATAACTACTGCTTAAATTTAATACATTTTTTCAACTTAAACAGTGGTCTGAATTTAGGGGAGTATTATAAGATTTTATTTATTACCCTTTACAAGGTACCAATTCACCCACGAATCCATATGTTTAGCCGAATTGGGGCGA
>CAYYLT010000275.1:0-4573 GCA_964472385.1 uncultured Bacteroidales bacterium
CAATGGTGTTGTTCTTCCGGTCCACCTCCATGATAAAGCGGCAGAAACGCGGGCCGGTCAAACTGGTTTTCCATATTCCTTGGCTGCGGTGTTCCCGGATAAACTCCTCCGTGCAATCGCTGGTCAAGACTACCAGGTCCCCAACAGCAAACGCAGATGCGTCATCAACCGGTATGACAGTTACCGGGCGCAAAAGGTCCTTGGTGATGGATACCGCTTTGCCCGCGGGATGACTCCATCTACCCTGATCGGGCCTAAAAATAATCAAGCTTTTATGCCGTATATTTGTGGAAGTATTTTTCAAAAAAGTGCTGTCGGTTCCGGCCCCCCGCAAAACCACATGATTATGCTTGATCACAAGCGCATGCCGTCCTTGCAGGGATATGGCATATTCTCCGGGCGGGAAAAACACCACACCGCCACCGGCATGGCCGACATCATCAATGGCTTGCTGCAGAATGGCAGTGACATCCGTTCCCCCTGTATTATCAGCATTGTAGGGAGGCTTGGTTACATCCACAACATTTTCATTCCTGAAAGGTATCTCTTTTAAACCGCTGTGATATCCGGCATAAGAGAAATCATGCAGGAACCGGCCTGTACTGTCGGTGTAACCGGGCTGCCAGTCCTCAGGATACAAGCTGCTGCGCCAGGCCTGGGAAAAAACCGTAGTTGATGTAAAACAAAAAACCGCAAGCGCTACCAGCAACATCTTTAAATATAATTTCTTCATAAGGTTCAATATAATATTTAATTAGGGTTTGTCCATTAAGTCAGATACGCGTTAAAGAGTCTCGTGTAGAATATTCGCTGGCAAGGCTTGCGCGTTTTGAATGCCAGGATTTGACTTGATGTAAATGAGTGACGTGAAAAACGAGCTTAACGCAGCCAGTGAACATTATAGACAGACTATAGTTAATTCAGTTGTGTTACGACAAGGTTATCCCACCAAAGCGCGGTATGCCAGGTACGAAATCCAAATAACCCGGAATGATGCACCGGGTTAGCTGCATTGTCGATTTTATCAATGGCCAGCGTGTCATCTGTCCAGTATTGAAAACGGTTCCCTTTTTTGATGATGGTTATATGATAGGTTTTGCCCTGCTTACAATTTGCGGTAAAATTTTCATCAACCAGGTTAAATCCCGGGCAATCCCTGAAGCGAAACCTTGCATTTGGCTTGTCACTGACAGCCAGATAGGTAAAGATATAACCATTGAGCTCATGGTATAGGGGATAGTTGCCACTTTTCCGCGATCCGGAAGTTTCTCTCAGGCTCTTACCCTGTGGATGGGAATACATCACAAAATTATTGATGTTGTTGGCTGTATCGCTTGAAGCAACAACCTGCACATCAAATTCAATTTTGATATTCCCGGAAAACTTTTTATCGAGCCATACCGTGGCTACCCTGGGCTGGGTTGTATCGGCGTCTACAAATAACCGGCCATTTTGGATTGACGCCTGACAGCCTTCGCTCCAAAAGTGGGAAGGCAATACCCCGTCAGGATAAGTAAAAGTTTCCTCAAAAAGAATTTTCTCTTTGTTTGCCGGCATAAACGCCAGCAGTAAACCAATGATTGAAAAAAAATGTATCATCTTATCCTGTATTTATTTGATCCATTCTTGAAAAATAAGCATCTTATGCATGATGATTTTTCAAACTAAGTTTGGACAAATATATCACAATTGTGGAATTTCGGCTGAATCAGGTTGATCTTTCATGCTCTCTTTTCTTTTTTTGAGTTGATCTAAATACAGGGACTGGGGTACCAATGATTCCCCCCGGCCTTCTCCTTCCACAAAATCTTCCGGTGAAGTGTCAAAGTCATATCCCAGGAATACCCCGCTTACAGGTTGTGTATTGACTGAATCTACCCGACCGGAAGTACCGATAACGTATCCCCAGCCAAACTGCCGTGCATCGATCACAAAATTTTCCCAGGGATGAGGTTTTAATCCTTTTGTATTCCACATCACGTTTTGTGTAGCTGTATAGCCGTGAATATATCTACTTCCCCAGGGCCTGAACCGGGCATCGATATAATCACCATCCGAAACAAATGAATCGAACAGGTTAGCCATACTTAAAAACATATGAAAATCGCTCGGTCCATAAGGATCTGTGGATGTGCAGTTGTATATAACATTGCCATTGCTGCTCATGCTGTTTAAATCATAATTGTGCCGGCTGTGCTCCGCATGGCAGTTGATTACCAGACAATCATTGCCGGATAAGGTGTACAGGTAACCGTTTCCGCCACCCCCTTCATACTGGGGCTTTCGGAAATCACAATCCTGAATGGTAATAAACCTTGATTCAGAGATCCTCAGGCACATAGACAGGATATGGACATCATCCTTATTTTCCCTCGGGCGATAAGTAGCCACGTTACGCAACCAGCAGTTCATAGCACGTCTGAAGCCAATAAGAGTGGAAGCATGCACTTCGTAAGGGCCGGATTGTTTTGTTTTCCACATCTCCTGATCTTTCCAGCCGCCTTTTTTCGGATTTTGGATATTCCCTATGGACAGATCCTCCATGCCGCACTCCTCCATCTGCGGACCTATTTTGTAAACCCTGGCATGATCCCGCTTTTTCAGGAAGTAGCGCGTGGGCGCATCGATTTCTATGGTATGCTTATCCGGGTTAACTTTCGTCACAAACCTGCAAAATCTGGGTCCGGTGAGTCTTGTATCCCATAATCCCTCAGCATTATGTTCCTTGATAAAGGCTTCCGTGCAGTCATTGATGACAATAACCAGATCACCTTTACGGAAGACAGAAGCATCTTCGACAGGGAGCTCCGTTGTGGGCTGCAATAAGTCCTTCGTTATGGCAACCACCTTACCTAAGGGTCTGCTCCACCGGCCTTGATCGCATCTGAAACGGATGAGCCGTTTGAACCGCATATTCGTCGAGGTGTTTTTCAGAAATGTTTTGTCAGCCCCTGCCCCCCGCAAGACCACATGGTTGTGTTTTATTAACAATGCCTCCTGTCCCTGCAGGGATATGGCATATTCTCCGGGGGGTAAAAACACCACACCGCCACCGGCACAGCCGACATCATCAATGGCTTGCTGAATAAGGGTTGTGACATTTTTTTCCCCGGTATTATCCGCATTGTAGGGAGGTTTCGTTACATCCACAATGTTATCTTCGATAAAAGGAATCGCTTTTAAACCGCTGTGATAACCTGCATAAGAAAAATCATGCAGGAACCGTCCTGCACTATCGGTGTAACCCGGCTGCCAGTCTTCAGGATACAGGCTGCTGCGCCAGGATTGTGCAAAGCCTGCGTCTGACAACAGGAATAAGAGAATCCATGTAATACTTTTCAATCTAAAACACATCATATGGCTGGTTTGGTGTAATTCATTTTTTTCGATTGTACATATATTTTTTACTAAAGAGCAGGGGAAACAAACCTTTCGATCTGATTAATGGTACTTTCCGGCTTATTCATCCTGAATCACAACATGCAGATGGGCAATGGCTTTGATGCCCGCTTCATTGGAACGTTCTACTTTTACGATATAATCCCCGGGTTCGGAAAAAGCATGAACCGTTTCTGCAAATTTCCCTTTACTGAAATGCTCACCCGGTATGATCTCAGATCTGGTCGCAATCTGAGGTGAGCCGTCCCCAAAATCCCATGTTTCTTGACCAAAGTTGGTACCAAATGTCCGAACAAAAAATCTGACGGGTTCACCCGGTTGTATGTTCAGTGTAGGATAATAAGCCGGCTGGATGGAGGGTGTGGCTTTTCCCGGCTGATCTATATCATACACCAGAACAACCTGAAAATCGTAATCCACATTTCCCCTGGAATCGGTTACTTGAAGTATTTCGTTGTATTCACCGGGATTTTGGTAAGTCCTGCTTTGAACGGGCCCTTTTGCGGTGGTGCCATCACAAAAGGTCCAATCGTAATCGACGATTTCACCGGCAAAGCTTTTGGATTTTCTGCCGTCCAGGGTAGTTTCCTCGCCGGCATATAATATTTTATGCGGCCGGGCAACAGCAATGATAGCCGGTTCATATTGTTTTACATAAGACTCCCAGCAATAGGCATAGGCATCTTCTATTTTAAAGGCACCGGTTAGCGGATCTTTATAATGTATATCGAAGTGCAGATGTACCCAGCCTCCGCTGGCGCCCTGCTTACCCATAAAGCCGATATGCTGGCCTTTCTTTACCTTGGTTCCCGGCTGAATGGAGGGGAGTATGCTGTCGAGGTGGCTGTACCGGTAATACCAATCGCGGTGATCCACAATATAAACCACATCCGGCCGGACGCTACCGGGAAAATCCATATATCCGTCTAACGTATCTTTTTTTGAAGAAATCACCAGTCCGTCGGTTGCAGCTACAACCTCATCCATACCTTCAGCCCCACCTATATCATGGCCTGCATGGTAATAGACTTTTTCTGATCCAATCCTTTCTGCGCCGTTCACATAAACCGGTTCATTCCCGGATTGGGTCATGTTGGCAAACCATTTTTGTTTCAGCGGATAAACAAAGGTGCCGGCTTGGGTATATGAGCCGTCTTTCGGCCAAAGCCTGAAA
>CAYYLT010000276.1:0-4573 GCA_964472385.1 uncultured Bacteroidales bacterium
AAATGAATAAAAATATAAATGATTGAACACAATAAGTAAAATACTGTTATTCTGTCATTTACAAATATTTATTCATTTTTTATGAATAATGCAGGTTAGGTCTCACCGCGGAAGAGCAGGTAGGGAATGAGGGCAGCGCTTTCAATCTGGATATAGAAGAATTGTTATAGGATCATTCCGGAGCACAGGATTACCTGTGGGTAAAAAAAACGGATACCATTGGTACAGGGCAGGCTTACCAGCAAGCATCGCCATCTGCAACCGATATTGGTGATTATGTTTGTTATATGAAACACGACCGGTATCCCGATTTGTCCCTTATGTCGGATACCCTCAGGGTGCTTATGAACTGGATTCCCGATGATATTGTTTTGTCGGACACTACCATTGAAGAGAACCGTGCTGAAGGAACTGTTGTAGGCATATTAAACACCATATCCCGAAAAGATGGGGACGAGCATGATTTCACTACAGATTTGAATGGCCGCATGGTTTACCAAAAACAATGGCCTCAAAATACAATCCATCAGGTGATTGACCTTCGGGATCTGTCAGAAGGAAACTATATCTTGAATTATCAATTGACGGATGAAACAGATGTAAGGAAGATCATCCTGAAATAATGCTTGTGGGTGGATGTTGCTTTCAGAAAAGCTAGATTTCACGTACGTTAAGATGGCATGTGTTCTTTTAGGCATTCCTATGGATGCTTATTTCGGAACGCTGGTTATGTGAATTTTCTGAAGCTATCCAGCAGATATATGACCTGCTGGGTAGTTCCTTTTAGGAAATCTGCCGGATTTTCGGCATTCAGAAAGTCTGAATATCCCGGAAGCTTTGTTGATTGCTTTTTGGTAAGCCGCCGGTATCCCATAGACCAGTTTGGAAATGCCCTATCCTCGATAGGTTCTTCCAAAAGCTTGACAATATTGTTGTGCCGTCCGTCCTTTTTAATGACTTCAAAAAGATGCTTGATGGTATCCTGAGTGCCCTCAATAACCTGGATAAAACTCCCATCATTATATAACAGCAAACCTGTGACCCCTTTTTCTTTATTCTTTCTTCGAATCCTTTTCAGCAGGTCCTGGAGCTGTTTTTCAGATAGCTCCCCAATGGCAAAGCTAACATAAACAATATGTATCAGGTTTTGTGTCATTGTGGTGCATCATATCTTTGCAAATTAATTTAGCCTCCCTTATACACAACAAAGGTAAATTATTTAAAATGAATTATTTAGACTGACATTGTGTGTAGGAGTAATGAGAAAAAGCCTGGCTTTTAGGGGCCTGTATCATTCATAAAAAGTGGAAAAATCTTTATATATTACTGAATATTAGTTATTTGATTATTATTTTCAAAGCATTTTTTTATCCATTTTTTCCGGGTGCGCCAAAAATCTATGCCAGGAATAATGCTGGTTAAATGGCTTGTTTCGATAAATACCTATACTCACTTTTATGGTAAAAATATCAAATATTTCACAAATTATCAATATCCTTAAATATTCCCGTGCGTCCGTTACCTTTACAAAGATCCTGAACAATATATTATTAAGATTTCTAATTTCTCTTATTGATCGTTTCTTGCTCATGCAATATTAATTATATCATATGGCAGTATGAATTTATCGTTAATTCTTTCCCGTCTTATGGTTCCGATGGTTTTTTTCACCTATTTTTGGATTATCTAACATGATCATTTGACCATTTTAAATTCATTCACCAAAACATTTACTTAATTCAATTTTAAACAGATGAAAACATTGTTAATGAGCACAGTTATTGTATGTATCCTTGCAATACATACCAGCTATACACAGCATCCGGTAATTGCCGTGCAGAACGGGAACAGTCCCGCGTTTTTTACAGTTCTTGAAGATGCCCTGGATGCCTCAGAGGATGGCGATACCTTGTACTTTCCCGGAGGTTCTTTTCAATTGACTTCTGAAATTGATAAAACGCTGCATTTTGTGGGTACAGGACATTATCCAAATAATGAACCTGCTACCGGTATTTCCAGGATCCTTGGTAATGTTTACCTGGTGGATGGCGCAGACAGCTGTACTTTCGAAGGCTTTTACCTTAATAACCTTTATTTGGCTAATGGACAAAACCATAACATGTTTATTTCCATCTCCGGAATTAAGCTCATAAGATGCAATGCCGGCGAAATTCAACTGGGTGGTACCTACAATGATGCCAATAACCCTACCAATGATGTTAAAGACATTGTGATATCGGAATGTGTTGTAAGGGGCAATATCCTGGGTAAAAATGCCAAAAGCGTTGTCATTGAAAAAAACATTATAACAGGGGATATCCGTGATTTTAATGCAGGCGTAGCCGTAAGCAACAATATCTTCTTAAATGATCCCACTCGCGTAAACAAAGGGGTGGTATTCAATGACAACATCTTTTTATATGACAGCAATCCGCTGGTTTATGATGATAACCATACCTTCAATAACAATGTTTTTGTGTATGACTTTTCTTCGGGTACGGGTACAAGTACTTTTATTGATAATATTACCGGGGTTGCGGCAGATGAGATTTTTGTTAATTTTAGCGGCACACAATTTGATTATGAACACGATTACCATTTGAAATCAGGCAGCCCGGCAGCCGGAGCAGGTATTGGTGGTAAGGATGCGGGTATCTACGGCCATTTGCAACCCTATACCGACGGTATAACCAGTTATCCTTATATCCACGAAATTCATATACCCAATACCACCGATGAAAGCGGGACATTGAATATCGAGGTGAAAGTTTCTGCAAGAGATTATTAATCAGATATTGGATAAATATGAGATTACTGATAATCCAAATTCTTATTGGTGCGATGGCAGTATCCGCACTGGCGCAAGATAATATCACCGGCATGCAGTGGTGGATAGACGGGGATTATGCCAATAACCAGTTTCAAACTATCACTCCGGAAATGACATTTGAGGGCTCCATACCTGTTCCTGTGGCTTCCTTACCCGAGGGGCGCCATCATTTATATGTTCGATTCAGAAGCCATGAGGGCAAATGGTCACCCATCCTAATGAAACGATTTGTATCAACTCCCGCTGGTAAGGCTCATACTATGATGGAGTCACTGGAATACTGGTTCGATGGTGATCCTTCCACCCGGAAAACGCATCCCATAACACCACAACACAATCTTAACGATAATTTGGCTTTAGAGATGAAAAACCTTCAGACAGGAAGGCATTCGATCCATGTTCGCTTAAAGAATACGAACGGTGAATATTCCCCCATCTTAACCCAACGCATGACCAAAACACCGGAGGGAGATAGTTTGGTACATATTGCCGCATGCGAATACTGGATCGATAATGATTTCTATAACAGGAAATTGCATATTTTTCAGGAGCAAAAGGACACCCTGGATACAACATTCGGATTGGATTTGACAACATTGGGCAAGGGTGCTTATGTGTTGAGCCTCTTGTTTCTGGATAATCTGGGTAACCCCACTAATGTTATCAAACGTTACATTTATAACTACCCGGTAGGTGCTGAAAGCAATTATATTGCCGGATACCGGTATTGGTTTGATGACAATGGAGGTGCTCCCATCGAGCGAATCTTTTCAGGTGTTCAAAATCCCAGGGAAACCACGTTGAGCATTCCAGTTGACCAGTATGAAGATGGCGATACTGCGATTGTTCATCTTCAGTTTAAAGATGCCATCGGTCAATGGTCTCCGAGTGTGGTCGATACTTTCGTATTCAACTTACCAGTAAAGTTAGATCAACATTTGGCAGAGCGCAATCAACTATTGGTTTACCCCAATCCGGTATCAAACAATTTGCGCATTGCTGTTCCGGAAAAGACGCATGATTCAAATTTGACTCTTGAGATGTTTGATGCATTGGGTAAGCTGGTATGGATAAAGAAAATCAAAATCGAGAATCATTCTTTTTTTGATTTTGATGTTAGCGGGCTGAAATCCGGTGCTTATTATATTCGGATTAAAACTGGCGTTGGCATTTATGCGAAACAAATCATCGTAGAATAAACATTTCAGAAACAATATATCTGTATATCCTGTTGATTATAAGGCTTTATGTGTTTTTCAGCAAACCCGATTTAATGATGCCACCATCGTTCCAAACCGATGATAAATCCCCATACCAGGCCGATGATAATAAGTGCTGTGCCGGATGCCCTGGCAACAATACCCCCAAAGTTGTTATAGGGAACGGCAACAATAAAAATAACACCCAGAATGATGCTGATCCAGGCATAAATGCATTGGGCATCTACAAGGGTTTTTTTGGGCCTAACAGGTTGAATGCTGCTCTTTAACTTAGCGAGCGCTGAAATGGGATAACCACAGTGCGGGCAGTTTTCCGCACTTTCTGATATTTGGCTGTTGCAAATCGGACACCTGATTAATGACATAACAATATATTTTTGAGTTGAGCAAAAAGCGCTCTAAAGGTTTTATTGTCATTAACTAATTCCAATTTTCTCCGTTACTCAGGCATCGATAAGAAATTAAAATACCCTGTAACCTGTATTATTCATGCGTCAAAAGCCGACGACGTAGTCGCCTACTT
>CAYYLT010000277.1:0-4559 GCA_964472385.1 uncultured Bacteroidales bacterium
GGTCGAAATGAAAGCTTGCATAAAGCTATTATAATCAGTGCCTTATTTTATTACTGTGTGCAGCATCAATATTACCTGGAATATACCACGGTAACTTCACCTCTTTTACGGATCAAGGGTTCTCCCGGAATTTTAAATTCCAGATAATAAATGTAAGTACCTGGTTTAACTTCTTTACCGTTGCGTGTTTTGCCATTCCAACCTTTGTTTTTTGCTTCAAATATTTTAACACCCTGGCGATTGTAGACGATAAGCAAGTAGGTATCGGGCTCGAAGGTAAATTCCGGTTTGAAGGTATTGTTGTTGGGGTCGTTGGGAATAATGGCGTTGGGAAGAAAGACCCTGGGCTTGACGTATACACAATTCCTGTTGGAATAAAGGGTTGACCGGTATCCTGCTTCATGATTGATTTCAGCTTCTATTTCGTAACAGAATTTTGCACTTTTACCCTGCCCTTCATACAATTGGACCTTATTGTCGTAATATGGAGCTTCATAGCTGGCGTTCAGTAGTTCCCTTTCCTGGTTGCCAATTTGTCTGTACAGGTTAAAGGTAATATTTGCATTATTATTGATGTGATTCAATTCATTCCAGTCGAGTTGGTTCATCAAATTTTCTTTGGCTACATTAAGCAAAAGGTTGCTCAGGGTATCCGAACGGGTAGTCAGTGCACCGCAACTATTTTCGGATGCCAGATGGTAAAACCATATGTTTTTATTGGGATTCCCCGGATTGTCGGTATACTTGATGTTGAGTGCCGAGGTTTCAAATCGTTTGATCGTATCGTAAAGCCCGTCCGGCGTTTGAGATCGTAGAAGTACATAGTTTACAAGTTCCGAGTTTTCTTCAATGCTGAATTCCATGTTGATTTTTCCGTTGTCGGTGCCCAGCCGGTCAAAATTTATGTATTCCGGATCATCCGGCATGTCGGTGTCGATATACACGCGGTTCGACATCGATTTAATGGTGGTATCGAAACTCAGTACCCCCTCTATATAATATTTGTAAATGCGATCGTATTCAATGTTTCTGTCGGTGAAAGAGGTGTCTTCCGGTGATATTGCCGCAATTTTAACAGTATCATTTCCATCAACAGATCGCCAGATATTATAATAGTGAATGGAAATCGTGTCATTTAAATCTTTCCAGGAAGACTTTACATATCGGGACCATCGGATATCATTGTTTTTTTTACAGGTATCCATCGTTATGGAAGTATGAAGGGTATTAAATAAATTGCTTTCATATTGACCTGGTTGATTTGGCTCCTGACCTACATCCTTATAGGATATTTTATAGGTTCGAGGTAGTTCATTGGCATTTGATTTTTTATCTATCCACGTATTGATGCTTGTATCTATAATGGTTTTTATTCCAACCACATTCCCAACAATAAATGAATCCCGGGAAATAATAAGGTCAAAATTTATATTTTCAGGTAATTCCCAATAAACCTTAACATCACCTTCGTCATTAATTACAGTAACATTTTTTAGTTGAGGAGGTAAAATTTCGTCTTGCGAGAATATCTGTATATTCATCAGCAAAAATGTGATCGGTAAAAAATGTTTTATAATTATTTTTTTTTTCATACCCTTGCTAAATGATTCACTTGCACTATCTGTTTCCGGTTCTCGATTCCCTGCCTGCCAATTTTTCATCAACTTCCAATCAAACCCTCAATCTCCTTGGCAAACCCTCAAACCCTCAAACATTCAAACTTGTCAAACGTTCAAAGAGGCAACAACGTGTGTGAATCATTCACATTTTCCGGCGACCGAGCGTATCATATCTTCTTCATTCAGGTATTTGTTGGCCAGCTCCAGTATATCCGCTGACGAGATATTTTTTATGGTATTGATCATCTGCTGATAGTAATCTTCTTTCAGGCGAAGTTCCATTAAGGAAAGGTAAGTACCGGAAATGGATATGGGGCCATCGAAAGCCCTCATCAGCTGCCCCATCATATAGTTTTTCACCATGGTCAATTCTTCCGCTTTGACCCTGTCATTTCTCAATCTTTTTACTTCTTCATAGATGGCAGAGATGGCTTTCCGGCACACCCCGGAACCGACTTCTGAGCCAATCACAAAATAGCCTTCGTTCACCAATGGTACCAGCATAGATTGTATACCATAGGTATACCCTTTTTCCTCTCGAATTTTTTTCATTAACCTGGATCCAAAATAACCGCCGAGCAAGGTATTAACTACTTGCAGCCCCGGGTAATCGGGATGGTGCTTCCCAAAAAGGATTTTACCAATTCTTACAGCCGACTGAACAGCATGATCGACAGGTGTAAGGATCTCTGTTTCTTGCGTAGTAAAAGGTGTAAAATCGGGTACCTTAGTGGATTGCTTTCCGGCCCATTGCGATTTACCCATCAATTCTTCGATCACTTGATATACGGTATGATCAATTTTCCCAGTCAGCAACATTTCACAATTGGAAGGGTAGTAATGGTTTTGGTGAAATTGAACCAGGTCGTCACGGATTAAATTGTTGTGATCTTCCAGTTGCAGCATGTTCCCATAAGGGTGATGAGTGCCAAACAAAGCTTCATTAAATCTTCTTCTGGAGAGGTTATTCACTTTTGCCTGTTCGAGTAAAAAATCCTGTTTTTTTTGACTGATATAGGTTTCGAGTTCATCGGGTGGATAAATAGGCTGGGTTATGATATCCATCAGCATAGACAGGGTTTCTTTCAGGTATTTTTTTAAGGTGAGAAGCGAGATAAAGGCAACATCTTTGTTGGTGTTCATTCTGAGCAAGGCACCATAATAATCCATATGCTTTGCTATCTCCTCTGAGCTGTATTTTTTTGAACCTTCCTGGAGCATCTCATTAGAGGCAGTGGCAACAAGAGGCTTAGATTGATACCAGTTGCCTGCACGAAAGAGCAGGTCTATTTTCACTATTTCTTCTGTACCTGAGCGAATAGCATACACAGGAATATGGTTATTCAATCTGAAGTTGTCAGCTTGAAGAATAAAATTGGTTTGTATGGGTTGAATGTTGGGTTGTGTTTTTCTTTCCGTATCATTCATAAGTTACTCTTTTTCTGCATAATAATATAAAGTAGAAGCGTTTTGTTCATTCAGCAAATACCGGCTAACGCGGTTAACCTGCTCCGGGGTGACTTTATTGTATTGGGAGAGCTCTATGTTAATCCTTTCGGCATCACCCAGTAACTCATAATATGCCAGGTTCATTGCTTTATGCAGCGAGCTGGTGTTGCTAAAAGTATGAACAGCTTCAACCTTATTCTTTACTTTTTGCAACGCTTCATCCGTTATTTTATGCTGGCGCAGATGGTCCAATTCCTGATTAAGCGTTCGTTCAGCAGATTCCATATTCGCCTGATCAGAAAGGCTTCCTGTTATGATAAGCAGCCCTTCATCAATATCTCCACTAATGAATGCATCAATGGTACTGAACATTTGGCTTTGTTTAACAAGTTTTTGGTATAATCGGGCGGATTTACCATTGCCCAAAAGATCCGAGATCAGGTCAGTAATATAAAAATCGGGGTGATTGCGTGAGCACATATGAAATGCTTTATACAAGACATGATGCGGAACCGCTCTTTTTACCTCCAAATGTCTGGGTTCCTCTTGATGCGGTTCCTTTGGGATCTCTTTTCGGGCAATCTGTCGTTCAGGGATCTTACCAAACCATTTTTCTGCAAGCGTTCTTATGTGATCGGGTCTGACATTTCCGACAATGGATATAATAGCATTATTGGGAGCATAGTGACGGAAGAAAAAATTTTTCACTTCCTCCAGGGTAGCATTTTTGATATGGGAGGGATCTTTACCTATGGTAGACCACCGATATGGGTGCACTTTATAGGCCAGTGACCTGAGTAAAGAGAAGGCATCGCCATAGGGTTGATTCAGATACCGCTGGTTGAATTCTTCTATAACCACATTTTTTTGAATTTCCACTTTCTCCTTGGTTAATTGAATTCCCAGCATCCTGTCGGATTCCAGCCAGAAAGCAGTTTCGATATTTTGAACCGGCAGGGTCAGGTAGTAATTGGTGATGTCGTTTGAAGTGAAGGCATTGTTGTCTCCACCTGCCTTTTGTAATGGTGTATCGTAAGAAGGAATGTTCACGGAACCTTCGAACATGAGGTGTTCAAATAGATGTGCAAAGCCTGTCCTTTCGGGGTTCTCATGCTTTGCTCCCACATTGTATAACACGTTAACCGTGGCAATGGGCGTGGATTCATCTTTGTGTACAATTAAACGTAAACCGTTATCTAGCGTATAATCATTAAAATCGATCATGTGGCCTTGTGTTTTCAGTTGCTTCTATGCAATCATATCTGACTTTATGGGCAGATACTGCTTAGTTTATGGTTTGATGATACAAACTTATACAAATACTTTAATATATCCTAACATGTGCATTCTACTTTTGTTTATAGCCTGTATTGTTCATAAAAAATGAAGAAACATTTATAAACCAAAGAATATGCGTATTTTACACATGATGTTCAAAAAAAAATTTATACATTTTTTCCGAGTGCGTCAATTTTTGGGCATCTGCTGCAT
>CAYYLT010000278.1:0-4538 GCA_964472385.1 uncultured Bacteroidales bacterium
CGAGATCAATTTTCTTTTGCTTGATATAATCGATGGTATTGGGCTGCTGATCCTCATCGGGCCAGTGAAGAATTGTCGTATTGACCCCGTTTTGGCTGTAAAAATCATGGGTGCCTTTGGTAGCATAAAGCTCATATCCTCTTTCAATCAGCATACGTGCACTCGTAAGCATTTCCAGTTTGGAGCGTGCTGGTCCGGATGATAACAGCACACTCTTCTTTGGTATGGAATATCCCACAGAAAGCATGGCTTTCAAAATAGCTTCATAATAGGTTTGCCCAATACATCCAACTTCTCCTGTAGAGGCCATCTCCACTCCCAGAATCGGATCTGCCTTCTGCAGCCTGGAAAAAGAAAACTGGGGTGCCTTAACGCCAATATAATCAAGATCAAACAAAGATTTTACTGGCTTTTCAACATCCTGGCCAAGCATAACACGGGTAGCTATTTCTATAAAATTGGTTTTCAAGACTTTCGATACAAAAGGGAAACTTCTGGCTGCCCGCAAATTGCATTCAATGACTTTTACATCATTATCTTTTGCAATGAATTGTACATTAAAGGGACCGGTAATCTGCAGTTCCTGGGCAATCATACGGGAAATTTTTTTTATTCTGCGTACGGTTTCCACATATATTTTCTGTGCAGGAAAAACGAAAGTAGCGTCACCGCTATGGACACCGGCAAATTCTACATGTTCAGATATGGCATACACAACAATCTCTCCTTTATTGGCCACAGCATCCATTTCAATCTCCTTGCCATATTCGATAAATTCGCTCACCACAACGGGATATTGTTTAGAGACTTTGACAGCCAATTCCATAAACCCATCCAGTTCGTTTCGATTGGAAACAACATTCATAGCAGCACCTGAAAGCACATATGACGGACGGATCAACACTGGAAATCCTACATCTTCAATAAAACGATATATTTCGTTCACCGTGGATAATTCCTTCCATCTGGGCTGATCAACTTCCAACCTGTCAAGCATAGCTGAAAATGTGTGCCTGTTCTCTGCCTGGTCAATGGATTCAGGAGATGTTCCCAATACAGGAACATTTTGCTGATGCAATCGAAGTGCCAGGTTGTTCGGAATTTGGCCGCCAGTGGAAACGATAACACCATAAGGACGCTCCAGATCAATAATATCCATGACCCGTTCCAGGGTTAACTCTTCAAAATACAGCCTGTCAGAAGCATCATAATCTGTACTGACGGTTTCAGGGTTATAATTGATCATGACTGAACGGTATCCTTCTTTATTAAGGGCATTTAAAGCATTGACCCCGCACCAGTCGAATTCAACACTACTTCCTATCCTGTAAGCGCCGGATCCTAAGACGATAACTGATTTGTTGTCGTGATAAAAGGGAATATCATTTTCATCCCCATTATAGGTAAGGTATAAATAATTCGTATGTGCCGGATATTCGGCGGCAAGCGTATCGATCTGCTTAACGGAGGGCAATATATTCCTTTCAACCCGGTGTTCTCTCACCTTCAACATATCCATGCCTATCTGATCATCCTTGCTATTCATGATAAAACGGGCTATCTGAAAATCAGAAAACCCTTTCTTCTTGACTTCTCTCAGCAATTCATCGGGCAGTTTATCCAATGTGTCATATTTTTTCAACTCCAGATGAAGGTCAAAAATCTTTTTGAGCCGTTGTAGAAACCAACTGTCGATTTTGGTAAGTTCATATATTTTGTCAATTGCATATCCCTCATAAAAAGCTTTTGTAAGGTAAAATATCCGAAGGTCTGTAGGTATTGAAAGTTCCTGTTCCAGGATTTCGGTTTCCACATCACTGTTTCCAACAAAACCGTGCATACCCTGCCCAATCATCCTCAATCCTTTTTGTATGGCCTCTTCAAAGTTTCTTCCTATGGACATGACTTCTCCGACACTTTTCATACCGCTGCCAATCTGGTTGGATACGCCAATAAATTTATTCAGATCCCATCTGGGTATTTTACATACAATGTAATCCAGGGCAGGTTCAAAAAATGCAGGCGTTGTTTGAGTGACTGAATTTTTCAGCTCATGTAATCCATAACCCAATGCCAGTTTGGCAGCGACAAAAGCGAGTGGATAACCGGTAGCTTTGGAGGCCAGTGCGCTGGACCGCGACAATCGAGCATTAACTTCGATAACACGGTAGTCTTCTGAAACCGGGTCTAAAGCAAACTGGACATTACATTCTCCCACAACGCCTATATGTCGTATAATTCGTATAGAAAGTTCTCTGAGGATATGATATTCCCGGTTGGTGAGGGTTTGAGATGGAGCAATAACAATACTCTCCCCGGTATGTATACCAATAGGATCAAAATTTTCCATATTACAAACCGTGATGCAATTGTCGTAATGATCGCGCACGACTTCATATTCTATCTCCTTCCATCCTTTGAGGGATTCTTCAATCAAAACCTGTTCAGAGTGTGCAAAAGCGATAGATGCAGTATTTTCCAGTTCTTTCTCATTGAAACAAAATCCACTTCCCTGTCCCCCAAGCGCGTAGGCTGCTCTCAGGATTACCGGATAACCCAGTTCCGAAGCTGCATCTTTTGCCTCTTTGAGATTAATGGCTGCAATACTTTTAGCCGATTTCACCTGGATATCTCTGAGCCGCTGATTGAAGATTTCCCGGTCTTCTGTATCAATAATCCCCTGGACGGGTGTTCCCAAAACGCTAACATGGTACTTTTCCAGAATTTTATTCCTGTAAAGCGCTACACCGCAATTCAATGCTGTTTGGCCCCCGAAAGAAAGCAATATGCCATCGGGTCGTTCCTTTTTGATGACTTCCGTAACAAAATCAGGGGTCACAGGAAGAAAATATATTTCATCGGCAATATCATCCGAAGTCTGAATCGTAGCAATATTCGGATTAATAAGGATAGTTTGTATACCCTCCTCCCGCATAGCTTTCAATGCCTGGGAACCCGAATAGTCGAATTCACCGGCTTCTCCTATTTTCAAAGCAGCAGAGCCAAGGACAAGAACTTTGTTTATATGTGGTGCGATATCTTTCATCATTTTTTCCGTTTAATAACCATCAAATCCTTTATTTATCGGTATATTGCTTCATCAATGCAGTAAAATCATCGAAAAGAAACTCTGTGTCCACCGGACCTCCGGAGGCCTCAGGATGGAACTGGGTGGCGAAAAATGGATGTTTCCGGTGTTTAATGCCTTCGCAGGTCTGGTCATTCAAATTGGTAAAATACAATTCCCAGTCTTTGCTCAATGTATTAATATCCACTACATAACCATGGTTTTGGGAAGTAATAAAACACTGGTTGGTTCCCTCAAGCAGCACTGGCTGGTTGTGGCTCCGGTGTCCGTATTTTAGTTTATAGGTATCGCCACCGGTAGCAAGCACCATAAGTTGTGTGCCCAGGCAGATGCCCATAACTGGTTTATCGCGTGTCAAAGCTTTGCTGATATTTCCAATGGCAATGTCAGCTTTTTTGGGATCCCCGGGCCCGTTGGTAATAAAAAGGCCATCGTAATCCTCATTCAGAAAATCATAATCCCATGGAACACGCATAACCGTAGCATCTCTGTTAACCAGGCAACGGATGATATTGTTTTTCAAACCCAGATCGATGAGCACCACCTTGTATTTGCCATCCCCATAGGTCTGAACCGTCGGTGTGCTCACTTGCTCTACAAGATTATACTGATTGGGGTCGTATAACTCCACATCTTCCTCATCAATCAGGATCTTCCCTAACATAACTCCTTCCTCGCGGATAATCTTTGTCAGAGCCCTCGTATCAACCCCATAAATTCCGGGGACCTGGTTATCCCTCAGCCAGGCAGAAAGACTTTTGGCAGCATTCCAGTGACTATAGTCAAAAGAATAATCCGAGATAACCAAACCACTGACTTGAATTCGATGAGATTCAAAATGGCTGTGAATGCCATTATCGGTTATCTCTTCCGGAACACCATAATTTCCGATTAAGGGATAAGTGGATACTAAAATTTGTCCATGATAAGAAGGATCTGTAAGACTTTCAGGATACCCCGTCATAGCAGTATTGAAAACAATCTCACCTGAAATTGAACGTTCAAAACCAAAAGATTTACCATGGAAAACTGTACCGTCGCTTAGAACTAAGCTGGCTGGTTTAGATTGAAGCATCGTTTTTTTAAAACCAACGGCAAAGGTAATATGTTTTTTTGTTTATGGAAAAAACTTGAAAAAAAATATTACCGCTTATCAGCAACATATTGAATCATAACATGATATACATAAAGCTTTATAAACTATTTATAGGGGTTGTGGTTAAATATTCAGGATGATTCATCCGGCTATAAGCAAAACAGCATGCTAACCTGTATTATTCATGAAAAATGGAAAAACATTTATAAGCAAAAGCATATTCGCAATTTACTTATTGTAATCAAAAATTTTTATTGTTATTCATTGTTTCCGAGTGCGCCAATTTTTGGCCTCTGCTGCGTTGCGAAAGCCTCGAAGTAGGGTTTGCTGAAAAAGTCTTTAGTACATCAGCTA
>CAYYLT010000279.1:0-4503 GCA_964472385.1 uncultured Bacteroidales bacterium
GGCTTTCGACGCCTTGCATCTACCCAAAACTTGACGCATGAATAATACAGGTTAATACAGATAGCATAAACCATACCAAAATGATGGATATAACCCTGTTAGGCATTGAATCGTCGTGTGATGATACATCTGCTGCAGTTTTAAAGAACGAATATAATCTTTCGAATGTTATTTCGGGGCAGCAGGTGCATCAAAATTACGGAGGAGTTGTACCGGAGCTTGCTTCCCGTGCTCATCAGCAGCATATTATCCCTGTTGTCGATCAGGCACTGCGTAAAGCAGAGATCTATAAGGATCAGATTGATGCGATAGCTTTTACGCAGGGACCGGGACTGCTTGGCTCTCTTTTAGTAGGGACTTCCTTTGCTAAGGCTTTCGCGCTTGCTCAAAATATTCCACTTATAGGGGTGAATCATCTACAGGCGCATATTTTATCGCATTTCATCAGAAACCCTGATAGTAAGCATCACCGGTCACCAGCCTTTCCCTTCTTATGTCTGCTTGTTAGCGGTGGCCATACCCAGTTGACTGTGGTCCGTGATCATCTGGATATGGAGGTTATTGGCGAAACAATTGATGATGCAGCCGGCGAGGCTTTCGATAAGTGCGGTAAGATCATGAATATGCCCTATCCTGCAGGTCCCGTTATTGATAGAGAGGCACAAAAAGGTGATCCCCATGCCTTTCAATTTACCCGCCCTAAGATTGATGCCTTGAATTATAGTTTTAGCGGTCTTAAGACGGCTTTTTTGTATTTTCTCCGGGACCGCATGCAGCATGATCCAAAATTTCTCCGGAACCGCTTTCGAGACCTTTGCGCTTCCCTGCAATATACCATTGTGGATATATTGATGCACAAACTTATCAAGGCTTCGGAATCTACCGGCATTAGGGAAATAGCAATTGCAGGAGGAGTAGCCGCCAACTCCGGTTTAAAAAATGGCGTCAATCAGGCAGCCTGCGATTACAACTGGAATGTGTATATTCCACCCCTTGAATATACCATGGATAATGCTGCTATGATCGGTATTGTGGGGTACTATAAATACCGGAATGGAGCTTTTGATGATCTGAATGCTATTCCTTACGCTCGGTTAAAATATTGATTTTTATCCCCAAAAGTATTTTCTGTTATTTGCATCACAGCGGTATAATTAGGGTCTGTCTATAAACTCAAGTGTTTGTTCTATTCTGTATTATTCACAAAAAATGAATCACACAGGTTAGGTTTTGAGCAACAACCAAGAAGTTGGACTTTATCTACAAACACTAATTAACCTACCAGAATAAAACCCTGCCGCTTTTTTGAACACTTGATATATATCATTTGTTTAGGAGAATAATATGCATTTCTTTGGTTGCGATTACTTAAAAAAAGGAGGTAAATTATATGAAAACCAGATCAGTATTAATAGATGGATACCAGTCAGTAATAGATAATGGCCGCAAACATTCCGTGGTCACCGATTTGCCTGATGGAACTGATATTGGAGCCAGCGCACTTGAATTGTCCGTAATGAGCCTGGCAGGTTGTATATCAACCATATTTAAAAAAATGGCAGAAAAAATGCGCATTAAAGTTGATAAAATGGAAGTAGAGATGGATGCGAATAAAGGGACTGAAACCATCGATAAAGTGAATTATACGGTAAGCGTGCGTTCTGACGCCCCGATAGATAAGTTGAAGAAATGCCTGGAAAATACGGAAAAAGCCTGCCCGGTAGGTGTTCTTTTCGTTAAAGCCGGCGTTGAGATGGAAGGAACATTGGAAAAGATATCATGACCCTTAAACAACAATCTGTTGGATTGTCATTAGGGTTTGTCCATAAAGTCTTGCAATAGAGACTTTTTCAGCAAACCCTGCTTCGAGGCTTTCGCAACGCATCTGGTGCCCAAAAATTGGCACGCGCGGGAAATGTCCATAAGAACGAAATTTTTGAATATAATAAGTAAAACACGCATATTCTTTTGCTTAAAAATTTTCTTGTGAATAATACAGGCTCATGCATGCAATCAGATGCTTACCCTTCAGATAGTTAAAGATTATCCGGACAATTATTAGTTTCTTTTCCACATTATTCCCTCCTGAAAATTCTATCTTTGTGGGAATCATCAAACCATTTTCCTATGGCCAGACAAAAACCATCTATTCCCAAAGGCACAAGGGACTTTCCTCCTGAAGTCATGGTTAAACGGGACTATATTTTTCATACCATCCGGAATGTTTTTCAACAGCATGCTTTTCAACCGCTTGAAACACCTTCAATGGAGCATTTGTCCACACTACTTGGCAAATATGGTGAAGAGGGAGATAAACTAATTTTTAAAATTCTTAATTCAGGGGATTATCTTTCAAAAGTTGACGAACATGATTTGAAGGAGAAAGACTCACAGAAGCTGTCATCCAGGATATCTGAGAAAGGATTGCGCTATGACCTTACAGTGCCTTTTGCACGTTTTGTTGTTCAACACAGGAACGAGATTACTTTTCCCTTTAAACGATACCAGATCCAACCGGTATGGCGGGCTGATAAGCCACAGCGTGGACGTTACCGGGAATTTTATCAGTGTGATGGGGATGTAATTGGTACCCATTCACTGCTAAATGAGGTTGACCTTATACAAATCATGGATGAGGTATTTTCGAGGTTACATCTCAAAGTAGTTATTGAGCTGAATAACCGAAAAATTCTTAAAGGATTGTCCCATTTTATCGGAAAACCTGAAAAATTTACCGCCATAACAACCGCCATAGATAAAATTGAAAAAGTGGGCTATGAGCATGTAAAGCAAGAGATAGTGGAAAGAGGTATTGAACCTGCTGCGGTGGAAAAACTTGAACCTTTTCTTAAAATGAAAGGAACTAACCTTGAGATACTGGAAAATCTCGGGGGATGGCTTTCTGATGATGAAGGTAAAGCAGGAATCGAAGAAATGCATGATATATTGGAATATACAGGAGCATTAGCCTTGAATAATCAGGTAAGCTTTAACCCCCGATTGGCCCGTGGATTGGATTATTATACAGGCACTATATTTGAAGTAAAAGCGTTGGATGATGAGATGGGCAGTTTATGCGGAGGCGGGCGCTACGACGATCTTACAGGTATTTTTGGATTAAACGATGTTTCCGGTGTTGGTATATCCTTTGGGGCAGAGCGTATCTACGACTTATTGGAGAAGAAAAATGATTTTCCCCCGGGAATGCTGCCTGTAGCGAAAATTATGTTCGTGAATTTTGGCAGGAAAGAAGCTGTACATGTATTGAGCCTGCTGCATGAATTGCGACAGGCAAATATTCCGTCCGAAATATATCCGGATCCTGCTAAGATGAAGAAGCAGTTGACCTATGCCAATAACAAAGGTGTTGATTATGTAGGAATGACAGGTGAAAGGGAGATGCAAAAACAAGTAATCACTGTGAAGCATATGGAAAGTGGTGAACAGCAAGAAATGACCCTGGATGAGCTCAAATTGCTATTGTCTGATAAATAAATTTTGGCATGAAATGATGTATGCTTCGCCAAATATACAAATCAATTTGTATGTTCCAGCTTTTTTCAATGGAAGCAAGCGCTTTCGCATTATATCCCCTTAAACTTTCCTGCAGGTTCCGAAAGTTTGATTTCTCCGGAATTCATGTTTAGCCTTCCTTATACACGAAAAAATTAAACCGCTTAAATTGAATCGTTTATATTGCTATGGTGTATATGAATAATGCGAAAACCGAAGTAGGCAATTACCTCGCCGGCTTTCGGCGCTTTGTATATACCTAAATCTTGCGGTATGAATCATACAGGTTAGGGTTTGGTATTGTGAGGTTCATAAAATTTTATAAAATTGCCCGTACAATGAGTATAAATACAGATGATATGTCATTACTATTTGTAGGCCTTTTTTTATGCTGCGTTTTATGAACAAGGTAATGGATTACACACAATATACTGTTGAAGATTTTGTAATGGATTCAAGTTTTATCGAATGGGTGTTGCAAGGTCCTCATGCACAGAATGAATTTTGGGAGTCCTGGATAGTTGACCATCCCGAAAAATATGAGAAGATTAAAGAATCCATTGAACTGGTATTGCTATTGAATGATTATTTTCATAACAATAATGCAGATCATTAGCATACTTTATTTTAACCTTTCTTTTATTCCTATTCCTTGTATGATTTTTCATGTAGATTAGAACCTGTAAAATCTGCATGCACCGGCCTACGCAACAAGGCAATGTATGACGCATGAAGGTTCCATGGCTATTGAACTGAATAGCTAAAACATTGCATTTTTTTTATTGATATACAAACCTTTAATAAGATTTTATCCGAATTCCTAAAATACAGGAAACCGTGTTGTTTGTATGCAGGCTGCATTCGTCAATAAAATGCAATGCTATATCAAACATTAATTAATTTACATCAAAATGCCTCACATATTGTAATACCGCTTTCGTTTATTTGTACAGAAAAATGGTATTTTGTCTGATTTTTACGATCGTTTTT
>CAYYLT010000280.1:0-4461 GCA_964472385.1 uncultured Bacteroidales bacterium
AAGGTCCGATAAAAAGCTGATTGCTTTCCTTATGTATCATTCTGTTTGCAGGCGTTCCACCAACACTCTCCGGTCTGACAGCCATTTCAAGATTCTCTGAAATTTCATACAATTTATCGGAAGAGCCATAAGGCAGATGCGGTCCATAAGTAATAAACCACAAGCTTCCGGCCCAGGGAACAACAGCTCCCGTACCGCATTCTCCCTCCTGATTATAATAAGCCAAATGCGGATAAATCCCGCTGATGAAGAACGGTGCTTCGTGGCTGGAAGGCTTGCTTGAATCACAAGATAATAAAGCCATACTAACAAACCCAAAAAGCAGATATAAGTACTTCATAACAGGAAAAACAGATAAAAAATACTTCCAATTGCAAGTAACTGAACAATCTAATTCAAAAGTACAGCTTCCACAATGTCAAAAGAGTAAAATGGTTACACTTTAGTCGAAAAATAGTTACATATCAAAACTTTAGCAGAATTAATCTATGAAAAAAAAATTCTATTTTAGTAGATTTGAAATTTAAAATTAAATAACTATTAGAACAATAACAATTATTTGCAGTTTGTTTTTATTGACTGCCTGCTCTACGAAAAACGAACGCCCTGTCGGGATCAGAGGGTGGAATATTCTTTCGGACAATTTTGAAAATGGCTGCGAAGTAATAAACGCAAGCCATGATTACAAGATCAATCATCTGGAATTGTCACACCACCTGATAATGGATCTGCGACATGTACGAACCGACTGGCGACGCCAAAGAACCAGCCAGCTTATCGACAGCGCCCATAAGGCAGGAATTGAGGACGTATTCGTTTGGGACAGGGCCTTTTATCCTTTGGATTATTATCCGGAAGATTATTTAATTAAAACAGATAACGGCCGACGACTAAACTTAGATGATCCCGAATTCTGGAAATGGTTCAGAAACGATTACCGCGAAATGTTTTCCCTCCTGCCAAATATCGACGGAATAGTCTTCACCTTTATTGAAACCGGCTCACGTATCCGCGACCAGTATTCAAAATCCTTAAATGACTATGAGAAAATGGCCATGGTGGTAGATACCGTTGCAAATATTGTCATAGATGAGATGAATAAAAAAATGCACATCCGAACGTTTGTGCATGATCAATGGGATCGTGATGTCATACTTGATTCCATGACGCATATTAACCATCCCGGCTTAAAAGTCATGGTCAAAGAAACGCCACATGACTTCTTCAACTACCACCCGGTACAGGATTACGTGGAAGACCTGAAATATCCAGTAATAATAGAATTCGATGCAGCCCATGAATACAATGGCCAGGGGATTATTGCCAACACCTTCCACCGAACGACAAGCTGGAACCCTTCCCGCTTGTTGCCTATGTTCACGGTGGTGGATTCATTGGGGGTGGTCCTGATGCAGTAAACTGGTCAAAAAATATGGACAAATAGGACAGCATGGTAGAAATAAATTCAATAATTTTCGAATTTATCTCATCTTTTTGCGATTGGATAAAAACGATCTGTCTATAAATGATAAATTTATGAAAACCTTTTCTTTCTATATATTATTAATATCTTGCATTGGGGCGGCTACCGCTCAATACCCAACGTGGGATGATACTTCACGCCCGGACTGGCCAGAAGTTTTCGAGGATGTGGAAATCCCTTCAACAACAGATGGGAAAATACAAAAGGCCTATTTTTATGCTACAAATCACCAAAAGCCACAACCGCTCATTGTCAGTCTGCATACCTGGAGCAACAACTACCAGCAAAAAGACCCGCTAATCAGGGAAATACTGGAAAAAGACTACAATTATATCCGCCCAAATTTTCGTGGTCCCAATAATACCCCCGAGGCATGCGGAAGTCCACTTGTCACAAGTGACATTGATGATGCCATAGCTTATGCCATCGAAAAAGGCAATGTTGACCTCAACAATATCCATGTCATCGGGGTTAGTGGTGGCGGCCATGCCACACTCCTGTCCTTCATGCAATCGGAGCACGATATCCGCACATTTTCGGCCTGGGTGCCTATTTCCGATCTTACAAAATGGTATTACGAATCGATTGGCAGAGACCGCAAATATGCCAACGATATAGCATTGGCCACTACCGGAAAAGATTGGAAGATGGATGTGCAGGAAGCACAAAAAAGGTCTCCGCTATACATGAGCACTCCTTTTGAAAAAAGAATAAATAGCAAGCTTTATATCTATGCCGGCATTCATGACGGCTACGAAGGGTCAGTTCCTATAACGCACTCTTTGGAAATGTACAACAAAGTGGTAGGTGATTATAATCCGTCTGCAGCCAATGCGATTATTTCTCGTGAAAGTATACACCAGATGGTTACAGGTCGTTTTGTTCCGGGCAAAAAGAAAGAAAAAATTGCTGACAGAGACATCCACTGCAAAAAGCAATTTGAAGGTAAAATACAGATCGTTATTTTTGAAGGTGGACATGAAATGCTACCAGAAGCGGCCTTGAACCATGTTCCGTCGGAAATCATTCTTGCCGTTGGCGACTCCAATGGTGACAACAAAGGCGGCTGGGTCGACCAATTGCAGGAACGACGATTCAACGATGTTTTTATTAACACTTGCGTTTCGGGAAACACCATTGGATTTGACAATTCTGGTCTTGCCTCCAAGAACACGCTTAAAAACATCTCTGCACACCTGAGAAAATACGACCCGGAAAAGAACAGGTTAAACAAGATTCTCATCATGCTCGGCACCAATGATTGTAAGAAAGTATTTCATGACCGGCTTAAAGAAGTACCAGGCTTTTACAGTCAATTGATCGATTCTGTCAGAACATATTACAAAAACACCCATTGCCCGGAAATCATTACAATATCGCCACCTCCAATTGGCGAAGACACAGTCCTGAAAGAAAAATATCATGGGGGCGCCAAAAGAGTCCGTTACCTAAATGCAGCTTTTCAAAAAATTGCAAAAAAAGAAAGTATCAGATACATCGATATTCAAACACCGTTATGGGATTTTACTGATTATTTATTGCGAGATGGCATACACTTTAATCAAGAAGGTTATTGCTTTACAGGTCTTTTGATAGATCAAGGTATTGAAACAAATTGTTTAATCAAACAATAAACACATCAACACAATGATTACATTCCTGATCTCTATTTCTGTACTACTCCTGGGCTATTCGATTTACAGCCAGTATATTGAACGTGTTTTCGGAGCAGATTCACAACGGAAAACACCTGCAATAACAATGGCCGATGGCGTTGATTACATCTCATTACCATGGTGGCGCGTATTTCTCATCCAATTTCTGAATATTGCAGGCCTTGGTCCAATTTTCGGAGCCATTGCAGGGGCCATGTGGGGCCCGGTAGCCTACATTTGGATTGTTTTTGGGGCAATTTTCGCAGGAGCAGTGCACGACTACTTTTCCGGAATGCTCTCCATTAAGCACAAAGGTCTAAGTATAACTGAAATTGTTGGTATTTACATGGGTAAATTCACCAAACAATTCATGCGAGCTTTTACGGTTTTTTTAATGGTCATGGTTGGTACGGTCTTCATCCTGGGACCTGCAAAAATCCTTTCAGGCATGACAACAGGTTATGCTTCAATGACTTTCTGGATTGTTGTAGTTTTTGCCTATTATGTAATCGCCACGATGTTGCCGGTAGACAAAATCATTGGCAGGATATACCCTGTTTTTGGAGTGGCCCTCCTTTTCATGGCGGTTGGCCTTATCGTGGCTCTCATCTGGCAGGGATTCCAAATTCCTGAATTAACCTTGGACACCATGAGAAATTCCCATAACGATTCCGAAAACTTCCCCATTTTTCCAATGCTTTTTATTACCATCGCCTGCGGGGCAATCTCAGGATTTCATGCTACCCAGTCACCATTAATGGCCCGTTGTGTAGGCAATGAAAAACTGGGGCGCCGGGTGTTTTATGGTGCCATGATAACAGAAGCTGTTGTTGCCATGATATGGGCAAGCATCGCGATGAGTTTCTTCGGGGGCATTGACCAGTTAAACAAAGTGATGGTTGAACAAAACGGCAACGCGGCCTGGGTCGTTCATGAAGTGGCTAATTCTTTACTCGGCAAGTTTGGCGCAATTCTGGCATTATTAGGTGTTGTTGCCGCCCCCATTACATCAGGTGACACGGCTTTTCGCAGCGCCCGCCTTATTGTATCGGACTTTTTAAACCTGAAACAGGGACCCGTAAGAAACCGACTCATTATCAGCATCCCGCTTTTCGTGGCAGGATTCCTTCTCGCCCAAATTAATTTTGACATTATCTGGCGCTATTTTGCCTGGTCCAATCAAACCCTGGCAACCATCGTACTGTGGACCATTACAATTTATCTTCTTACCAGCGGGAAAAACTTCTGGATCACTTTGGTTCCGGCTTTATTTATGACAATGGTTATCAGTACCTATATTTTTCTTGCCCCGGAAGGACTCAG
>CAYYLT010000281.1:0-4452 GCA_964472385.1 uncultured Bacteroidales bacterium
GGAATGGACAGAAAAAATTGATCATTTCCTGACACATAAAATACTGGGCTTCCCGATATTTTTATTTTTTATGTGGGTTATGTTCCAAACTACCTTTAAATTGGGCAGCTATCCTATGCAATGGATCAACCGGCTGGTGGAGATTACCGCTACCTGGGTCGATAACTTATTGGCTGAAGGTATTCTGAAAGACCTAATGATCAATGGAATTATCGATGGGGTCGGTGGGGTAATCATATTTCTGCCCAACATTTTGATATTATTCTTTTTTATCTCGTTTATGGAAGATACGGGGTATATGGCAAGAGCAGCCTTTATCATGGATAAAATTATGCATAAAGTAGGTTTGCATGGCCAATCATTCATCCCATTGCTAATGGGTTTTGGTTGTAATGTGCCCGCCATTATGGCTACCAGAACCATTAAAAACAAAAATAACCGTTTACTTACCATCCTGATCAATCCTTTTATGTCCTGCAGCGCAAGATTACCGGTTTATGTTCTGATTATTTCCGCTTTTTTTTCTGAATACTCAGGAACCATACTCTTTGGTATTTATCTTTTTGGTATACTTATGGCTGCACTCATAGCCAAGATATTCAAAAAACTGTTGTTTAAAACAGATGAAGTACCCTTTGTCATGGAGCTGCCTCCCTATAGAATGCCTACCCTTGATAATACCCTCAAGCATATGTGGAATAAAGGATCACAGTATGTGAAAAAAATGGGGGGTATTATTTTGGTTGCCTCGGTAATTATCTGGACATTGAGTTATTATCCGAAAAATAATGCCTATCATGCACAAACAAATACCCACAATGAAATCTCCGGCAATATTTCTGTCAGCAGCCCGAAACAGTCAAAGGTAAAACCTTTAACCCCCAATGTAAAAACAGCGCACCAAAACAAGATGCATCATTCGGGTAAAGTGAACACCGAAAGTGAAGTAGCCGGCAAAAAAATAAGCTATATAGGGCAGATAGGCCAATTCATTGAACCGGTAATGAGACCCCTGGGATTTGACTGGAAAATGAGTGTCAGCCTTATTTCAGGTATAGCTGCTAAGGAGATCGTGGTTAGTACAATGGCTGTGCTATATCAAGCTGATGAAACTGAAAAAAATAACAGTAAGCTGATTGAAAGACTAAAACAAGCCAGATATGATAATGGACCGAATAAGGGGGAAATGGTTTTTGACCCTGTAACAGCTTTGGCTTTCCTCGTCTTCGTATTATTATATTTCCCATGTATTGCTGCTCTTGTGGCCATCGGCAAGGAATCGGGAAGCTGGAAATGGGCAGCATTTGCAATGTTCTATACTACATTCCTGGCATGGATCGTTTCATTCTTAGTACAGCAAATAGGTTCATCATTTTTTTATTAGTGTTCCCCTATCCTGTATGATTCATGCGTCAAGTTTTGGGTAGATGCAAGGTGTCGAAAGCCCACGACGTAGTCACCTGCTTCGGGTTTGCTGAAAAACACAAATTGTTGCTCAAAATCTTAATTATTCGCAAGGCTCATGAAATCGCTTAGCTAAGTTCACAAACACCCAAGTATTCTGCGGTTTAGATTTTTCACACGTCCCGAATTTGAACTTTATAGAACGAAAACTTGTTTTTATATATACACGCACACGCCAATTAGTGAATATCATGATCCAAACCCTAATAGCATATATCATTATCATTGCTGCATTTGCTTATACCTTCTATCAGGTTATACAATTTTTCATTCAATCCCTGAAGAAATCAAAAGCACCTTGTGCTGGCTGTCCTTTTTCCAGTTGCAATATGCAATCAAAAGATAAGGCAAAATCCCACATTCCTATCAAATCGTAAACGGATCCTCTTCAAGGCTTCATTTAAAAAACAAATCGTATCTTTCCCTTAGAGGCACTGAAAATAACAGCTTCAAATTATTATTAATGCGTGTTTGTCTATAACAAACACTTGAGTTTATAGTCAGATGCTAATTATTCCTTATCTTTACATCCAAAAATATACATATGGATATTGTCTTACTGGTATTGGGTATCATCTTAATGCTGGTAGGGATTCTGGGATGCATCCTTCCGGTAATACCCGGTCCTCCTTTAAGTTATGGTGGATTGCTTTTGATTCATGTCACTGAGTTTGCGCAATACACGGCGAACTTTCTAATATTTTTTGCTTTCATTGCAATAGCGGTAACTGTTTTGGATTACGTTGTCCCTATTTGGGGAACCAAACGGTTTGGCGGAACCAAATATGGAAGTTGGGGTGCCGCAATAGGTGTAGTGATGGGAATTTTCTTATTTCCGCCCCTGGGCATCATCATTTTTCCTTTTGTAGGTGCAGTGATTGGAGAAACCATTAAAGGGGCAGATTTCAATGCTGCCATGAAAGCCGGATTGGGTTCGTTTTTGGGATTTTTAATGGGAACAGGGCTTAAATTGATTGCCTCCCTTATTATGGCTTATTATTTTGTCAAAGAATGGATTCATTAGCCTCTGCCTATAAAGTCAAACTTCTTGGTTGTTGCTCAAAATCTTAATTATGCGCAAGGCTCATAAGATCGCTTCGCTAAGTTCTCAAATGCACCACTAATCTGCGGTTTAGATTTTTCACAAGCCTTGAATTTGAACTTTACAGAACAAAAACTTGAGTTTATAGACAGAAGCTAACCATTAGACGGCTTTATGTACCGACACTAACTGGTGATTCTAACCTACGGGAAGAATAATGCAGCTTAAATATACATAAACAGTTTTCTTATATGAAACCCGCATGCAGTGGCCTCCACAACAAGAAGATGAGTGACATGCGCGTTCCATGGTGAGTAAGGCACGCGTATGGATTTCATCATTTGTATTATAGGGAAATAGTTAACTTTAATAATTCTTTATACCAATGAATGACATTGATGTCTTTAAACATCATGCCCATGAGGTAATAGAATGGATAGCAAACTATTACAAAAACCTGGAACAATACCCTGTTAAATCGCAGGTTGAACCCAAAGAGATATATCAGGAATTACCAGAGCAGATTCCTTCAGAGGGAATGTCCATTTCTCGGATCCTTAAAGTTTTTGATAACATTTTAATGAAAGGGATTACGCACTGGCAAAGTCCGAATTTTTTTGCTTACTTCCCGGCTAACTCGAGCTTGCCTTCATTGCTTGCGGAAATGATAACCGCAGCTATTGGAGCTCAGTGTATGAAATGGGAAACCTCTCCTGCAGCCACAGAATTGGAAGAAAAAGTCATGAACTGGCTTAAGAAAGCTATAGGCTTACCCGGCTATTTCGAGGGGGTGATACAGGATTCTGCTTCCACTGCCACACTTGTTTCTATATTGACAGCTCGGGAGAGGTATACAAATTACAACATCAATGAACAGGGATTTCAAAATCAAGGTCCTTTCCGGGTTTATTGCTCTTCTGAGGCTCATTCCTCAGTTGAAAAAGGCGTTAAAATCGCTGGTATAGGAAAGGTAAACCTGGTTAAAATAGAAGTTGATGGACAATTCAGGCTCAAACCCCAACAATTAAACGATGCCATTGAAGCGGATAAAAGAAACGGCATGATCCCTTTATGCATTGTGGCTACTTTGGGCACTACAGGTTCCACTGCCATAGATCCGCTTTCACGAATTACTGCTATAAGCAAAAAACATCGTTTATGGTTGCACGTGGATGCTGCTTATGCAGGCACCGCACTCATTTTACCGGAATATCAATGGATGCTTGATGGACGGGATGCTATAGATACCATTGTTTTTAATCCCCACAAATGGTTGTTCACAAATTTCGATTGCTCTGCCTATTTTGTCAAAGACAAACACAGCCTCGTAAAAACATTTCAGTTGATCCCTGAATATTTGAAAACCAAAACAGATGAACAGGCTAACAATTATTCCGACTGGACCATCCCTTTGGGTAGGCGTTTTCGGGCACTTAAACTATGGTTCGTATTGAATTATTATGGTTTGCATGGTTTGCAGCGAAAACTCAGAGATCACATCCAGATAGCAAATACATTGAAAAATTGGATCGAACAGCAAGAAAATTTTGAATTGTTGGCCCCCCTTGTGCTGAATGTTCTATGTTTCCGCTATAAACCCACAGGTGTCAATTCCAATGAAAAACTTAATGCCCTGAATGAACAATTGCTCCATGAAGTTAATCAAACAGGTAAGATCTATATAACCCATACCAAGCTTTCCGGAAAATATACCCTCAGAATGGTTATAGCCCAAACGGACACGGAATTGCAGCATGTAAAAAATGCCTGGGATATGATACAACGAACGGCATTAAATATCTTATAATTAAGGCATTTTGCGTGTCAATACATATCCTGTAGGCTAAAACACCATTGAACGGTTTAATCTAACGAACAGGATTATAACAACTTATGAAACCTGCATGCAGCAACCTACACAACAAGGCAATGTATAAAGCATGCAG
>CAYYLT010000282.1:0-4430 GCA_964472385.1 uncultured Bacteroidales bacterium
AGGTTGCAGGAAATCAGCTACGAGGCGGCAAAGCGAAGCTGTATTTGAGCACTGCGAGCTGAAGCCAACGAAGGAGATGATGTGCTATTGATTTAAAGGTTTTTTGTGTTTTTCAGCAGACCCTAAGCAGTCGCAATTTGCATCATACTGCTTAATGATGGGATACCGTTTTCCATGAATAAAAACAGCAATAAATTTTGACCCATGCAAGTAACAATCCGAAGGACCAAAACCAAAGAGCATTTCCAAACAGAGCATGTCACAAGAGAAGCGTTTTGGAAAGTTGATAATCCCGGATGTAATGAACACCTGATCTTAAACCAACTCAGAAAAAGTGATTCCTATATTCAAGAACTTGATATTGTGGCTGTGTGTGAAGAGCAAATCATCGGGCACATCATATCAACAAAAGCCAAAGTCATTGATTCTATGAACCATGAAAAAGAAATTCTATGCGTAGGGCCGTTTTCTGTTTTGCCGGATTACCAAAAGAAAGGAATAGGTGCCAAACTTATGGATCTTTCTATATCACAAGCCCAAAAAATGGGTTATAAGGGAATGCTTCTTTTCGGGAATCCCGGTTACTATTATCGTTTTCGATTCAGGAATGCCATAGAATATCATATCACCACAAAAGATTTCCAAAATTTTGAAGCATTTATGGGGCGGGAACTTCAAGTTAACGGATTGGATGAAGTTCATGGCAGATTCTTTGAAGACAATGCCTTCTCTGTCAATCAGGAGGTTCTTAATGATTTTGAAAAGCAGTTTCCCTTCAAAGAAAAACGAAAGCCAGACACGCAGTTGCATTAGTCCCACTCTTTCACTCTTTTATGAGCATCCGATAGTTGCGTTATGCTTGTTAGATATAACGCCTACCCGATTACAGTGCCAATCACCCTGCTTCTCTCAGATTCATCATGTAATCGGTCATATTCACATCCGGGCAGATGAAATCACTCCCCGGGAACCCCTGGTAAGGCGTATATTCCACAATAACGATCCACATACAATGTTCCATCAGGTCCGATCTCCAGGGCAGTAACATCCAGGTGGTCCGGTATTCCGTAATATTCCGGCGCATGAAGATTGCTCCATGTTTTGCCTCCATCGAGTGAGCGATATAGCGGACGTCTTGCCTGCCCGTTAAAGTTCAGCATGTTGGGATTTTTAAGGGTACGCCATTCACGGCACATCCTTGGATCAGCAGATTTACACGCATAAACAACATGTTCCATACCCGGACGGGGATCAAAAGCAACATGTCCAATCCAGGGTACCGGTTTAACTCTGGAGAAATGCACACTGGGTTCAAATCCTTCGTTTATGACTTTCCAGCTTCCAGCACATGGGTATCCCGTCGGAGCGGTATATTCATATACCCCACTGCGGCCGGCGGCCAAAATCCGTACTCCCGCATTTTCCGGCTTTAAGGGATCATGCTCAGGAGTGGGATCAATGGCAACAGCATGGGTAACCTGTATTCTGCTGATCAAACTCGGAGAAAAAGGTGATTTAGAAATATCCGTTTCCGGAAATTGCTCTTCCGGTATAGGAGGCATGTCTTTCCAACTCCGGCCTGCATCCATGGAAAGGGATAATTGCGGATCCCCTAATGTAGGATTACCAACCAAAACTTGTTCATTGATAGGTGAAATGGCAAGCACAAACCGATCCATCTGCACCCATGTGCTTCCTGCATCATGGCTCCGGCGGTCTGCGGCATAAACGTATGAAGTGTTGGCAGGCGACCAGTATACGTTACCTACACCCCTGGCATTGACCTCAGTATCCTGCCAGCTGTCTCCACCATCCCGGCTGATAAATAAGGATGGAAAACGGCCGTAAATGCCCACCAGCGCTTCCGGATCATCAGGCTTCATCCCCAAACCCCATCCATATTTATGCTGGGGGCCTTGTATTTGCATCGCCGGGGAAAGTTGCTCGAATTGTTCCTCGGTCATATGCTGACCCCGCTCAGCCTCTTCCGCTAACAAAGGATTAATACGGTGTGTTTGACCTCTCCAGCTCAATCCTGAATCTTTGGACACCGAGAAACCATATTCACCCTTGGCTACAGCCATATAAAGGCTTTCCGGGCCTATAGCAATCTGGTTTGTTTTTTTGAAAAACCCTCCATACGCGAAAGGTTTCCAGGTAGCGCCATAATCTGTACTTTTCAATGGTGTTTTATCAAAGTTCTGTGCCCACCAATACACCACAGAAGGATCGCGGGCATCAAAGCCGACAGCAGGTCCCTGCCCGTGATGCCACATATCACGCATAGCTCCGCCGGGTGCAGAAAAATGCGCCGGGTTGAGACTGATCATAGAAAGAACATGCCCATCCACAACCTTGTAACGCTCATTCCAGGTATATCCTCCATCCATACTGTACTGGATAGCAGTCGACAAATACCGGCTCAAGGACCGAACCAATACATGATCTGTATTATTGGGATTAATATGAATATCGACAAAACCCAAAACATTGGCCGCTGAACTGTTGCGAACGGTCTTAACCTGATTGCCAGCATCTTTGAATACAACAATCTCCTGTCCCCCACGTCCTCTTTCAGCACGCTTGATTATGGCAAGGCCGGAGGACCAATCATGGGGAGAAACCTCAACATCAATAAATTCAGGCTCTTTACTCAAAAGGTGCTTTTTAAGTGCAAAAGGTGCCTTTGGGTCCACTTCTACACGCCACAAATGACCGGAATATACATAGTTGCGGGATCCAACCTGCTCCGGGCTACTTACGATCACATAAAGTATGGTACGATTATCCGGACCTTTTGCCGCTTCTATGGTTTTTACCGGCGATCCCTTAAAAGCAACGGATTGCCAGGTTTTCCCATCGTCAACAGATCGCACAAGACCCAGGTGATAGCTCCCCAAATAAATATGATCCTTACGATCCGTATGGGGATCTATGACTATCTGTTGCTTGCCTGCCGGGCCCCTGCATTCCGGAGCATCTGGAGGCATGGTATAGATCTGCTCCCATGTTTCTCCCTTGTCCTTTGTTCGCCAGATCCCGGGAATGGCCTTTTGAGCAGGATAACATGCCCCTACAGAGTCGCAGGAATGCCCATAATGCATATAGGCTACCTCACCATCATGCGGGGAGAACGTTACGTTATTAGCCCAACGGTGCAGGGGCATATCAACTGGCTGAAACTCCTGGCCGTCGGTAGAATAATATGCCGCTGTCATATCATTGCCCGTCATCATGAAGGTTGGATCAACAGGAGAAACCTTAAAATAATGCATTCATTCTGAACGGTCGGAACCCTGATAGGGCGGGAAATCAGGTGAGGTCTTATGGCGCGGACCGGGAAAAGTATACCTCCTCCACGACTTAAAAGGGTCATCTCCTTTACTTCCATTTTCCGCATCAACAAAGGTCTGCCCATGGATCAGTTATACACCCATGGCAAGAATCAACATCAACAAATAATTTTTCTTCATTGGTGAGCTTGTTTTGAGATACCAGAATAAGATTGAAAATGCCTTGCCTTGCTGAAAAAACAACCGGTTCAATGGGTAAAGATAAAAAATTTTAGCTTTTTCCCAACATGAATGATCCGATATCAAGAATGATCCGGAAGGTACAAATAACTTAATGCACGTTAAAACATTCGCTTCATGGGATTGCGAACCTGGAACAGCGGCTAATTAGGTGGTACAATGAATGCAGATGGGAAACAGGTATCCTGCAGCAGGCAAATGTTATGGAGACCAGTTAGACTGCAATCCAAAACCCTCATGCAACAGCATACGCAAAGAACGTATGAAATTTACACGAGGGTTTTATACCAGGATTGCAAGTTGTATTTCAACTTATGGGAACAGTTATTCTATCAACAGCTTTTTTGAAAAGGATTTGGCATTTCCGATCCGTATTTTTACGATATAATATCCGCTATCCATAGAGCTTCCATCCAGCATGATCTGATGGTCACCCGATTGAAAATGTCTATGCAGCAATGTTTTATAGAGCTCACCCTGTAAGGTCAATAAACTGGCGGATACGGTATTGGGTTGTGCTGTATAGAATTGCAGGTAAAAATAAGAACCGGCCGGATTGGGATAAATGCTTACAGCATTCGCATGATCAGGATTTGTATTTGGCATATCATCCATATCGGTAGCGATTTTAGGATTTCCATTGCCTCCCGGCTCACCAACTTCCTTATGGATATCAGATTCCGCAGTTTCATCAGATTCCTGCATACGATCCATTTCAAAGGCTTGCTCCATATTGGTTTGCGGTTGCGGCTTTAACAGGAGAAACCTTTGCGGCGAAAGCCAGCGGACAAGTATTTTGTTCCCAACCTGCCGGACATGCATGCTACGCAAAGTATCCAACTCATGCTCTTCGATGTATGCATCCACTATGCTATCTATACCTGTCCTCCAGCCTCC
>CAYYLT010000283.1:0-4425 GCA_964472385.1 uncultured Bacteroidales bacterium
TCGGGAATTCCTGAATGTGCCAAAATTTTTGGCATTTTTTTAACGACAAAAATTTCAAACAGATGAAAAGCAAGATTCGATTTTTCATGTTAACTCTCGCTATGCTGCTTGTTGCAGGCATTGTAAAAGCTGGTGACGGGACGCCGGTTGATACGGGTATTACAGCTTGGATGCTAACTTCCACCGCTTTGGTTTTATTGATGGTTCCCGGGCTGGCCATGTTTTATGGCGGGCTTGTGCGTACCAAGAATGTACTGGGTACCATGATGCACAGTTTTGTTGCCATGGGAGTCATGGCTGTTTTATGGGTTGTTTTGGGTTATGCCATGAGTTTTGGTGGAAATGTTCTGGGGGGGTGGATAGGATGGAATCCCGATTATTTTATGTTAAGGGGTATTGATGAAAAAATTATGGATGCTGGTGTGCCCGAATATGTATTTTCCATGTTCCAGGGGAAATTTGCTATCATCACTCCAGCACTTATAGCCGGTGCCTTTGCAGAGCGGGTCACCTTTAAAGGTTTCATCCTTTTCATCGCTTTATGGGGCATACTTGTTTACAATCCTTTATGTCACTGGGTATGGTCGGAAGGGGGCTTTCTTTATCAAATGGGAGCCATTGATTTTGCCGGTGGTACAGTAGTGCATATTTCGGCCGGGATTAGCGGTCTGATAGCTGCTTTATATCTTGGTGCCCGGCGGGGACATCCACAGGCTGTTATGCCGCCCAGTAACCTTGTGATGACCATGATGGGTGCCGGATTGCTTTGGGTAGGTTGGTTTGGTTTTAATGCAGGCAGTTCTGTCAACAGTGGACTGGATACCGCCCAGGCGCTCACAGCTACGCAAGCAGCAGCTGCTGCTGGTGCCATGACCTGGGTCCTCATCGAGGCCATTCATCAAAATAAAGCCTCTGCCTTAGGTTTTGCCTCCGGTATTCTGGCAGGACTCGTGGCTGTCACTCCCGCTGCCGGTGTTGTTCAACCAGGTGGTGCCCTGGCTTTGGGTGCTATTGCCTCTATGCTCTGTTATATGGGTATCATTATGAAAAATCGTCTGGGCTATGATGACAGCCTGGATGCTTTTGGAGTTCACGGAATAGGTGGTATTGTTGGTGCTATATTCCTGGTTTTTTTCATGCGCGGTGATCATTCGGCAACGGAAGTCTTCAGTCAGCTTGGCGTTCAGGCACTGGCTGTGGGAATAGCCATTGTTTATGCCGCTGTCGTTACCATTGTGTTGGTATGGATAGTCCATAAACTGGTTGGACTGCGTTCCTCAGAAAAAGCTGAAATGCATGGCCTGGATGCTTCGTATCACGGAGAACATGGCTATGGTATGATGAACCTGAGCTAAATGATAACCTTAATAAGAACATTATGAAACGTCCATTATTGATCATAAATTGCTCACAGTCAAATGATTTAAAAAGTTCATCTGGAGTTTCTGAATGTTCCAAAATTTTTGGCATTTTTTTAACGACAAAAATTTCAAACAGATGAAACTTATAACAGCTATAGTGCGCGAAAATAAACTCGATGAAGTGCGTGAAGCCCTTGTCCAAAATGAAATTACCCGCATTACCGTTGTTCGGGTATCCGGTCATGGACAACAAAGGGACGTGGATATATACCGGGGAAGAAAAATTATTCCCAATCTTATTCCCAAGGTTAAAATTGAAATTGCAGTGAATGAGGAATTTGTTGATATAACCGTTGATACGATTGTCAAAACTGCCAAAACCAATGCCCAGGGTGAAGTAGGGGATGGTAAAATATTCATTACCAACCTGGAGCAGTGCATACGCATACGTACCGAAGAAAAAGGCGGCAAAGCCATATGATGATGCCGGGATAAACCTGTACCTCCATGAAGCATGGCGGTTAACCAGGGTTTGGTAAATGTATGCTATCGAGCTAAACTGTTTTTTTGCCCGGTCTTTATCAATAAACAAGACTTATTCAGGGTTTGCTGAAAACAATATATTATGTATAGCCTGTTGATTTTAAGGTTTTTTTGTGTTTTTCAGCAGACCCTATTTATTGATAGCGAGCTGTTCACCGTCAGATTTATTCAGATATTTGACCGGTTCAATCTTTTTACTGCCGGTATAGGACTTCCTGATCATTATGGAAAGCAATGTTGCAATTATTAAGATGAGGTGAAGGCTTAGGTCGATTCTAATCCCTGCTATTGATTCGGGAATGATGTTGGTTAAAGAGATCAGAAATATCAATAAAGCCATTCCAGAAACGACGATAAGCTCTTTACCCGGTGGTTTTTTTGACAGGATACCCACAAGAATGATCGGAGCGATCATGGAGGTGCCGGCGAAGCTCACCCTGGCGAGGAGTACAAGCTGATCGCTCATTACAATAGAGAAAAGAAATACAATGAAGGTGAAAACTGCCAATGCCATTCTTGTACGTTTTAAAATGCTTGAGTCCTTTCCCTTTAACATGGATCTGAATTCGGAACCGAGGGCAAAAACCTGGGCATTGGATGTAGACAGTACGGCCGCAAACAGTCCTACAATGGCTAACGCTGCCAGAACATTCGACTGGTCGAAAAGCAGGGTATTGGCTATAAATTCTCTGGTAGTGGCTCCCTGATGCCTTACTGCACCATACATACCGATAAAAGCAGTAGCTGCAAAAATGAAGGGAGCGACTATGCAAAGACCTGCTGCCATCCGGTAGGTTTCTTTCATGCTTTTCATGACAATAATGCGGGTAGAAAACTGGGGTTGCGTGGCAGGTAACACAATGATCGCTATAAAAGTAGCCAACAGAAATTGCAGGGTGAACAACCCTTTGGGTCCGGGGGTAGAAAGCAGTCGTGTATCGGTCATTTCTACCTGGTCGAACATGATTTCTACATTGCCAAAATATTTGATGCAATTGTATCCGATGATCAACAGTACGCTTAGCAACAGGGTAGCCTGCACGGCATCGCTGAAAATGATGGCTTTCAGCCCGCCAATGATGCTATAGGCCAACATGATAGCCACAATAACGATAGCCCATCCCCACTGGGGAAGCATCTCAGGAAATATGGCATTGAAAAAGATGGATACCCCCCGGATCTGGATAGCTACATACGGGATGAGAAAAAGGAATGCTCCTGCAAATACAATATATCCCGCCCAAGGGGTTCCATACAGGGTATTCATCATGCCTGATATACCTTTAAACCCCAATCCTTTGGATTTCCTTCGCATATGGTATCCAAACCAGAATATGAAAAAAAACATGGCCCCGTCGGAAACGGCCAAAAATATCCAGGCGCCTACACCATGCACCCTAAAAAAATCGGGCATACCCATAAAAATGAATGCACTGAAAAGCGCAGCAGCATAAGTCAATACCCCCAATAATGCACCGATATTGGATCCGGCAAGCATAAAATCGTCAAGACTCCGGTGCCTTCTATACTTGCGTGTAGAAGCAAAGATCAATATCCCGAGATAAATGACGGCGAAAATCCAAAACCAGGTAATCATAATGCATCTTTCTTTTTCATGGCTACCGGGTGCGCCCGTACACCCAACAAAATCAGTACAATGAAACAAATGGATATCAGCATACCCACCCATAAAGTGTAAGGCAAACCAAACAGTTCCGGAAGATGCCGTTTGTAGGGTATGACTAGGGGGGTAAATGTAAGTATGGAGAGTATCACTACGCCCAACTGACATATCAACCAAATGCGTTTCTGCTTTTTCATGATTTCTTGCTTAGCTATCCTGTATTACTATAATTCACGCTATGATTGTTCATACCAATCTACGATGTAATTTCTGATATATTGAATGTTTTCTAAAGGTGTGTCATTGGCTAAAATACCGGTTCCTATAAGCAAATTGGGCTGATGGCCTAACAAATAAAATATTTTTTTTAGTTTTTCTGCAATTTGGCTTTGCTTGCTGTAAGCTACCAACGAAGGATCCAGATTGATCCTGAATGCCATATGATATTCCTCAAGCGCCTTCCTGGCTTCTTTCAGGGGAATATTATAATCGAGCAGGAGTTGATTCGCTCCTGTTTGTGTCAATTTTTCCAAAACAGCCAATGTATTACCTCCCATGATCAAAGGCCTGATCTGTACCTGCCGCTTTATTAAATGATCAAATATCTTTTGATGAAATGGGAAAATCAAATCATTATACAATTCCGGAGAAACCAGGGGAGGAGAGGCCAGTGAATCAAAAACCACAACATCCTGACCTTCATCAATGAAGCCATTGATATAGGTTATGATTGTTTGGGTGCAATATTCCAACAATTTGTACACCCCTTGCTGGTTTATCATACAATCCATGATCAACTTTTCGTTGTCATACAAGGCACCGGCTAAAGAGAATGGCCCGCTTACCCCGCCGCGTGCATATACCTGATGTTGAAATTTTTCACTGATTTTTTTGGTT
>CAYYLT010000284.1:0-4416 GCA_964472385.1 uncultured Bacteroidales bacterium
AAAAATGTATAAAAAGAAATTTTTGATCATAATAAGTAAATTGCTTATATACTTTAATTTATAGATATTTATTCATTTTTTGTGAATAATGCAGGATAAATAATATACCATTTCTTCAAACGCAAAATCCAAAGCTATGAAAATGCAAATATCATGGCAATGCATTTGCATTTTATTGCTCATCCAACTACCATCATTAGGGCAGGATGACACAATTCATGCGCCTCGTATAAGAGGATGGAGCGAACCGTTCTATGTAACACATGGTGATCCGGTAATGGATAGCGTTGGCGGTATCAAATACCGTTTAAGAATAGATACGCTTTTCAAGTACCTGGAAAAGCCTCCTTCTTCCAGTTGGAAGCTTATTTGGGTGTATGACAAACAACGGGTTGATTTAAAGAGGGGGGACCTCCTCAGGATCCTATCGGAAGATGAAAGCAGGTGCAAAGACTATTTCCGTGATGTGGATACTGTTCCCGAAACCGTTAGCATTGCCAACCTAGGCGCTATCACCTGGCCTGACATTCCGGACTATACCAGGGCTAATCCAGTTTGGAAGGGTGATACCATACCTTATTTTGATCCACACACATTCCTGTATTATGTTGAGGTACCATGGGACCAAAAAACGGTGCCGGCGCTGGCCGCCATTCCTGAGGATCTCAATGCCAGAATTGTGATGGACCGGGCAGATTAATTAAGGGGAACATAATACAGCAGGACCCCAACCTTTACCGTGGTTGCAGAAGACGACACCACAGAGTAGATTTACCGGGTGATTTTTAAGAAGTCTGAAATAGAAACTCCTTTTCCATTAGAATTGGATCCGATCATCACTGGCATTTACAGGGATGAAAACTCTACCAACCGGATCCCTGAAATCTCCAATCCGGGAGAGGAACCCATCAACCTCAGCAATTACATGCTGGCTGTGGGAATCCCCGAGGAGAAAAGCCCTGCTGAAATCATCACCGGCAAAAGTGAAAACTTCAATGACAGGATGAAACGGTAGATTTTTGGTTACCAATATGTATGCAAAAATGAGCATGATTGGGCGTTAGATCCCAATATCGTCGAAAAGGATTTTATGACCATTCCGGTTATAGACCCCCATGAGTCATTTGTCCTGATGATGGTCGAAAGCGATTCCGGAACCAGTTTTCTTGAGCTGACCCAGGCAGAAGTCGATTTAATCATCAATGAGAGCAGCCAGAATCTTGGCGGGCTGACACAGGAAGATGCCGGCTGCAGAATTTTTCTCAGCTCAGGTGTCCGGGTGACAAATTTAAGGGTGGAGAAAGGCGCCGTCCTTTACCTTTTCAAAATACTGAATGACTCTGTTCATCCATGCTTGAAACCAATAACCGATCCGGTTGATTTTCAACTCATTGATATGGTGGGCGACTGGTCACAAAATCCCTGGCATCCGACAGGGGATTCAGTAACGGCCGAAATGGGATTTTCACTAACCAGAAAACCCGAATACTGGCAGGGGGATACTCTTTTCGGCATACAAGGCTCCTGGGGCAATTCGCAGGAAACTTCCGAATGGACCCTGCATAAGGGGCTATTCACCAACGAATTAAATGTTCTCGTGGTATTCGGAAGGGTTGCCAGGCACACCTTTGCTGCAGTTACAGCTTTCAATTCCACCGTCACCTCAATCCATTATAAGGTAAGTCGCAGCTACCTCACAACTCAATCAATCGAAGGGGTAGAGGCAGGAACCTTCGTGTCCTTATTTTTTGAAAACATGGATAAAGCTCACGAAGTTCAGGAGTTGAGAGTAAAAGGCAAAAGCGGCAGCGATATAGTGGCAGCATCCGATATATTGATAGTTACCTCTGCTATGGGTGGGAACGTTACAAAATATGCCATTGAAACAGGCGCTTTAAATGACGATGCCGTCCTGACCTCCGGGGAATATGCCATCTATCACCAGGGAAATGAAGGGAGCCTGTCGGGGATCCCGGTCGGAACCTCTATTCAAACGGTCCGCGAACAGGTAACATTACCCGAAGTTGCCATTCTCAATGTGATCAATGACCAGGATGAGCTGGTACCCCTGCAGGTAAGGAATTATGACTCCACTTACGTAAATACGCCGGCTACAGGATACATTTACTTTGAGGCCATCGCCGAAGACGGTACGACAAAAATCGTCTACCGGCTGAAACTAGATATAGCGGATGATGAAACTTATATGTTTTCCGATGTTTATGATGTCGATCAAAGCCTTCGTCTGATAACCCCTTTGCCTGACGGCACCAAGGTACAGGCCTTTTTTAGAAATTGTAAGCCCAATGTGGGGGCAAAAGCCTTTCTGGTAGATAAAATAGGGTTACGGAGACCCCGGGGGGATGTCAAAAGGGACGACCAGGTAGTGGTTACTTCCGCGAATGGTAAAAGGAACAGAATTTATAACTTAAAAAATATGTATGAGCCGCCCTAAAGATCTCCGTGTCCATGTCCGGGTATATGTCCCTGGCTGGATGCTCTCGCCGTTGATCAGGATAAAGGGATGATTTGGAAAAATACAGCCTGGTATGAAACTGAATACCTTTATTGGGCTTGTTTTTCCCTACCCTGGAAGTATGGTTTATATGCTCGACGAAGACAGCACTGTTGTTGAATCCGGTACCATCCGGGAAGGTTGTAGGTTGAAGGTGGTCAATCCTTACTACCCTGGAGAAAAGATCTGCAATCTATATTTGACCCAGGAAAAACCCGGAACAGAAGCTTTTGTCACCTCCGATTCCATGATGGTTGATGAGGATTCGAAAACCATTGGAGGAGACGCAATGAACCTGGAAGTTGAAGAGCTATTCCAACTTGTCAAACCATTTCCCCTTGCTACCCTTGCTGTGCTGGATGCAGATTCCAATCTGTGTGAATCCGGCATCATTGAAGAAAATTATATGCTGAAGGTACCATCCGGGGACAGTTCCAAATTGGTATATTATGATCTTTTATTTGAGACGGTTATAGATCCCAGCTTGAAAGAATCAGGAATCGAAATTTTCCCAAACCCCGCAAACGACTTTATTACTATAGAAGGGATTGGAAAAGGCGACAAAGTTTTAGTATGTAGCCTATTGGGAGACATCCAAAAGATCATCGAAGCCGGAAGTATCCTGGATGGAAGGATTCCGGTAAATAACCTTGCTCCTGGTGTATATTTCATTTTCATCAAGAAAGGAAATTACCAGAGTAGTGCTGTAAAGCTAATCCTAACAAATGGATATTAGTTTTAAAAACCCGATTTATAGCGCATGCTACGTATTCTCTAGTTAATAATGCCACTACCTAAAATTTATAGGAATCTGAGCGGTCTGTAAGACCCAGCGAGAATTCCCGGTTGAACTAAATCCATGCTGTAGCTATGCACTTAACGAGGCTTTTCTGAATATTTTGGTGAAAAATTCGGAGGTTCTGGTGGGTCATATGAAAGAATATCTTACCTTTTTATGAAAATAATCCCTTTCTGAATGCTCATTTTAACCTCAAAAACAAAATCTCAGACCACATGATCCCTGTCTTCATAAAGAATGAAGATTGAGAAAGGTAATATGGTTTAATGTAGCATTGAAAGAAGAATCGTTGGCAGATGAGCAGCCGGTGACCTGATGCGGGGTATTTCACGGATCACACGCATTCTGCCCTTTTTGCAAACCGGGCAAAGGCTACTGTCAAAACCTGTAAGCCGCCTGATGCGTTGGGCAGTAGTTTCCTTTTCTTGTGGACTTGCTAATTGCTCAATATCAGGTTTCTTTTCGGGTATAAACTGCAAATCAAGATTGCGAATGGTAGTGGGATTGTAAATTCCATAGCGACGTATTCTTACAAACCGTTTCGGAAATACATGCAGACACAACCTACGCAGGAACTCAACACCGTCAAGCGTGACCGGTTTTCGGATAGCCCTGTCACGGTAATCTTTGGCAATAAATGTCACCTGGGTGTCGGTAATGTCAAGTATCCGATGATTGGATATAGCCACCCTGTGCGTATACTGGCCAAGATACCGGATGACATGCTCCGCTCCGGCCATGGACGCTTGACTATTTACAACCCAACGAGTCTTCCAGGCCTTTTGCACTTGCTTATTAAAACCCTCAAGCATTCCTTTTTTTTTGAGTTTGCGTTTGAGGCTGTCAAGGAACTTACCCTGAAAAGTATCACTCAACTGAAATACAGGATAGAGATAATGACCGGTTTTGCCAATAGGTTTCCATTCGCCCCTGAGGCTGTAACCGGCAGCTGGTAAGATACAATGAACATGAGGATGCAGTGAAAGGTTTTGTCCCCATGAGTGCAATACAGCTACAGCGCCGGTCTCAACCCCATAATGGGTATACCCGAAACTATACAAGGTTCTCCAGACCGAACTGAAAAGGATGTTGTAGTACATCC
>CAYYLT010000285.1:0-4410 GCA_964472385.1 uncultured Bacteroidales bacterium
ATCTTTAATCAATAGGGTAAACATATCTGTTGTTTCCAAAATGAAAGGTTTTCAGCAAACCCGAAGTAGGCGACTACGTCGTGGGCTTTCAACGCCTTGCATCTACCCAAAACCTGACGCATGAATAATACAGGATAAATTAGTAAACGAATGGATTTTAATTTACTACGAATTTTTATTATCTTTGGTTTTTGTATCAACCCCCAAATTTACTGAATTATGCTTGATGAATACATAAAAGAGCTTATTGCGGCGAATAACCGCGTAATTTTACCGAATTTCGGTGCTTTTTTACTCAGAGCAACCTCGAAAAACAAAAGCAAAAAAGAACTTGCATCCAAAATAAACGATATCTATTTCAGTCCTTTTTTGAAATTCAATGACGAATTGCTCATGAATCATATCATCAAAAAGGAAGGGCTGAGCCAGAAGGAATCTATGGACAGGATGGCCGAATACATCAAAGCCATAGAAAATTCGGTGAAAGAAAAAGGTACTTATCCGATTGAAGGATTTGGTACCTTTTATATGGACAATCAGGGAAAGATCCAGTTTAAAATTCAACCTTCAGCCACCCAGGAGGAACCTCCTGCCGCGCAGCCAAAACCTCAGGTTGGTGGCTCCGAAAAAAAAGATGCGCCGAAAACAGCGCCAACAATTAATGATAAAGCTGCGCAACGGTCGCAAGCTCCGGAGCAACAAAAATCAGAAAAACCAGCGGCAAGCAACACTTCAAAAAAAACGGAGCCGGTAACACAGCGAACTCAAAAAGCTGAATCAACCGGTTCAACAACAAATTCCGCGCAATCCAAAGGAAAAGCAGCTTCCAAATCCAAAACACCCCCCCCGCCTCCTCCCAAAAAATCTAAAACATCCTCCGGTAAACCCAAATCCAATGGAAACAGAGGTCTCATCATGTCTGTTGTTATTGGTGTACCCGTAGCAGTCCTTTTTATATGGGCTATGCTTAACTTTGATACCATACAGGGGCTCTTTACCAAAGATAAAACGCCTGTTTCCATTACAGATAGCCTGGAAGAAAAAGAGCATAAAGAACAATCCAAAACCGCAAGGGAATCCAAAGATAAAGCAGCTTCCAATGAGTCGTCCAGCGAAAAAGCAACCCAACCACCCAAAGAAAAACCCAATGTAGCTGCCGGTGACCCAAATCAAACCCAGGCAAAAGAAGTTTCGGGTAGTAAAAAATACTATATCGTAGCCGGCAGCTTTAAAAAAAGACAAAATGCGCTTAATTTTCAACAAAACTTACTTGATAAAGGCTATAATGCTGAAATGATAGGGGAAAGAGATGGAATGCATGCGGTCAGCTATGCGTCTTTCAAATCAAAAAGCCAAGCAGAACAAGAAATTAAAAGGATGAGAAGTGAAAAAGGGGTTCAGGCATGGCTCCTTCACTATTGATCGCACTCCCTTGTGATTTTGGCTTGTCATATCCACTTTTGTAAGTGAACATCTTTCGTAAAAGGAATACTACAAATTGGCAATCTCTTGACGTACAAGCTTACGGGAAAGCTTGTCTACGTCCCTGTGATAGTCATTGATTTGAGATATTCCGGATTTTGTATGTCCCGATACCTTGATCATCCTGACATTAAAATGCTTTAACAATTCATAAAACCTGCGTATCAGTTCCTGATTGGCAATCGGCCGACCTTTTCTGCTTTGAAAATCATTAGCGACAAGCCGCTCCTGCCGATCGACAAGTGTTAACACATACTGACTGTCCGTATAAACCTCCAGGTCAAAAACTTTTTGAAATCTAGATTGTATGTATTGCAAACTAGTAATGATAGCTTTCAGTTCCATTGCATGTTGAGAAGTATTATTCTCTGTATCCTGAAGGATAATGCTATCCGCTCCCATTATAATACGGGACGCCCATGCTCCGATTCGATAACACGGACTGCAACTGCCATCGGTAACAATTTTTACCTTTTGTGTTTCCCCTGACAAAATGTTTCTTATTTTTATCTGCAAAAAAAACAATTATCTTTTATCTGTGTATTTTTTTATTTTTTTATGGTTAGATGGAACGGTATAATAAAAATAATCATCTTGTCGTGTGTGTTAATGATGATTTTTATCATGCTTGTTTCATTTTTCATGAATCATACAGGCTATATTAGGGTTTATGATAATTACAGCTTAAAATGCGCTAAGATATGAATCCTTTGTTAAACATCTCCTTTGGGTTTGAGTATTATCCCCTGCTAATTGTTGCCTTTTTGGCCTGGGTCATTCCTGTATTATTGTCCCTTTTCAGAATGTATAAGGTACCTACAGTTATCGTTGAGATCATAGCAGGATATCTTATCGGCAAATATCTCATTGCCCATTTCCCGGATACGCATATACAATCTCTCGATTTCCTTGCACTTTCAGGCTTTATGTTTCTCATGTTCCTGAGTGGTGTTGAAGTCGATGTGAACCAGATTCTTCAGTCATTCCCAAAAAGAAAGCTTACTTTTGCCCGTTTTCTCAGTAATCCTTTGTTGGTTGGGATAGCCTTTTTCACTGTATCCCTGATCTTGTCCTATATTAGCGCCCATGCTTTATCTTTGATCATCAATATTCAGAATGAATGGTACTTTGCTTTGATCATGGTAACTACCTCGGTAGGCATCATACTTCCGGTATTAAAGAGCAGGAATGAACTCAATTCCAGGTTCGGGCAAATGATGATTACCGCAGCAGCCGTTGCCGATATTTTCAGTATCATCTTGTTCTCATTCACAGCTTTTATCATCAAAGAGGGCTTTCATCCCGAACTTTTTCTGATCATCGGTTTATTCTTTTTGTTTTATCTGTTTTATCGGCTGGGTAACCGGCTAACAAGAATAACCCTTTTTAAACGGATTACCTATCAGCTATCTCATGCTTCCTCGCAGATCCAGATCAGGGGCACGATCATGCTCATATTGCTTTTTGTAGTGCTGGCCCAGTTTATTGGTAAGGAGATCATGCTGCTGGGAGCTTTTCTGGCCGGGATACTGCTGTCGGTATTTATGAACAAATCCAGATCCATCCTTTTGCTCAAACTTGATGGCATGGGTTATGGCTTTTTTATCCCCGTCTTTTTCATCATGGTGGGGGTCCATTTCGACGAAAATGCACTTTCTCAAATGGATAGTTCACCGTTTCTCTTCCTAACCGCTTTGCTGATTATATTATATGCCATTAAAATTATACCTGGATTTTTTTGGCATAGAATCTTCGGATTCCGGAAAGCCCTTTCCGGGGGTGTACTTATGGCTTCCCGGCTTAGCCTGATCATTGCAGCCTCTAAGATCGGACTTGATTTTGGGATCATTACACCGGGTATCAATGCTTCTTTTGTTTTAATGGCCGTCATTACCTGTATCCTCTCACCGGTCATTTACAATGTCATTTCTCCGAAAGAAATGCTGAAAACGGATAAAGTGATCATTATCGGTGGAAGTAGTTCAGGAGTGTTGCTTGCCAGAAGACTGCACATGCACGCCAAAAATGCAATCATTGTGGAAATCAAAAAGAAACGATACCAGGAAATGCTGTCCAAAGGATTAAATGCCTATCACGGCGATGGTTTCGATAAAAAACTTTATTCCCGGTTAAACCTTCAGCCCCACAATTACGTGGTGGTCATAACCGAATCAGAAATCAAAAACATACAAATATGCCAAATGCTTAAAGACGAATTCAGGCACCACAAAATCATTAGCAAATCATCCAGCCTGGATATTGAAAGCAAACTTCAGAAAATGCAAATAGCGTATGTCGATGTAACCCGCACCATGGCTACTACGATAGAAAACCTTATCCTCAGGCCAAGTACATACCATACCCTTGTTGAAACTTTCGAAAATTACAAAGTAGAAGATATTACCATTACAAATGCCAATTTAAGTGGCATGCAGATCAAAGAAATCCCTTTTCATAAGGAAGGAGAGTTGATTCTCGTGCGACGCGGTCATTCAGCAGATATTCCCCATGGAGATACATACCTGCAGCAACATGATATTGTTACGGTAATGGGTACCGAAACCGCCCTGCAGGATTTTCGTGAAAAATTCATGGCTTCCCTTGCTAAATAGGGTTTGCTGAAAATATCTGTATCCTTCTGTTTACAGGTATTGGTTGTTTTATTTCAGCAAACCGTGTATACCTCTAATAAAAATATCCTATTTGTCTTAAGGGTCCCTCCATACATCCAGTCACTAACTGGAAGCATTTGTTCATCAGATCCTTCCCCTGAATGTAAAAAAATTTTTGACTGCGATAAGCAAAACATGAATATTCTCCGTTTTACAAAAGCCTATTCATGCGTGTAAAGGTTAATTATGGGTTTGTGCTTAAATTAGGGTTTGCTGAAAAAGTCTTTAGTGCATCAGCTACGAGGCGGCAAAGCGA
>CAYYLT010000286.1:0-4410 GCA_964472385.1 uncultured Bacteroidales bacterium
TATGTTTATTCTATTGATTTTAAGGTTTTTTTGTGTTTTTCAGCAGACCCTAATTGATTGTTAATAAGTATTATACCAAATGGACTTCTCAGCTTCACATCATGCAAGGTTTTGTACTCATTGTATCGTTGGGGCATGTTCCAGTAAATAATGCTCTGCTTCAGCCGACCAAAAACCATTATTATCCTGCACCAGTTCATGAAGCCTTTTAAAGAAAGGGTCTTTTGCCCCTTTATGCTCAAAATCATCAATAGCCGTCAGATCCATTTGGATATGGGTATATATCAACTTCTTTCCTCCTGGTATATCCGGAAGATTTTTGGTTGTATCAATAACCGAATCCAGGCCACCAATATGGGTTATCATAAATGCCGGATTGATCTGTCCCTTTGACATTAGATCCAACGACTCCTGCATGTCTTGTGTGTTGCCTCCACTGGTTCCGACAATATGGGTAGCAGCATAATGGACATTATAGAAATTAAAGGCAGCTTCAAAATCAGGTTTGGTTGGACCGGCAAAGAAATTGAGGCATCCATCCCTTGCCAGTAAGGCATCTCCTTGTTCAATCAACTGTTTAACGGGAGCAAAAATGAATACATCATCAAACCCCTTTTGATCGGTAAGGGACAATATTTTCTCTACCGGATTCTCAACATCTTTTGTATTCATAAAAAATAAATCAACACCGGTTTGTGCTTTAACCCGGTCAGGTGGGAAAATATGTTCGGCCTGAGCCATCCGTTCATCGTCGATATCCGTAACAACCAATTTTTGTGGACGACGGTTCCGTCTTAGAGCATACTCAATCGCTCCCAGTCCCATCGGACCGGCACCTGCGAGAAATGCCATATGACCCTTTTCCCGGATATCCATATCATGCTTATACGAACCGGGTTTTGTATGATAAGAAGCATGAAACGCCCCGACAATGCAGGATATGGGTTCCGAAAGGGAAGCAGGGAAGTAAGCAGTCCCGGCATAGGGCAACAAACAACCCATCTCCATAACCTCATTGGGTATGATAATATAGGTGGCATCTCCTCCTGTGTATGGATAGGAATAGCCCGGAGCATTCAGGCTGCCTTTGTAATTAAGTGCAGGCTGGATAGAGTATTTCATCCCCGGCTGGAATCGATCACTCCACTTTTTGCCTACCTCAACAAGCTTACCGCTGAACTCATGACCTATCATGGTTGGATTGCTATCTACATCATTGGGTACGCGTTTATGATCTGCACCCTGCTTCACTGCTTTATAAGAAGATGTACAGATGCTGTCTGAAACAACCTGTGCAAGTATCTCATCTTCTTTCAGGGCAGGAAGTTCAAATTCCTCCAACCGCAAATCATTCTTACCATATATTCTGACTGCTTTTGTCCGCATGATTTCGTAATTTAAGTAGAAAAATCGTTTAGCTCAGCATGGTCTGACCACCGGTCACAGGAATAGCCTGACCCGTTTCATAGTTTTGAACCAATACATAGATGATGGCTTTTACTACATCATCAACCTGACAACCACGGCCGGCAGGAACCTTTGATTCGTAATGTTTCTTCACATCTTCAATGTTTTTTGCGCCGGGTACCTTGCCTGCTTTTAAATATTGTACAAATAATCCTTTCTCCGGATCCGACCAAAGGGGCCCTTCAAAAAAGTTTCCAGGACATATGGCATTTACCTTAATGCGATAGGGTATAAGTTCAAGGGCAAATGATTGCGTAAGACCTATCCCCCCGAACTTGCTGCCTGCATAGGTAAAATTCTTTTTGCTTCCTACCAGTCCTGACTTTGAATTGACTTGTATAATATCCATAAAATGGCTGTCAAGATACTGAGCCTGGAGTTTCATCACACCAGCAGCATATTTGGTACAGATGAAATAACCTTTGTAATTTACCCGTGTAACCGCCTCAAAGGAGTCTGCATCCATTTCATCCAGACCGCCTGCTTTTAAAATGCCGGCATTGCTGATCAGCAGATCCAGTCCGCCGAATTCTTTTACTGTTTGATGTATACAATACGCTACCGAATCGTCGTTTGTCACATCGGTCTGCACAAATTGTATTTCATTCTGGTTGTTCATATCATTTAATGCTTGAGCGAGATTTCTGCCTTTATCTTCTTGAATATCTGCAATAATAATATGAAGGCCCTGCTGGTAGAGCTTTCTAACAATCCCTTCCCCAAAACCCTGTGACCCACCTGTAACAATGGCAATCTGATGTTTTGGGAAAAAAATCTGCTTAAATTCACTTGAATCGGATTGCAGGGGATGAGAACCGTGAATATTTTCCATAAAGGATATCAGCTCATCGTTCAAGAATGCAGGCCCACCAAAATTCTCAGCATAATAGCTCACTTTCATCATGTCTTCAAAGAGATCCAGTCTTTCCCTCGCGGCTTTTGCATGGTCACCTATGGCAATAAGTCCCAAATGCCTGATAAGAATAAGCCTGGGGTCGTGCCCGTATTTTTCCCTAAACTTCATCAACTCCGTTTTAAAAGCACTCAATATCCTTTCAGAATCTAATTCAGCAGCAACATACAAGTAATGTGATCTGCAGCACGCAATGATATAAGGAAGCAACGGCAGGGCTACCTTCTGGTATTGTTGCTCATCTGCAAGATAGGATTCAATCAATGAATTGTTCCTTATTTTTATGACCTTTAGCCCATCCTGAGACATCATCATCCGGATAGCGGGTAAGATCTCTGTAATACTTTTATCTACGGGTTTTTCAGTAGTCATGGGATGACTAATTACCTTCGAACCTATCTGTTGCATTACTTCACCCAATAGCTGCTTGATATCTTCCGGTGAATCTGATCCGATCAATACACCATGATTTTTAATGAAGATCAACTTAGGATCCATGTTATGCAAAGACCGGTAATGACCAATTCCTTGCGCTACATTTTTAAACAGCTCATATCCCGAAGCGGCACTGGCTATCCATAAAGCTTTATCCCGGAATAATTCGCGAATTTTAAACTCTGCCTCCTTACCACACAGTAAACCGTTAACAAGGGGTGGTTGTAAAAAGACTGCATATGGTAAAGCAATAAGGGAATGAAGGCTTGCCTCAGCCGGAACACTTTTGCCCTTGTCTAATCCAAAAATACTTGCCTGCAGATCGCTTTGAAAGGCTCTTTCTCTTTGAAGCTTTTCTGCAGGGTATTTTTTTGAACCCATATCTTCAAGCTTTTCTCCGGAAAGCTTGATCAAATCCTCCTTTTTAAGACCGTCCAATAAAACATCGCCCGGACTTGCCCATAGATATAAGTCACTTTTATAAGAAACAATTCCCCGTTTGGTAGGCAGGGTTTCTGAGTTGCTGCTAAAGTAAGCTGCAAGTTGAATCAAATGATCAAGTGCGTGTTCCATAAAAATTAGTTTCTATCCATAAAATCAGTTGCCCGTTGAGAGCGTCTCGTCAAATTATATTAACCCACATTTAGCCTGAATTATTCATGCGTCAAGTTTTGGGTAGATGTAAGGCGTCGAAAGCCGACGACGTAGTCGCCTACTTCGAGGCTTTCGCAACCTAGCAGATGCCACTAAATTGACGCACGCGCAAAAAATGCCTTGACCACAGCCTTCCCCAATTTGACAAAATCTTCCCTGTATTCAGACTTGGGCTTCTCATTCGATGATAAATACCCTTCCGCTCCTTGAGCTACTTGGTATTGATGGGCAGCTATAACCGAAGCTCCTTCAAAGTTAATCCGCTCCAGCCTTTTACTCAGTGGAACATCATTCCGGCATTTGACCGTCAGTGGTTTTAATGCCGGTGTATTATGTTCTGTTCCAAAAGTAATGATGAAATTTCGATCATGAAAAAAATTGACAAAATCATTGAGAATATCAAAAGCATTACGTCCTGGTATTAATTCAATACAGCCTATATTTCTACTTATGAGCTGATCGTACATATCTTGCCATTGCGATTCAAAATCTGTAAATTCTCCTTTTTCATTATCAAGAAGAACCGGATAACAGGGTATGCCTCCTCCATCCGTAATAATTTCCCTTATCTGCTCAAAACCAAGAAAGGCATTTTCATCTTCCGGAATAAAAGCCTTACCCCCTTTTTTCAAAAGATTGCTTCTCAATTCATTTTCCAATGCTGCATTATCATCCGGATCTGCCTGGGGGGATTTCCCTTCATAAATGCTTGTCAGTAATTCAATAACCGCTTCTTTAGTAGAACCAATCTCAAAGAGTTTTTCCCGTAAAGCTGTCGCAACATGGCGTTCGCGAACCATTTCCTTGACATACTTTTGTTTCAATTCATCAAAATTGAGTTCCAGAGGAATGGTCAAATCATGAAAAAATCCATTTAGTTTTTCGACCATTCTCTGTACCTGTATTTCACTATGGTGCTTTAAATCCTCTAATTTTTGCCT
>CAYYLT010000287.1:0-4394 GCA_964472385.1 uncultured Bacteroidales bacterium
TTTCTATGATCCTTTTTACGGCTATGGATATCCTTGGTATCGTGGTTGGTACAATACCTGGTATACACCTTCTTTCTTTGGGTACTATGGATATTATGGGTATCATAGATACTATGGTTACCCCTATTACTCCCCTTATTACAGTTTTTCTACCGTAAACTGGCAAAGAAAATCAACTGCCAGCATCATATCACCCAATCTCAAAAACGGTTCTACTTCTCCTCATTCGCAAAGAATCAGAAGTTTTCAGTCCCCAAAGGGAAATAAGACCTCAAATAATCCCACTTTACGTTCTTCAAGCACAAAAAAATCCACTCTCCCCATGCGGACCATAAGGGCGCATGATAGTCGTATACGGCATTTAAATAGCAATCCACCAACAAAAGCAGAATCAAGATCAAAATATATCAGACCTTCAATTCGTATACCGGATCAAAATTCAGTTAGAAAACACCACAAATCAATTGTTCCAAGTAATAAACAATCTATCTCCCGGAGGCCTCATATTCGGCAAAGTCGCCCCGCATACAGCAAGCCGGTGCGCTCCGTAAGACCTGCTCCTCCTGTTAGATCTTCCAGACCTGCAAGATCATCGAGTGGCAGAAAATAAATTGTTGAAGAAAATATTGCATTTTTTTTTATCCTGCCTTGTTTTCCTATAAGCGTCTATCAGGGGAAAACATATATTTTGCCTTTTCAATATTGCTGATAATCCTAAAGCATTATCAGTAACCCCTTTTTTCAATTCAATATAAATTTTATATTTGTCCGTATTATGAATTCTCAAGATCATCATCCGGCTTGTACACTTTTTTGGTAATTATAATCATTATCAATATTTTATTTAGCACCGTGTAAAATATTTTTTTATATTCGCCTATGGGCGAATAAGTAAATTTCTTTTTATGGAAAGCAAGGATAACCCCAAATTCAACTCAAAGCAGCACCAACCCCTAAGCGAGGAGGTTGAGTCTGTTACCCAAAATGAACATGTCCCGGATCAAAAGGATTCCGAATATCCGGATGACAACCCCGTCGATAAGCAAGATGAGGATTCTTATGATGGTGATCAGGATACAGAAGAAGCGTATCATGATGATCAAAAAGATCATTATGACGATGGTGAAATTGATATTGATAAGGAGAAACAGGATACATCGCATATTGATTATTCCCAATATACCAGGCAACAACTTGTTGATAGACTTAAAACCTTGGACCAATCGAATAGCATAACCAATGTAAAGAAAGAAGTAGACATCATAAAAGCCACTTTCTATAAGAAGCAACGTGCTGAAAATGATGAAAAGAAGAAAAAATTTATCAGCGAAGGGGGTGCCCCGGAAGATTTTAATCCCGATAAAGAACCCATAGAACAGGAACTGAAGGATTTATTGAAAGGTTTCAAAGAGAAGAAGGCAGCCGTCAACAAATCCATCGAAGACGAGAAGAAAAAAAACCTGGAAAAGAAATACGAAATCATCGAAGAGCTTAAAAATCTGATCAATAAAAAAGAATCTTTGGGCCAAACCTTTCGGGAATTTCGCGATCTTCAGCAGCGCTGGAAAGATACCGGCCCTGTTCCCCAAAATAAGATCAAAGACCTCTGGGGTACCTACCACCATCACGTGGAGAAATTCTACGATTATGTCAAGATCAATAAAGAACTCAGAGACCTTGACCTGAAAAAAAATCTCGAAGCCAAACAGGATCTTTGTGAAAAGGCAGAGCAATTACAGGATTACGAAAATATTGTTCAGTCTTTCAATTTTTTACAAGATCTTCATGCCCAATGGCGGGAGATCGGACCGGTACCCAATGATAAAAAGGAAGAGATCTGGGAGAGGTTCAAAGAAGCTACGCGGGTGATCAACAAAAGACACCAGGAATATTTTAAGGAACTCAGAAAAAAGCAAAACGAAAACCTGGAAGCCAAAAACAACCTTTGCCAGCAGGCTGAGGAGATTGTTGAAATGGAAATTACCTCGCATAAAGACTGGAACCAGTATACCCGCAAGATCCTGGAACTCCAGAAAGAATGGCGAACCATTGGCTTTGCACCGAAAAAGCACAATAACAGTATTTACCGGCGCTTCAGAAAAGCATGTGACAGGTTTTTTGCCCAAAAAAGGGTGTTTTATGCCCAGCATAAAGAATGGCAGGAAAATAACCTGAAGAAAAAACAGGAATTTGTGGCCCGCGCCGAAGAGCTAAAAGACAGCACGGACTGGGAAAATACGGAACAGGAGCTGATCCGTTTACAAAAACAGTGGAAGGAAATTGGACCCGTCCCCCGCAAACATTCGGATGACATATGGAACCGTTTCCGTGCGGCTTGCGATAACTTCTTTCACAGAAAAAAACAACAGAAAAATGAGGCTGATAAAGATTTCGATGTGAACCTGAAATTGAAAAAACAACTGATTGAAAAAATCCGAAATTTCAAACCTTCTGACAATACGAAAGAAAATATGGAGCAACTTCAAAAATATGAAGATGAATGGACCTCTATCGGATTTGTTCCTTTTAAATACAAAGATAAAATTCAACAGGAATACCGTGAAGCAATATATGAGCAATATGACAATCTAAATATAGATCCTAACAAGAAAGAACTGCTGAAATACCAAAGCAAACTTAAAAATATCAAACAAAAACCAAAAGCAGAAAGCCGGATGTATCAGGAGCGGGAAAAGTTTATCAATAAGATTGAAAAACTGGAGTCCAATATCATCCGATGGGAGAACAACCTGGGATTTATTTCAGCTGAATCCACTGAGGCCAATAACATGATACATGATTATGAGAATAAAATTAAAAATGCCCGCAATGAGATGGACTTACTGGAAGAAAAGGTCAAAATGATAGATAAACTGGATACAGAAGAAAATTAACACAGGCAAGATTGACACAGAACACCAAATATATTTTTGTTACCGGCGGGGTCGCCTCTTCCCTGGGTAAAGGGATCATCTCGGCCTCGTTAGGCAAACTCCTTCTTTCAAGGGGCTATTCTGTAGCCATCCAAAAACTTGATCCATACATCAATATTGATCCGGGAACACTGAATCCCTACGAGCACGGAGAATGTTATGTGACAGACGATGGTACGGAAACAGACCTTGACCTGGGGCATTATGAGCGTTTTACCAGCGTCCTTACCTCTCAGAACAACAACGTGACTACCGGTCAGATCTATCAGTCAGTGATCAACAAAGAACGCAAAGGGGATTACCTGGGTAAAACCGTCCAGGTTATTCCGCATATTACCGATGAGATCAAAAGAAGTATCAAGCTGCTGGGGAAAAGATATCACTATGATGTGGTGATTACTGAGATTGGAGGTACAGTAGGTGACATCGAATCGCTGCCTTATATTGAAGCTGTAAGGCAGTTAAAATGGGAACTGGGACCGTCCAACAGTTTAGTGATTCACCTGACCCTGGTACCCTTTATCTCCGCTTCCGGTGAGTCTAAAACTAAACCTACACAGCATTCCGTAAAAGGTCTTTTGGAAAATGGTGTCCAGCCGGATATTCTGGTGCTTCGTACCGAACTTCCTCTGAACATGGACATCCGAAAAAAAGTAGCCCAGTTTTGTAACGTTGATCTTGGTTCTGTCATTGAATCAAGAGATGTGGACACCATTTATGAAGTTCCCCTGATGATGAGAGATGAAAAGCTGGATCTCACCGTACTTAAAAAACTGGAATTGGATACCAGGAGGGAACTGCACCTGGAGAAATGGAGCAATTTCGTCAGCAAATTGAAAAATCCCAAAAAACAGGTTAAAGTTGGCCTGGTCGGCAAATATGTTGAACTACCCGATTCCTATAAATCCATCCAGGAATCTTTTATTCATGCAGGTGCTGAAAATCAATGCAAAGTAGAAGTCACCACCATTCATTCGGAAGATATCACCCCGGAGAATATTCAGGATGTGATGAAAGCCCTGCATGGCATACTCGTAGCTCCGGGATTTGGACAAAGAGGTATTGACGGTAAGGTTTTAGCTGCCCGTTATGCCAGAGAGAATAACCTCCCGTTTTTAGGCGTGTGCCTTGGCATGCAATGTGCTGTAGTTGAATTTGCAAGGAATGTGCTGGGTTACCGGGAGGCCGATTCAACTGAATTTACTCGCCGTACCCCCTACCCTGTGATCGACCTGATGGAAGAACAAAAAAATATTACTGAAAAAGGCGGGACCATGAGACTGGGAAGTTATCCATGCAATATCAAGAGAAACTCGAGAATCCATAAAATATATAATACGGCTAAAATTAGGGAAAGACACCGCCATCGTTATGAATTTAACAATGCTTTTCTAAAGGATTTTGAAAATGCCGGTATGTTAGCAACCGGTATTAACCCCGAAACAGACCTGGTGGAAATCA
>CAYYLT010000288.1:0-4328 GCA_964472385.1 uncultured Bacteroidales bacterium
GCTTTCGACGCCTTGCATCTACCCAAAACTTGACGCATGAATAATACAGGTTAACAAGTCCCCTTAAAAGCCAGGCTTTTTCTCACCACTCATATATACAATGAAAATATAAATAATTAAATATAAGCAATTTACTTTTTTTTGTATAAGGAAGGTCAGGGATTTGCCTTCAACCTGAACAGGCTTTTTGTGGACAAATACAAAATAACCGGTTGTTCTGTTAACGAAGCTGTTCGATTATTGTTTCCAGTGCTTGGGCATTAATGGGTTTTGACAGGTATTCATCACATCCCGCATCAAGCGCTTTTTTTCTGTCTTCGGTCATAGCATAGGCCGTTTGAGCTATTATGGGCAGGTCGGGCCGGAATTTTTTGATTTCCCGGGTGGCTTCATATCCATTCATAACAGGCATTTTGATATCCATTAATACCATATCAATATGGGGATTGTTTTTACATGTTTCTATAGTTTTTTTGCCATCATGAGCCTGAATAAGTTCAATATTTCTACCGGACATGATTTCCACTATATATAAATAGTTAATCTCGTCATCTTCTGCGACCAATATGGTAAATGCTTTATCAAGCTCCTGTTGCTGGCTGGAAATTGATACCCCGATGTGTCCATTGACAGGGTGACAGGGAATTGAGAAATAAAAAACTGATCCTTTATTTTTTTGCGATTTGACCCATATTTTGCCCCCAAGCAGTTCAACAAGTTTTTTCGATATGGAAAGGCCCAGTCCGGTCCCCCCATATTGATGAGCAGTTTCGAAATTTTCCTGCCGGAACTCCTCAAATATATGTTCTATTTGCTCTGATTCTATGCCAATTCCTGTATCTTCAACGAAAAATTGAAGGTGGGAGTCCGTTATGACATATCCATATTTGATATGTCCTTCTGAAGTAAATTTGAAAGCATTTTTGAGCAAGTTGCTCAATATCTGCCGGAGTCTGTTTTTATCTGTAACAATGATGCTGTTCCTGTCCTCCAAATCTTTATAGGTATGCAGCCCGATATTTTTATTTTTTGCCTGTGAGTTATAAATGGCATAAAGGTTCATGATCAGATCATTGATATTGACCTCTTCCTGTTTAAAAGCTACTTTACCTGCTTCGATCAGCGATATATCCAGAATATCATTTACCAGGGTAAGCAATTGCTTACCGCTGTCAATAACAATTTTGGCATAATACTGTCGTCGCTCTTCGCTTAAATCGGGATTCATAAACATTTCAGAGAACCCGATAACACCATTCATGGGGGTACGAATTTCATGGCTCATGTTAGCGAGAAAGGCAGATTTTAACCGGTCGCTTTCCTCTGCTTTTTCTTTAGCCTGTATCAAATCCTGTTCTACATACAAGCGTTCTATAGCAATTGCCGCCTGCCTGATAATATTTTCGATCAAATCAACAGACTGGATTTTTTGTCCTTTTTGCAGCATAATGCTTATACCCCCTTGCGGCTCATCTTTAAGCGAAAAACCCATGGAGTAGATTTTCTCAATTTGCAAAAGGCGCTCTAATGCACGACACAGTGTTTTTGGTATTTTCCTGGCGCTTAGCTCCCAGAACCCTTCTTCCAACAGTGAAAATTTACCCCGGGTAAACTTTTGCCTTTCCTCGATGGTCATTTCATCTGGCGATATACCCATTTTTCTTGGATCCAATCCCAAAAGATCAATAATCTTCTGCATTTTTTGGGAAAAGCCATAGTGCAGTTTGATGCCTAATAGATCAGTACTTTTCTCCCTGGCGGAAACAATTACATATACATTGGGGTTGAGTTCAACAACTTTTGAAAGTATAAACTGGTAAATCTCATCCTCAGATTTTAAGTGGAGCAGCTCCGGGACCGTTTGAGATAGTACCCTCAATTCATTTTTCAGTGATGCAATCTCATCTTTTCTTTCCTTTAATTTAGATTCAAGCTCATTAATCCATTGAAAATACTGCCGGGATTCCTTGGTCATATAGTATTGGTTTGGCCTATTATCAAAAAGTTTATATTATTGGGGTATGCGTACATTGACGGGTTGGATTTACCTTAACAAGATCATTAATTTTCTTTATACATTTGTACCCTGGTTAATGTTTCGGCGAATTTAATAAATGATCATGCTGTAATTGCCTTTTATTGTTCCCGACATTTATTCCAATAATTCTTATGCATGCCTTTAAGGTATAACATACCTTTTGGGTTCCTTAACCTGTATTTTTCGCGCGTGCGTCAATTTTTAGGCATCTGCTGGGTCAGGCATTTTTTGTGTTTTTCAGCAAACCCGAAGTAGGCGACTACATTGTCGGCTTTCGACGCCTTGCACCTACCCAAAACTTGACGCATAAATAGGTTAAAAAAGCCCCATAATATTTGTTTTTCTATATTGGAATTTCACAATCATATTCATTATTGCGCTGCCTTCCCGGGCTTATTATGATTTGATCGGGATGATAGGTTATTGGCCATTCATTTTTGACCGCAATAGCTTTTCTTGCTCAGCAGGCCAGTATTGACAATCCAATCTGATGAATACCGAAGTATAGGGCATTACTTCATCGGTTTTCAAAACCATAATCTGAAATAATTCAGCGGCTTGTTTGATATTGGTGAACACGGTATCATGAAGCATTGACCGGGTATCCGATGAGATAATGTTCGTCAGTGAATCTTTATACGACCCGATTCCTTCTACGAGTGATTCATCCAGATATTCCAGTTCTTTGTCGGTAAAAATGGTGGGACTGACATGATTGGCGGCTTCTATTTCATTTAATACATGGGTAAGAACGGGAAGCAACGGTTCTCCTGTATAGATCACATCAATAGCTTCACCGGTTTGTAGGGGGAAAGCTTTATCCACAACCAGTATCCAGTTGCGGTGGCCTAAAAGTGGAAGTTTCTCGTCAAGTTGCGCTTGCCAGCTTTTTGAGCTATCTTCGTGTTGAAGATTGTTACTGCAAGAACATAAAAAAAGAAGAAGCATCAAAGCAGGTGCGTATACTTTTTGTTTCATTGTAACGGGATTTTTAAGCTATAAACACATCATATTTTCGCTAAACTAATATTTTTTTTCCCAAAGTGAATCAACAAAATATTTCCGATCGTCATAAAAGTTGTGTAGCGAATTAAATCCTGAATGAAAGGCCAGGTCATTGATCATTTGTTCATCGTATTTTTGGGAAACTTCCATAAAAATGGGTTCATCTTTGTTGAAATGAAATGTGGTTTTGAGTGCCCGGATGTGCACTTCGTGAACTTTTCTGCTGATCAAATAGCTTTTTGCTTCACCGGTAATGGGATCATAAGTGGGATAATGACAAAAAAATTCGGGGTGGAAATCACCTCCCAGCTCTCTATTGATACGTCTTAGTAAATTGAGATTAAATTGTTCTGTGATGCCTTTCGGATCGTTATATGCTTTGAGTATAACCTGCGGATCTTTTTTTAGATCAAAACCTATAAAAAGCAGATCATGGGCGGACATGGATTGATATAGCGATTGTAAAAATTTTATGGCGGCAGGGTATTCAAAATTTCCAATGGTAGAGCCCAGGAAAAGCAATACTTTCCTTCCTTTTTCCTGTTTATTCATTTCATGAAGCGCTTGAAAATATTCCCCGGAATAAGATCTGATCTCCAATTCAGGTATAACGTTTGATAAATCAGATTCCAGCATTTTCAGTACGTTAGCGGAAATGTCGATGGGCAGGTAGCTGAAAGAGGCTCCCTTAGCCTGAAAATGTTCTAATAAGATTTTGGTTTTCATTCCGTCTCCCGCGCCCAACTCCGTAAGTAAAAAAGGTGTATGGGAATTATGGAAAAAAAATAACAGCTTATCCTTATAGGTTCGAAAAATATTTTCTTCACAGTCTGTGGGATAATACTCTTCCAGTTCCATGATCTGTTGAAATAATCTATCTCCTTCAGCATCATAAAAATATTTAGATTGCAAATATTTTGGAGATGCAGATAATCCTTTGAAAATATCCTGAGAAAAATTATGCAACATATAGCCTGTATTATTCATGCGTCAAGTTTTGGGTAGATGCAAGGGGTCGAAAGCAATTGATGCAGTCGCTTATTGCCTGTATGGTAAAAATAAAGAAAAGCGTTTCTTTTTCTTTTGAATTTTTGCGTTAAAATAAAAATAATTTTTGATAAATATGCAGGAATTTTTTGACTTAACCTGCCTTATTCAAAAAAATGTAAAAAAAAAATTCCAGAATAATGCAGTTTAACTGTTTAACCAACATGTCATGGTTATATTTGTTTACTTTTTTTGTATTTTTATCCACTTGTAATTGAAATGAAAAGACGCGACAATG
>CAYYLT010000289.1:0-4328 GCA_964472385.1 uncultured Bacteroidales bacterium
AAATTCGATCTTTAACTTGCTAATCATTCGCCCGTGGCATCCGGGCAGGCAGCATGAGCGCCGTCGGTTCTCCTTCAATGGCCACTGCCAAACCGCAACAGATTATTAATAAAAGGGCACGACCCCCTAACAAAGCTTTATATGTAATTGCTTTGTCACGTCTTTAGCTTAAATTAGTTGTCGAATTTTAAACTGAAAATATGAATTTAACCCATTAACCCGGCTACTGGTATGGCAAAAGTCGCGCCAGCTGGTCCGGTAACAAAAACCCTCGCATTTCGCACAAGCACTATGTTGCTTTTTTCCATTATACGAACGCACACCAGGTTTTTGTCACCGGCCCAGCACAGCAACTACATATACAGCCGGAACGTTACCACACATTTAAAACCGATACAATGAAGCCTATAATATTGAATTTAGCCTTTTTTCATACTATGATTAGACCTTTTTCACACCTCCAATTTTTCTATTTGATAAAGTTTCGCAATAGTTTTGTCCACAATATTGTTAAACTTTTAAATTATTGAATTATGAAAAAAAGAACAGCTTATTTGATTATTTGTGCATTAATTTTTTCAGTGACAGTCTTTGGACAGAATCATGAAAAAAATGTATCCTCTTCTAAAGATTCCCAAACAAAAGTGGATTTACAAAGAACTATTAGGTTAGAAAAAGATTCAAAGCCAGAAGAAATAATAATCAATATTAAACAGAATACACGAAGATTTGAATTAATGATTAATAGTTCGGTATCCTACGGCAAACTTACAATTGAGTTGTATGACCCAAATGACACTAAACAAGGAAATTTTACAGTAGGGACACAATTAAACTCTGAGAAGAAAGAAATGGTTAATGGAAATATACGAAAATCATTGAATGAACCCCAGACTGGTAATTGGAAGGTGAAAATCATTCCATCAGATGCAACAGGACAAATAAGAATTCAAACAGCGAAAATTGAGTAAGGTGAAAAATATGGCTGTTAAATTATTAGGGTTTATTTACTCATTACTATTTGTATCTATAATTAGTCCTTGTACAAGTTACGGACAAAATAAATCCATTGCTCATATTTCAGGGAACTTATCAATTGATAATAGTTGGGATTCAATTATATATCTTTCACATATTCCAACTTATGATGATATGTATGTAATGTCAAATGAAATGATTTTAGCCGAGACTGTAATAGACAGCCTAGGCAATTTTAATTTCTATTTGGATTTCTTACCAAAAGAGGAAAAAATATATCGATTACATATCATAAAAAAAGAAGATACTCCTGCCACATTAATTATTGGTGGTAAAAATGAAAACCATTTTTTCTTAATAGCAAATTGTTATTCAAACATCCACTTGAATAACAATTCACAAGACCCTCCATTTAAAAGTGTAACATTTAAAAATTCAATAAAAAACAATGCTTTCCAACTTATAAGTCAACTAGTTTTTAAGGCAGATAGTATGGCTGCAGAAAGTTCAGCATCAAAACGATTGCTAATTGAAGAACAATTGCATGAAGATTTACTTTCCATTGCAGATACGTCAAATAATTTCCTTGTTTCTTTGTTTGCAATATATAAGAGTAAATACGAATCGAATTATACCTTGAACATTGACTTTTATAAAGCCTATATCAAAAAATGGAATAAACAGAATAATCCATATTTCAAAGCATTTAAAAAGAAATTGACTTTTAATAGCAACACTAATTCTATTGTAATTGCCATTATTTTAACATTCATTTTTATGATAAGTGGATTTTTTCTTGGAAAACGCGGATTTAAAAACAAAAAAATTAAAAACCTGAGCATTCAAGAGAGAAAAATTTTTGAATTGCTTAAGCAAGGAGCAACTAATCAAGAAATCTCAAATGATTTTAACATTGGATTGAGTACTGTAAAATCCCATGTTAGTAGTATTTATTCAAAACTAAATATTAAATCAAGAAAAGACATTGTAAATATGAAATAAAAACGTGTGGTAACAGCAAAATATAATTAATTGCGGTTTCGGTGCTGATAATCAACATTATCACCCGCATCAGTCTCGGTGCTTTTCGACATGAAAGCAGCTCGCATTCCGCAACTAATCATATTTGCGGAACGTTGTAGGCTATGCATAAAAAAAGACAAAGTGCAAATCCCCTAATTACCTTAAAAAAAGATTACCTTCAGATGTATAATCTTCGATTCAATATCATTTTTATCTTATCATTATTGATCTGTCAAAGTGTTTTTTCTCAAAAACTACACTATCAGGCCACCATCATTGATTCGACAGATAAAGAACCAGTAGCATTTTCAACCTTGTCTTGGGGTGAAGATAAGGGAACCATTTCCGATATAACAGGCTTTGCCCGGTTCAATATTGAACAAAATGAATTGGACGATACGATAACAGTCTCCTGTATTGGATACAACAGCAAAAAAATACCCGTTCAATCCTTATCTGAAAAAGAAATGAACCATATTTTCTTAACCCCCGGAATATTGGAACTGGAAAAAGTAATTGTTGAAGGCAAACGCAGGCGGGTTCGGGATTCAGAAGAAATAATCGAAAAGGCCATTTCAAGTATTCCGAAAAATTATCCTCAGGATACTATGGTTTACCATGGTTATTACCGTGAATATACCAAACAATCGGAAAAATATATCAATGTATTTGAATCCCTCATAGACCTGCAAGATCCCGGGTTTGACAGCCAGGCCCATTTCATGGCGAAAATGTTGTATAAGCGGTTAAATAAGGATTTTACAACGGATGGTTTGCTGATCAAGCCTTATGACAACTTTAAAAAATATGTTCCTTACGCTCTCATGCCCATCCAATACAATAATGAGCTGCTGATCCTGCGCGCACATGATCCGGTCAGGAATTATGACAGGTTTTCTTTTGATTTTATCAAAATCCTAAAGGACAATTTTACAGAAAACCATTTGTTTGAAAAACCTAAACTGACCTACCTGAAAGGGGAGCCATTCTATTATATACAATTTAGAGAGGATCCGTGGGCCGTACGTTCAGAAAACAGAATATTCGGCGTTAAGGGGTACCTTTATATCAGTGTTCAGGACTATGGAATAAAAAAAATCAATTACCAGTTATTTTTGGAGTCTTTTGTGGATAAACAAAAATATTTTGAATTGAATCTTGAATATAAGGCCTTCCAGGATAAGTATCATCTCAATTATATCTCATTTAATAATTTGTTCAGGATAAGAGATTATACTTTGCTAAGAAAGGAGTATAACTCCAGCCAAAACACATTAAACCTCCATTTCAACAAAAAAATCACAAAGGAGATGTTTGAAGATATGAAATTCAACATATATTGGCAAGGCAAATCATTGAATATACAGGATAAAAGATTACACCAGTCGAGAATCATACTGAAATTAAACAATAGGCCCATTTCCAGTGAAGAGGATCTCTTTGTAAATATAAACTGTGTTCAGGAGTATACAGAAAACAGTGAGGCAAGCAAAGCGATGCATACCTATTACCAGTACAGGGAATTTTTTATTAGAGATATTTATCCGAACAAAAGTTTAAACGGCAATTTGATGGACAATCGCAAACCGGTTATGCAAAATCCGGTCACCGCTCAGGGAGATATTGATACCTCATGGTTAAACACCCCTTTAATTGCCGAGAAAACCTATGTGAACAAGCTTACTGAAGACAATCGATACCTTCTGCAAGGCCTGGAGGCATTGACGAAGTTGAATGCCAAGAAAAAAACGGAGCTTCTGTACATCCATACGGATCGGGATGTATACTTCTCAGGTGATACGCTATGGTTTAAAGCCTATGTCCGGAATAAGGCCACGCTTCGCAAAAGCACGCTTAGCCGCGACCTTTTCGTTTACCTGTTCAATGAGGATGGTAAAATTGTTCATGAGGCAAAATTTCTCATATCGGATTCCAGGGTTCAAGGACAACTGGCATTAGATTATGATCTGGAAAAAGGAAATTATTATGTTGTTGCCTACTCAAGCTGGATGAAGAATTTTGGGGTGGGAGAAGTCTTTAGAAAAAAAATTGAAATAAAATCTGCAAGGAATATTAGCTATAACGTATTGCCTCTCTATGATAAGAAAAATTACTATCCCGGCGATACGGTAAACATACGGATCAAATGTTATGACAATCTCCGGCATGAGGTGGAATATGCCGGTTTCGTCTATAAGATAACCGGTAATAATAAAATAATTACCGAGGGCAAGGTCAGTATGGAAAGTGATCACATAAGCTTTGTATTGCCCCAAAAAATTGATGGGTCCTGTATGGTGGAACTTCGGGGAGTTCATGAGGGGATC
>CAYYLT010000290.1:0-4284 GCA_964472385.1 uncultured Bacteroidales bacterium
AACCTGCATGCTTTATACATTGCCTTGTTGTGTAGGTTGCTGCATGCAGGTTTCATTAGGATAATCAATGGTTCAATACGATAATGTGCTGAAAAATGATACACCAGGATATTGCACATTTAAGGGTTGGTTTGCAAATGCTTTTCCAATCTTTTCTTAAAGGTTGGGGGAGAAACAGGTTTTGTCAGATAATCATCACATCCTGCATCCATTGCCCGTTTGTAATCATCTGACATGGCATAAGCAGACTGAGCAATAATAACAACATCAGGATCATTTGCTTTGATCATTCTTGTAGCTTTCAAACCATCCATTCCAGGAAGTTTTATATCCATCAGAACCAGATCTACTACATGGGTTTTACAAAAATTCACTGCCCTTTCTCCGGTAAAAACATAATGAACCGTCATTTCAATGCCTGCTATATGAATTGAATGCACAAGCTCTTTGAAATATAACGTACTGGCCCTGTCGTCTTCAACAATCAAAATATGTTTTTTCCCGGTTTTCAATTTTTACGTTTCTTTTGTATTTATAGGGAATTAAACTGAAAATGTTATAGGCATTTAGATGAAAAAACACCCGGATTTGACGAACTCCATATTATCTACGGTTAAACAATTTATAAACATATTGGTTTCCAGAAATGAGCCTTATGCCAATTTGCGTTTATAGACAAAGGTTGCTTATTTTGGCTATGCTCCACACAATCAATATAAAAAATATGCTTATGAAAGATGCAAACATGCCACGCCCTTTGGGTTCATCGGATCTGAGATTAACATCTATTGGTCTGGGCACGTGGCAATTTAGCAAGCGCAAGAATCTGATAGGTAGGTTCTGGCCCTACCTTTCCGAAGAAGAAAGTCATGAGATTGTAACCACTTCCCTTCATCACGGGATAAATTGGTTTGATACGGCAGAAGCCTATGGAAAGGGTGAATCCGAAAAAACCCTTTCCAGGGCATTGCAGCATGCGGGCATCAAGGACAGGGATATAGCCATTGCCACCAAATGGAATCCGATTTTTCGTACCGCACATTCTATAAACTCAACCATAGAGCAAAGAATCAATGCACTGCATCCTTATACGATTTCACTTTACCAGGTGCACAATCCTTATTCTTTTGCAAATATCCGGTCAGAAATGCAGGCCATGGCATCACTTATTAAAAACCACAAGATCAAATACGTAGGGGTGAGTAATTTTTCTGCGGATCAAATGTATAAAGCTTATCAAGCATTGGATAAACATGGAATCAAACTGGTTTCCAACCAGGTACTTTACAGCCTGCTCATCAGAAAAATCGAATACAATGGAGTATTGGAGATGGCCCAAAAACTGGGCATAGCTATCATTGCCTATTCTCCATTAGCCCAAGGCTTACTCACTGGAAAATATCATGAAAATCCAGGTTTAATAAGGCAAAAAAAAGGGTTCCGCAAATGGATGGGTACGTTTAAGAAAAAAGGACTGGACAAATCCCGTCCTTTAATTGAAAAACTAAGGGAAATTGCCGGCTATTACAATGTTAGCGCTGCGCAGGTTGCCCTGAACTGGACAGTCAATTATCATGGAAATACCATCTTTGCTATACCTGGTGCTTCCAATACACAGCAAGCCGAAAGCAACGCCAGGGCAATGCAGATCAGTCTTTCGCAGGGGGATAAAAAACAAATCGAAGAACTCAGCAGGCAAAGTCACTGAGCGCAATCAATGCAGCATAAAAAAAGGATTGAATACCTGTGAAACATTATAAAGAACTTGTAACAATACAGCGCGAATTGCTCCAGGCTACTGACCTTGAGCAAAATCATAATAAGTATCCAATCATTGGTACAGGGCATCAACCAACCATCTATCATCCGGGTTTATTGTTTAAAAACTTCTATACTGCTGAACTGGCAAGACAATCTGGAGGAAAAGCTGTGAACTTTGTTGTTGATTCTGATATGGCCAACAACCGTATACCCATCCCTTATCAGATGAATGATCATTTGTACAAAAAACACCTCTCAATTGAAAACAGTCAAAATCAAATATACAGGGACTTTAATCCTACATCCTCCAAAGTGGGCCGTTTTCTGGATGAAATAACCAAAAATCTCCAATCAATCTCCGAACCAACTTTAAAACAGGCATTCGAACAATACAAGAAACATTTTTTTGCAGTTCACCAAAAGCATCAAAATTTCACAGAAACAATCAACATGCTCCGCAGTCGTTTTGATGCCTCCCGGGGCAACCATCTCCATGATATCAAATTATCACAGATTGCCCAAACCACCCGGCACAAAATTTGTTCTTTTTTTATGCGTAATTCTGGTTGGTAAAACATCATGAATGATGAGCCGTTATTTTTAATAAATAGTTTATCCACAAACAACAGAATGTATACATTTTTTTTGTTATTTTTGTCCCTTTCTTACAGCAAACAGACCATGCAGCGTCATGGCAATTTGTTTTATCTCAATAGATTTTAATGAATTAACCAAAAATCCGTTTCCACCGATGCCGCTAAAAAAATTCGTTCTTCTACTTTTTTGTTTTCATCTAGCCCAAACCCTCACATATGGTGATGTCCAGAAAACCCAAAAAATAAGATTAAATTTACAAAAGGTTATTGACATTGCACAGGATAGTTCTCTTCATGCTTTCATTGACAAGAACAGATACCTTGCTGACTATTGGGATTACAGGACTTACAAAGCGCGATTCCTGCCAACTTTAAATCTGCATACCCGGCCATTCAATTTTACAAGAGCAGTAACAGAAGAGTATAACTGGGAAGATTCTTCTTATCAGTACATTGAACAACAAGATTTAAATTCATACTTTAACTTGTCAGTAAATCAAAACATTGCGCTTACCGGAGGCAGGCTTTATTTGGATTCTGATTTCGGCAGGATACAAAATTTCTATAACGATGACATTCAGTATTCAGCTACACCCATACGAATAGGATATCGCCAGGGGCTGTTTGATTTTAACTGGCTTAAGTGGCAGAAAAAAATCGCCCCGCTGAAATTTCAGCGGGCAAAAAGAAATTTCATCCAGCAAAGGGAAGAAATCGCTGAGAGATCAGTGCGTTATTTCTTTAATTTGTTGCTTGCCCAAATATCCCTTGAAATAGAGAAAACCAAATATGCCAATGCAGACACCCTTTACAAGGATGGCAAACGGCGGTTTAAGAAGGATTCTGTCTCCCAGGAAGATCTATACTCACTTGAATTAAGCAAGATCAAAGCGCTCAATAGTCTCCAGCAAACGGAAAATTGGGTTAAACGGGCAGAAAACCGCCTTATCGCCTTTCTTCGGTTAAAGGAAAAGGTATCGATTGAATTGATATCTCCGGATGATATCCCCCAACTTAGTATTGAGGCAGCACAAGCTTTAGCAAAAGCCCATAAAAATAACCCGAATATGCTTTGGCACAAGCAAAGACGCATCCAGGCCGAACAAAATGTCGTAAGGGCCAAAAAACGAAGATATAACGCTGATCTCAGTGTCAGCTTCGGTTTGAACCAATCGAACGGGAGTATCAAAAACGCCTACGACAATTTACTGGATCAGGAAAAAATCCGTATCAATGTCAATATACCTATTGTGGACTGGGGACTAACGCAAAAACGATACAACCTTGCCAAGAAAAATCAACAGGTAATCAATGCGCAAATGGAGCAATCGGAAATAGAGTTCGATCAGGACATCAAGCGGACAGTAGATGAATTCAACTTACAGAAGAAAATCGTGAGAAGGGCAGCACAAGCTGACACCCTGGCAAGCAAAACATACGAACTTGTTAAACAGCGGTTTATGGGCGGGAAAATTGATATTGTCAAGCTCAATTCAGCGCAACAGGATAAGATCTCTTCGCGGAAAAAGTACATTGAGGAATTGGAACAATACTGGGATTACTACTATGAGATCCGCCAGATGACCATGTATGATTTCTGCAGAAAACAGGAATTAACGGTTAATTTTAGCAAGTTAACGCAATCCAACGGCCTGAATCCGATTCGCGGAGATATCATGCACCACTAATACAGGATTGGTATCTGTTCAGGGCCTCTCATCAGACACTATAAATTACCCGGAAATAATAATACCACACCCGTTGCCATACATCTTTCCATAAGTCAGGGTTTGCTGAAATGCAAAAAAGTTGTAGTCAACAGGATATACACATTTCTTATTTGCAAAATGCAGGGTTATTAGTAAATATCCCTAAAAAACCTTGCATTTTTTGCGTTAATATTTTTTGTTAGCCTTTAGCACATCAT
>CAYYLT010000291.1:0-4254 GCA_964472385.1 uncultured Bacteroidales bacterium
GGTCTTCCGGATGGCTTCTTTGTTGGATACCCGGAAGCCACAATATTTACAATTGTTGGTACATTTGTTGCCAATATACAACGGGGCAAAAAGCACGATGCGATTGCCGTAGATATTGTTTTTCAGATCCCGCGCGCCCTGCTTGATTTCTTCAATAAGCCCGGGATCTTCAGCATTGAGCAGTATGGCCGTATCTTTAAGCGATAAGCGTTCTTTGTTAAGCGATTTGTTGATAATGTCCCTGACTGATTGTTTGCCGGGTTTTTTCGTATGATTGATATATCCCCAGATCTCATCATTATCAATGAAGGGTTTCATACGATCATCTTTTATACTGTATTTTCCTGGATGAAATTTCATATGCCGCCTTTTATTGTGATTATTGGTTAAGCATCAGTGGGAACTGCTGAAAGACGGGTTTGGGATAAGGCTTCTAAGTCCCGCACTGCATGAGAAAATTTTATGCAATGTTCAGGATGATCCTATCCTAACAGCATATTGTAAGATCATGATCTGTCACTGTTTCAGCAATACGGATTTGGTCTGTATGCCTTTGATCCTGCCGATTTGTCCGGTCAAAGATCCGATCTCATCCGTTGTGCCTTCCAGTACCAGGGAAATGATGCTGGTTCCATTCATGCGTGGAATCCCCTGTCGACCAATAATGATTTGGGCATGTTGCGAAAGGATATCATTGATCCTTCCGGCTTGCTGGCGGTCATGTATGCATATGATGGTGGTGCCTGTTCTCTTCTCCATCAGTTTACGCCTCCGGATTCGATTTTTGGATTTTTGACCTTGAAACAGAGCCAGTCCGTCTCTCAGTCTGTAAATTCACTGTTATTTTGATAACAAAGATAAATAAAATGAGGGGATAAGCAAATAAAGATAGAGTTTATTTGATGAATTTTTTGTGAAGCCGAATCAATGCGAAATTAATGAATTCCCTTATCTAACTAAATATGCATCAAAATATGGCTTCTTGAATAATGCAAGCAAAACGTTAATATGCTTTTTTTTTACAAAGTCTCATTCATTTGTTGCTTATAAGGGAGGCTATATCTATCCTCACAGGGGGATCAGTTGATATTCTTTTTTCTTTTTGCTGTTCTGGCAAAATAGTGTATGGGATCTCCCCTTTCCCCGTAAGCAACTTCAGCATCGACCATGGCCATGCGGATATCCAGACAGTTGGTGCAGTCGGCAGCCTCCTCATGGGTACAGGGTTTGTTATTGTATAATGCGTAGTTATCGCGGTACATACCTGGCGTCACATTGGGCATGATAACATTGGCACCGACTTGTATGGCTTTTTCCCTGCCTACGCGATCTAAAGCCTGCATGGCAGTTGTTGCAGCAATGTTGATATCTTTCATCATTATCCTGAGGATTGCAATCATTTTCAAGGTAAGGTCGAAGCGTTTTGTTTCGGACAAAAGCGCATGCCGGTACCTGTAAAGGGGTGTTTCTTCATGCTCAATGTAGGGTCCCATGCCTACCATATCGATATCAAAGTGATGCATAAACAAAAGATCATCGGCCAGATCCTCCAGTGTTTGAAAAGGAAGACCAATCATCACACCTGTTCCAGTTTGATAACCTAACTGCTGCAAGGATTGCAGGTTTTTAACCCGGTTGGTATAATCATGCTTCTGGTCATTTGGATGAAGTTTTTTATACAATTCTGGATTGGATGTCTCAATTCTCATAAGATACCGGTGGGCTCCCTTTTCCTTCCATTCTCTGTATACTGCTGCCGGCTGCTCACCCAGGGAAAGGGTAACCCCCAGCGTGCCATTGGACATCTCTTTTATCCGGCTTAATAACTGTGCAATCCTTTTTGCAAAGGAAGGAGAGGATATCTCGCCGGATTGCAAAACAACAGAGCCATAACGTTTTTCATAAGCAAACCGAACAGCATCAAGTATCGCTTCATCGGATAGTTGATAGCGTTCAACGGATTGATTGGCTTTGCGAATGCCACAATAATAGCAATTTTTGCTGCAGACATTGGAGAATTCCACCAACCCCCTGTAATATACTTTCTTTCCAACATGTTGCTCCTTGATCCGGGCACTCTCCCTAAAAAGCATCTCTTTCTCCTTCCCTTCTGCATTCAGCAATGTCAGGATGGACTTCCTGGATAATTGTCCCGGATTGTTGTGTATATCATTGATCGTATTCATCGACAGGTTACGTTGCATCTTACAGTATATACAACCTCACATGATTATGGTTCATCGTGATGATCGTATGGGTGCACAAATATAATACAGAAAAAATGAATGCCAAATTGCCCGGGTATCCCTTGATGATAGGAGCATGGTATGGGTGAAGCTGAACCCGGACTGCTTGATCCAGAAAGTCTCATGATGGTTGAATGGGTGTTATTATGCCTGGGGCTGGCTTTTTTTCTGGGTTACCCATCTGAAAGACAATCTTAGTCCTTTTTCCGCCCGGGCAAGTTTTAATGCACCGGTTAAGATGAAGATAAACATCAATAGCAGTGAACTGACAAGCATAACCTGAATACGGTAGAGGATTGTATAGAAGATGTTTACAGGGGGTATGGCGGATTGGGTAGGAAGGGTATTTCCATCATAGCGTAAGAAGGGATTCAGGTATAGGGTGGCATGATTGGTTTTTGCTTTAACACGTATATAGGTATCCTCAGGAGCGAACATGTAACTTGCCCGCTGACTGTGGTGAAGGGTTTTTCTTTTTATACCGTGATCACCAATAAAGGTGATCTCATCTGCAGGTTTTTGGAAATATACATGAACAGTATTGCCTATAACTTTGGCTGAGTCTAAATAATTGGAGTTTATATGTTTTTTTCTGTTGTCAACACCGTAATGACGTCCTTTGCGCATGGCTGCCAGAATACTGCTCCGGTTTCTTTCATCTGCGCCTATCATTGTCCAGTGTACACAGGTTTCATTTTCTTTAGAGACGTTATGCGAATCATCGTTAGCCATTAACCAGCAAAGAACACCTGAACTTAAGGCGGCATCCCATATCGAAAATGATTTTTTATAATGGTTCAAGACTTCAATGAGGTCGTAACCACGGATCTTCCACATATCATCCTCAGTAAAGGCATGGCGGATCCCTGGATGGGCAATGGCAATCATTCCCCCATGATCTCGCAGCTTTTTTATAACCCATTGTTTTTGATGCGCATTTTGCCAGAGAAAGAAATCTGCAAAACTTGGTTTACTTGAATTTATGACAATATGGTGATTTTGCTTAATATTCACGCCGTGTTCGTATGTAGGCATGTATATTTCTCCCGGATAGGGTGCACTTATCTGCTGATAGTTCGACAATCCTAAAACATCATATCCGTTTTGATAATAGTGTTCATATACCTCCCTGGGTGGCTGATTTCCGTTGGTAATGCCGCCCCAGGCCAGGGAATGACAGTGGAAATTACCCCTGAGCCATTCTCCTTTAAATTCTTCATAGGGATTGTATATCGCATTCCCCTGAAAAGGCTCATTTCTGCCGAATTCATATATTACCCCGTTGAAATATTGCAATGAGATAAAAAATAGGGGAATGAGTATAATGAGGGCTAATGATTTTAATAGCATCCGGAGCAGTTTGATCATTTTTTTTTGCATACTTCAGCGATTTTAGGGATTACAGGCCAAAGTTGCTATTCAATTGTTAAGTAATGATCAAATGGATTTTGTTAAATCAATAAGCTTTCTTTAATTCAGGATTAACGCAAGATGACCATTTTAAGTGAAAAGGATAAATGTTTTGATTGTGTGTGGGTAAGCAGTTTAAGAAATGGTTAATCTTACATCTTGTATCCCATAAACATAACGAATGCGTATAAAAAATATGCCGGCAGGGGCGACAGATATTAATCGTTCATAAGGATGGTTGTGGTATGCCCTTCAAAAAGATCTTTTCGTTCTTTTTCAACTTCTAGTTCCGGGAACTTGTCGAGCAATTGTTTTTTATATTTTCTGCGGGTGATCAAATAATAATTTGCTTCATTTTCCAAGTAAGCCTCAAGACTTTGCAGATTATGGTAGACAGGTATATTCCCTTGAAAATAAAAAATAAAAGAAGGATTGATCCTTTTATAGCTTACCAGGGTATAATGCAACTTTCTGCTGTTAAGAAAATCATTTGCAATGGATTTTTCTGATACTTCCGGCAAAATTTTTCCAAACAACAGGATGTTGACAATCAAAAAACCTGCAGCAAGTGCTTTAAATGCGTGATAAAATCGTTCCC
>CAYYLT010000292.1:0-1767 GCA_964472385.1 uncultured Bacteroidales bacterium
CATTACAATTATAGAAATCATTGAATCAGCAGGGTACGAAGAATACTTCCGGTTAGAAACCTTGGATTTTGGTTCTGGTCGATTCTATGCATGGGAAGCTGCCTGGTATGAAATTAATGAATTATTCTTCTGGACAGGAGAAGGTTTTGCTTATGCGGAAGAAAGCAAGTGGCTTGAGAAATATTACCTTGAAATACCTGAACTGGTTATTCATGAGGGTAACGTCCACAACTCCTTTTTAACCCTGTGGATGAATACGGGGTTAATAGGTCTCATTTTATTTATGTTGCCCTTGCTAATCATTTTTGGAAAAGCCTATGGCAAAACGTATTATGCCGTACCTGTTTTTGTTGCCACCATGTTTTTAGCCTTTTTTGAGAGCTGGCTGGTGGCCTCACTCAACCCGTTCACCATCCAGTTCTGGATGATCCTCACCTTCATGCTCACCTACAACACACCCGAAGTGCAGGAGGCTTACCGCAAAGAAGTTGAAAAAATAAAATAACCCGTAAAAGGTGATTCATCATGCCGGACCTGATCCGGCATCCGCTAATTTTTACCTGTCATGCCGGACTCGATCCGGCACCTGCCAATTAACATTACAGAAGCAAAATAACAGCTTCCGGCTACCTGGCCGGAATGACAAGACAAAAACAACAATCAATAACCAAAACATGATCCTTTTCCTCTACACCGAACTCGCCGGCTACACCATCAGTTGCCTGCAAGCACTGGCAGAACATACCAAAGTGCACGTTATCCACTGGCCCGTCAACCCCGAAGCCCCCTTCAACCTAACCAACATCCCCAACTGCACCTTCACCGAAAAAAAACCCCATGCCCCCTTTCAGCTTTCACCTTCCAGCTTTCAGCTAGTTGTTTCCTCCGGCTGGATCGACAACGCCTACCTCCAATTCTGCAAACAATCCAGAAAACAAGGCATCCCCACCGTTCTCACCATGGACAACCATTGGATCGGTTCCTTAAAACAACGCCTCCTTGCCCTGGTCAGCCCTTTTTACCTGCAAAAAATATTCACCCATTGCTGGGTACCGGGCAAACCGCAGAAGAAATATGCAAAAAAACTGCACTTCAAAGCATCCCAAATAAAAACCGGCTTTTACGCTGCCAACACACCCTATTTCAGTGAACTTTACCATCAATACAAACAAAAAAAAAAGCAGGATTTCCCAAAAAAGTTTATTTGCGTAGCCCGCTATATACCGCAAAAAAACCTTCAATTACTTTGGGATGCATTTATTGAAGCCAGCAACGCAACCAGTGCCAATTGGGAACTGTGGAACCTCGGTTTTGGTGAAGAATACGATCAACGCGTGCAACACCCCAACATCAAGCACCATGGCTTCGTACAGCCAGACGTAATGAAACAATACATTGCGCAAACAGGCGTGTTTGTTCTCCCCAGCCTGTTCGAGCCCTGGGGCGTAGTGGTGCATGAGTTTGCCGCCGCCGGCTTTCCCATGCTCCTGTCAAACAAAGTAGGTGCAGCCACCGCATTTTTGGAAGAAGGCAAAAACGGCTTTACCTTTAACCCTGCAAGCAAAGAAGAATTAAAACAACTGCTCATCAACATCATGCAAACAGGTGCCAACGAATTATTAAACATGGGCTCCCACAGCCACACCCTCGCTCAACACATCACCCCTGAAACATGGGCACAAACCGTATTGTCATTCCGCACATAACGCCTACTGTCATGCCGCACCTGCCGATTAATAGCACTGTCATGCCGCACTTGATGCGGCA
>CAYYLT010000292.1:1867-4241 GCA_964472385.1 uncultured Bacteroidales bacterium
CTGTCATGCCGCACCTGCCGATTAATAGCACTGTCATGCCGCACTTGATGCGGCATCTGTTAATTAATAACCGCCAACCCAATTACAGATTCCCTCTCTCAGGCCGGAACGACAGGTAAACAATAAGTATCCCGTTTTCAAGGTCTATAAAAACAATGCTCTAAAGCAACAATATAGCTTGCCAGGTGCGCAGGCTGTCGACGGACGGCGCGAATTCTGGGATGACTGGTCCAAGTTAGCGTTGGCTGGTGTGACAAAGGCATTGCGGATTTTTCGTCCGTGCCCGCTTCTTTAGTAACCTTTCTTTCGGTAAAGAAAGGTAAAGATGCCCATGCCAATGGAATACGACTAAATTTTTACTTCAACACGCGAACTATAATAAGAAAATAAAACAAATATGTGCGGCATCAACGGCATCCTCTCCCCCAACGCGGCAGCGTTGCAATCCAACATCAGCCAAATGAACAAGGCCCTCAGCCATCGCGGCCCCGATGACGAAGGTACCTGGCATAACGGTCAGGTGATTCTTGGCCACCGCCGGCTTTCCATCATCGACCTTTCCAAAGCAGGCCACCAGCCTATGGTAAGCAGCAACGGCCGGTTCGTGCTGGTATACAACGGTGAAATATACAACTTCAATGAAATAAAAAAAGAACTGCCGGCTTACCCTTTCCATTCTCATACCGATACCGAAGTTATCCTTGCAGCCTGGGAGCATTGGGGGTCGGGTTGCATCCACAAATTTAACGGGATGTTCGCCTTTGCTTTGTGGGATAACCAGGAAAATAACCTTTACCTGGTGCGCGACAGGCTGGGCATTAAGCCATTGTATTATTCCCAAACCAAAGAGGGACTGGTATTTTCATCGGAGGTTAGGGCAATGCTGGCTTCGGGGTTCATTGATCGTACATTAAACCGGCAACGTTTGGTTGAATATTTCACCTACCAAACGGTGCATGCACCTGGTACATTAATCGAAGGGGTGCAATTACTGGAACCCGGCCATATACTTAAAGTTAGTAAACAGGGAACATCAAAAACAGCCTATTGGTCTGTAGAAGAAGTAAAACAGCAAAGTAGCCATACCTATGAAGAAGCAAAAACACAGGCAAAAACGTTGCTGGCTAAATCCGTAAACCGTCGGTTGGTGTCGGATGTACCTTTTGGCACATTTCTTTCGGGAGGGATTGATTCCAGTGCGGTTACCGGATTGATGAGCCAGGCTTCCAACATGCCGGTAAGTACCTTCTCTGTTTCGTTTGCAGAAGAAAAATACAGCGAAGCACGGTATGCCCGTATGGTAGCGGATAAGTTTGGTACAAAACATACCAACATACACCTTACACCGCAGGATTTCTTAAATTACCTTCCCATAGCCATGCAGTCGATGGATCATCCCAGCGGCGATGGCCCCAATACCTGGGTGGTATCCAAAGTAACCAAAGATGCCGGTATTACCATGGCGCTTTCCGGTTTGGGTGGCGATGAATTGTTTTGCGGGTACGATATATTTACCCGTGCCTTGAAACTTCATAAATACAGGCAGTTTGCCAACATTCCGGTTGCAATAAGGCGCCTGGCCGGCAGTATATTGCAGATAACCGGCTCATCCATTGCCAAACAAAAAATTAAAGACATCCTTTCATTGCCCGGTTGGGATCTTCAAAGCTTCTATCCACTCTACCGCCAGGTTCTCCACCCACATCAAATAAAAAAGCTTCTGAACAACAACGCGTTCAGCAATCAGTCAACTCCTTTCAACTTTCAGCTTTCAGCTTTCAACTCACACACTCCAAACACAAACTCCAAACTCTTAACCCATACTTCCATCCTCGAAATATCCACGTACATGCAAAATGTGCTGTTGCGCGATACCGACCAGATGAGTATGTCCAGCGCACTCGAAGTACGTGTTCCCTTCCTGGATCATGAGTTGGTTGAATTTGTATTGTCATTGCCAGATCACATCAAATACCCCCACACACCCAAAAAGTTACTTGTAGATGCCCTGGAAGACCTGTTACCACCGGAGATAGTCAATCGCCCGAAAATGGGATTTTTACTGCCATGGGAGCAATGGATGAAAAATGAATTAAATGAATTCTGCGTAACCAACCTGCAACATTTACAGCACATAGATGAACTAAACCATGAAGGAATCTCCAATCTTTGGCAATCCTTCCAAAAAAGTGATCCACTGGTTACCTGGTCAAGGGTATGGCCGCTGGTAGTGCTGGGCCATTGGATTGAAGAAAACAACATTAGTTAAAATATTGTGCCAATCATTTTTATAATGTCATGCCGCTTAATGCTCCTGTCATGCCGCATCACAGTGCGGCATGACCGTATACTAAACAACCCATGTTCAACCGCA
>CAYYLT010000293.1:0-4173 GCA_964472385.1 uncultured Bacteroidales bacterium
GACTTACACCTCCCTGGGAAATAGCCATACGTTGCTAATATACATGGGGATCGCATTAATATGGAGTGCCTATGGTATGGCCTCAGTAGCCATATTTACCATTTCCATGAATACAGTTAGAAAAGGCAGTGAAGGTACCGATTATACCCTTCAAATTGTCCTCACGCACCTGAGCAGCTTGCTTGTGGTAGTAATCAGCGGAAGACTGGGAGACTGGATCAGTTATTCAGGCCTGTTTTTTGTCGAAACCCTGGTTGGACTGGTGGTCGCCTTCAGCGTGGGCAGGTTATATGTTGATCCGGAAAAAACATGGGAACCCGAAAAAAACCTGTTTAAACCCTACAAAGAAATAGCTGAAATTCCAGCAGATTGATAGTATATTTCACAGCTCATTGGCTTACATTCATCAACCTGTAGAATAAAAAAATGGGTAAGATGATATAATATATTGTGCTGTAAAATAGTGATTTAAAAATCATGTTTTATGCAAATCGATACAAACCTTATCAAAAAGTATAACCAGGCAGGTCCAAGATATACCAGCTATCCACCGGCAAATTATTTTCAGGAATCCTTTACTGCGGAAGATTATTTGCAAATGATCAAAGAATCCAATTCGCAGTGGCCATCCAATATATCTTTATACCTGCACATTCCTTTTTGCCCACATATCTGTCATTTTTGCGGCTGCAATACCAATCCAATGCCTGCCAGAAAAGAAATAGAAAGATACATAGCCAATATGAAAAAAGAGATCAGGCAGGTATCACAGCATCTAAATCCACAACGGCAGGTTACGCAAATTCATTGGGGAGGGGGCACTCCAAATGCATTGAAACTCGATTATGTCGAAGAGGTTATGGAATTGCTTGATGGGCATTTTACTATTTCGGCAAATCCTGAAATTGCTATGGAATGCAGTCCTGCTTATCTTGAGCTTGACCATATCGCACGTCTGGCACGTATGGGTTTTAACAGAATGAGCCTGGGCATCCAGGATTTCAATCCACTGCTGCTGGAAAAACTCAACCGAAAACCTTCTAAATATCCCCTTGAAGATGTGTATCGGATTGCAAAAAAATCCGGGTTTCAGGGTGTGAACTTTGATTTTATTTACGGACTTCCTGCCCAAACCCTTGATGATCATCTTTATAGTATCAGACAAGCCATCACAATACATCCGGAAAGGATCGTAACCTTTTCTTATGCCCATGTACCCTGGTTCAAGGAACATCAAAAAAAACTGGAATCCTATTCATTGCCCAAACCTGATGAGAAGCTTAAAATGCTTGAATCATCCTATCAATTGCTAACCCAAAATGGCTATAAGCCCATCGGGATGGATCATTACGCTCAGCCGGATGATGAATTATACATTGCACTGAAAAATAAAACACTGAGCAGGAATTTTCAGGGTTATTGCACCAAAGAAAAAACCGGTCAGGTTTATGCATTTGGCGCTACCGGAATCAGTCAGCTTGCCCGTGGTTACAGTCAGAATACCCGGGAAATTGAAGCTTACCATCATTACCTGGAAAATGGTAAACTTCCGGTTTTCAGAGGCTATCAGCTTAACCGGAAAGAGACGATCAGAAGAAAAGTGCTCCAGGAAATCATGTGCAATCATTATCTTAATTTTGATAGCATTAGCCGGGAGTTTGACATCAAGCCTGAAGCATTAAAACATATTTTGAACTATCATCCGGATAAGTTGGAAGAATTTGCTAAAGATAATTTACTTCATTACAATGAACATCATGTAGAAGTTACCCCAAAAGGCTTCTTTCTGATCCGTAATATCGCCATGGCTTTTGATCCACTATTCCGGCCGGATGATGAAAAACGTTATTCAAAAACCATATAATTTGCTACTGGAGGAAAATGCAACATTACGATATGATCATTATTGGTGCAGGTCTCACAGGTTTGACACTTGCACATTATTTAAGGGATTCGGGGCACTCGATTTTGGTGCTGGATAAACAGGCTGAACCCGGAGGAGTTATCCATACCCAAGAGCATGAGGGCTTTATTTATGAAAAAGGGCCCAATACCGGGGTGGTTAAATATGGGGAGGTTGCTGAGCTTTTTGAAGATTTAAAGGAATATTGTACACCTATTATTCCGGATGATTCTGTTAAGAAACGTTTTATATGGAAAAATGGCCAATGGGAGAAACTGCCCTCCGGATTCATTGAAGGTATTCAAACACCCCTTTTTAGCTGGAAGGATAAGTTCAGGATCCTGGGTGAGCCTATGAGAAAACCCGGAAAAAACCCGGAAGAAACACTAGATCATATGGTAATCAGACGATTGGGTAGATCATTCTTACATTACGCGGTTGATCCATTTATTCTTGGTGTTTATGCAGGAGACCCTTCAATGATCGTACCGAAATACGCCCTGCCTAAATTATACAATCTGGAACAGGATTATGGGAGTTTTATTGGCGGATCTATTAAAAAGCGAAAAGAAAAGAAAGACCTGTTGGAACAAAAGGCGACCAAAGCGGTATTTTCCATAAAGGGAGGACTGAAAAATTTAATCCTGGCCCTTTATCACACTTCAGGGAAAGCGCATTTTCTTTTTAATGTCTTCCCATTGCAAGTTGATCCGCGTAACCACCATTTTGAAATAACATTCAGGCATCATGCAGAATTGAGAAAAATTAAGGCCAGTAGAGTGATCTCTACAGTAGGAGCATATGAACTGCCGGAAATATTTCCATTTCTGAAGCGCACAAATTCCCGGATGATTTCATCGTTGCCCTATGCAAAAGTTGTTCAGGCTGCTGTGGGTTTTAAAAAATGGGAGGGACCTGAGATCAATGGTTTTGGAGGCCTTGTTCCGCATATAGAAAAACGAGACATTCTCGGTGCTTTATTCATGTCTGCTTTTCTTCCTGAGCGTGCTCCCGCCGGAGGTCAACTTTTTTCAATATTTCTCGGAGGTGTAAGAAGAGCTGAAATGTTCGATAAAACCGATCAGGAATTAACGAAAATTATCGAAAAAGAAATGAAACAGATGTTTAAAATGGATAATTTCGATCCCGATTTGTTAGCGTTTAGCCGCTACAGCTATGCTATACCTCAATACGGAAAGGAGAGTGGTTTACGCCTGGAAACCATAAGGAATATAGAGCAACAATATAAAGGTCTGACGATCGCAGGCAACCTGAAAGACGGTATTGGTATGGCCGACCGGATTAAACAGGCAGCCGGGATTGCCAAAAAAATAAATGGAGCAAGCCCATAGTTTAATAAAGGATTAAGGTTATGGATTGATAAGGTGTTCCCGGCTATTAAAGCTAAAGATAAGCAGTAGGGTGTTATAAAAGATAGGCATCAATTATGAAGTACTAACCTTTGTTGCCCATTTGCAAGGCTGAATTGGTCATTGAAAAATTGACCGAACATAACAGAATATGCAACGCAATTTCCTTTAAGTCAATAATTAATCATGATATTCGTAGTCATACCGGTAAAGCACCTTATAATCATAAAAGGCGTAATAAACCTGTGCCTTTTGTACAATGCCCTTTTTATCGTAGAAGTATTTTTTATGGGAATATTTATCCGCCATTGAATCATACCACATCTCCTTGGACAACTGACCATTGTCGTTATAGATAAATATCTTGGAGGTATGGATCTTGTCTTTAGGTTGTTCCTTATGAACTTCAACCAACTTATCGCTGTTGTTGTATTTGAAATTTTTGCTGTGAATAAAATTGCCTTTCTGATATTTTGTCTCTTCGGTCTTATTGTTTTGATCATTGAATGTGTAAGAGATCATTTTAATACGTTCCCCATTAGGCTTTAATTCCCGGTATTCAATCAGATTGTCATTATCGTCATATTTGTTAATAATCCTGGAGACAAGCTGTCCTTCAGCATTGAGAACCCTGATATTTGCCACATTTCCATTATGGGAGAACACCCTCTTTTGCACCAGATTTCCCTTCGGATCAGACTTAATGATGGATGAAATTTTGCCGGCTTCATTATAATTGTATTCAATAATCCGGTGTTCACTTCCGTTAAACCTTCTTTCCCTGAGCTTTTTTCCGGCATCATTATAATCAATGGTCTGTTTAAAGCGAATTTCATCTTCCGAAACGCTGTAATTGATATATTCGGTTTTATGCTGATCCTGATTATATTTATAGCTTAG
>CAYYLT010000294.1:0-4144 GCA_964472385.1 uncultured Bacteroidales bacterium
GGCCCGCGTTTCTGCCGCTTTATCATGGAGGTGGACCGGAAGAACAACACCATTGAAATCGATGCACCCACCCGCTATTTTCTAAAAAAACGCGATCATGCCAGGGTATATAAGATAGGCCGGCAATTGGAAGAGTCCGGTATGGAAGACATATCCATTGGAAATATCCAGCATCCAAAAACTACCGTTTGGGATGAAGACTATGCATTTCAAGATAAAGGCACCGGCCCTTACGAGGTACACGGATCCTGTTTCATCAGATTCCGCCGTGCCATGAATTGCTGGATCAGCAATGTGGCCAGTTACCGGCCTGAAGAAAACAAAGATGATTTTCATCTGCTTTCCAACTGCATGAAGATCGGTGAATCCCGTTTTGTGACCGCAGTAAAATGTGATTTTCGCAAACCCCAGTATGAGGGAGGCGGTGGCAACGGCTACATGTACGAGCTGAATGGCAACGACTGTCTGGCAGAACGTTGCCATGCGGAACACAGCCGGCATAATTACGATTTGAAATCCATGAGCAGCAACGGCAATGTCATATACCGGTGCACCTCCAAAGACCCCAGATACGCCAGCGATTTCCATATGTTTCTGAGCATGGCCAATTTGTTCGATTCATTCGTTTCGGAAGGTGATTATATCGATGCCCGTTTCAGGCCCTGGGGTGGTTCGGATGGACATTCCTACCATGGTTATTCCACCACGCAAAGTGTTATATGGAATACCATTGGCATGAAACCCCACAGGATAGGCTTTTTAATTGATGCCCGCCAGTTTGGCCGGGGATACGTCATTGGTACTTCCGGCCAAACGTATCAAGTGAATACAGAACCCGTCAGTGGCGTTTTTCTGGGACTGGACTATGATACCTCACCCAGGGATTTCGTGGAAGGAGAGGGGAGGGGTGAATGGCTGGTGCCCCAATCTTTGTATATGGATCAACTGAAAAAGCGCAAGGCAGGAATAAGGAATCAGAAAGATCGTCCGGTTATTCCCCAATTATAGCCCTGATTATTCATGCGTCAGGTTTTAGGTAGCTGCAAGGCATCGAAAGCCGGCGACGCAGTCGCCTACTTCGAGGCTTTGGCAGCGTAGCATATGCCCAAAAATTGGCGCACTCGGAAAAGATGCATAAAAATAAATAAATAAACAGATGAAAACAAGAAGTTTCTTTTTCCTGAGGTTCACCATGAAATCATGGTTTACCCTTTTTATTGGAACCATATTTATCCTTTTTTCCTTTGGTTCAGGAAGGTTTTTGAGCGCTAATTTCCAGGATGTTAAAAATAATCTGCTACACGAGCAAGACACTTTACAACCTTTGGAAGATTTTCTGGAAAAGCGGGAGGTTATGCGTGAATATGGGGTCAGCGAACTGGTGAATATCAACCGTGATGGAGAGCTGGTTTATGGCCGGGATGATGAAGGGAACCGTATCAGTGATTTTTCCTATGCGGGATATAAAGGCGGAGGAGTGGTTATACCAGATGTGCCTGCAGTACTGACTGTTTATCCCGGTAACGGAGAAGACGATACCAAACGATTGCAGGAGGCGATAGACAGGGTAAGCGCAATGCCTTTGAAAAGTGATGGATTCAGGGGTGCAGTGGTTCTTAAAAAGGGAAGATACAAAGTAACCGGCACACTGTATTTCCACACATCAGGTGTGGTTGTAAGGGGTGAAGGAGCGGGGTTTGGAGGCACATGGATATATCACCGCCCTCCCGTTAAAGATTCTATACCTTCAAATCGCTTCCCACATCAAGACAATGTGGAAAAAGGAGTCATGCCGACTTTTAGGACCCGATCGGGAAAACTTCAAACGCAAATGCTGGCAGAGGTTACACAGGGCCTTGTACCGGCAGGTATAAACCGTTTTGCCGTTAGTGATATCTCATCAATCAAACCCGGTGATAAGGTGATGATCTATATCCATCATACGCAGCAATGGGTTAACGATCTTGGCCAGTCAGAGCAATGGCAGCGTCCCATTACCCTTCAATTGCCCCGTATTGTGAAAGCTGTTTACCCTGAAAATGAAGAGATTGAACTGAATGTTCCCGTTACTTCGCGGATTGATCGTAAGAGTGGGTATGCAACCGCTGAAGTGCACGGCATAATCAGCGATGAGCGGTTACACCATATTGGACTGGAAGATATTTTATTGCTTTCCAGTTACGACCGATCGCGCAAGGATAAAGGCGGATATTTCAATGATGAGAATCACCCGAATGTTGCTTTTAAGTTCGAGGATGCCGTTAACGGGTGGATGCGAAGATGTGCAGGTTTTTTTTACAGCAAAGGTATGGTCGCCACCGGGGGATCACAGCACCTTACCATAGAAGACTGTGCCATGATCGATGGCGTCAGCCGCGATACTCCTGTCAAACATGCCGGAAGCAGAAAGTATTATTTTAATGCACAGGGTGAACACATCCTTTTTCAACGTTGTTACGGGAGATATGCCCGGCATGCTTTTATCGGAAATGGTCCCCGCGGAGGTTGTGTCTTTCTGGATTGTTTTTCCGAGAAGGATCATAATAAGAACGAGTGGCATCAGCGGTGGGGTCACGGTTACTTGTATGACAATGTATATCAAGAAGCACAAATAGGTCTTGCCGGCAACAACATTAGCGGGCATGGACAAAGAGCCGCGTTTGCCCTTGCCTGGAACAATGTTATCGACAATCCCCGGCATGGGCAGCCAGACCTGTATGTCAACCGAATACCCGGTATTGTGCAGAATTACGCTATAGGTAATGTTTTCTTGGGTAGTGGCTCGATTGGTATACTCTTTGATTATGGTGAGATTGGATATGTTGAATCGAATGACCATTTCGTTCAACCACGATCCATATACCTTACCCAGTTAAGCGAGCGGCTCGGGGAAGATGCAGTCCGTCAGGTTACCGTGAAAAGCCAGTTGAATGGCAAGCGAGGCGCTGTTTGGGTGAACCTGGTCAGAAATTTTTCTCATTTCCCGGAATGGCCCGACCCCGAACAGGCACCCTGGGAGGAATATGAAGACTGGTTGCCGGTTTGGGGTGAGTAACATGTTTTGATCGTTATGTAAAAAACATATGTATTCAAGAATTTATGTAAACAGCAGGCTTTGTTTAATAGCCCAGGGTTATCAATCACAAGTTACCAAAAGTTGTATACCATCATTTTAACATACCAGTTATCATGAAAATCTCAAGAAAACAGTTCATCAAGGGGACTTTAGCAACAGCTCTGGGCATGGGTGTAATTCCAAAGTTGATCAGCCGGACGATCCATCCGGATTCTCTTCCTGAAAAAAAAATATTGGGAAATACCGGTATTGAAGTGACTACGTTGGGCTTTGGTGCCACACGAACACAGGAACCGGGGGTTGTCAAGGCAGCTATTCAATCGGGAATGAATTTTTTGGATACAGGCCGAAGCTATGCCAAAGGCCAGAATGAAGTAATGCTCGGAAAGGTTTTGAAAGGGATCCGGGGACAATATGTCATTCAATCCAAAATGAAAGTCCGGTTAAAGGATGGCTCTGCCACAGCCGGCGAGATAAGAAATCAGATGGAAACTTCTCTGAAAGAAAGTTTAGCTGCGCTACAGACCGATTACATTGATGTGATGTTGCTTCATATCGTTGACAAAGAAGAAACGCTCAGAAATGAAACCATTCGTGAAGTATTCACTGAAATGAAAAGGAAAGGAATGATTCGAGCTTGCGGATTTTCGTCTCATTCGAACCATGTGAATATACTCAAAGAAGCCAACAAAGAACATTTTTTCGATGTGATCATGGTCCCTTTTAATGCTTTCGGTGGATTCAAGCATGCATATACCGATTGGTCTACCTCATGGGATCAACAGGCATTGATCGGGCAGATGAAAACAGCACATCACAAAGGCACGGGTCTGGTGGCCATGAAAACCTGTTCAGGTGGAGGCTATGCTTACCATAAAGGAGATAAACCCAGCTTTCCCGGAGCTGTGTCGTGGGTGCGTTCGCACCGCTTCGTGGATACCACAGCGGTGGCTATGGCCAGCTATGAGGAGATCCGGGAACATACCCAGGGGAGCAACTCTATATAGCCTGTATTATTCATTTTTTCCGGGTGCGCCAATTTTTGGGCATCTGCTGCGTTGCGAAAAC
>CAYYLT010000295.1:0-4109 GCA_964472385.1 uncultured Bacteroidales bacterium
ATTGATGTGAATGAACACAAAATGTTTGTCATCTGTTTTTTTTATAAAAAAAGGAAACGATGAGGTATGTTATTGGTGATATTCACGGTTGCTATAAGAGCTTGAAAACGCTGCTTGAGGAGATTGTGAGGCTGAATAAGGATGATGAATTATACTTTGTGGGAGATCTTATTGACCGTGGACCGTCAGCTAAGGAGGTGATTGATTATCTTTTGTCCCTTCAAGAACAAGGATATCATATCTATGCAGTTAAAGGCAACCATGAGGAGATGCTTCTCGATGCCTATGTATATCATACCCCTGATAAATACCGGTTGTGGATGTTTAATGGTGCTGCAGAAACATTATCCAGCTATGGTATTGATTCCTATAGATTTGATAATGAAATGGTAACGAAAGAAATACCCGATGAGCATATCGATTTTATGCGAAAATTACCTTATTATTTTGACTTGGAGGATTATATCATTGTTCATGCAGGTGTAAATTTTCGCTCTTCTGAACCTTTCGAAGATAAGCATTCAATGGTTTGGTGCAGAGATTGTCATAATGACCTGGCACTTTCCGGTAATCGGGTTATTGTACATGGCCATACTCCTTTGCCTTTGGAAATCATTAACCAAATGACTTCAAGCAAAGAAGCAACACAAATTAATGTTGATGCAGGATGTGTTTACAGGGGTTATGCCGGTTTGGGTAATCTCCTTGCGCTGGATATAGATCATCTTCATATTTATCATACCATCAATATCGACTTTTGACCTGCATACCTTGCACGGGTTAAACAGATGGATTAGATCTAATGGCAGCAAATTAACATCAAGCTAACAGAGAAATATGATTTATTCCTTATTTTTGGGCTGGTAATTTGGATTTTTTTTTTAATTTTTGGTTATGGATTTTAAGAGCAAACCTGCACAATTTATAAACCGGGAGATAAGCTGGCTTTCATTTAACCACAGGGTCCTTCAGGAAGCAGCTGATCGAAACAACCCCCTTATTCAAAGAATTCGGTTTTTGGGGATTTTTTCCAATAACCGGGATGAATTTTTCCGGGTTAGGGTAGCAACTGTTAGGAGGTTTGCTGCATTTAGAGACAAAAAGAAATTTCTTGGAGATGTTACTCCGCATGAACTGTTGCAGCATATCCAGTCTATCGTCATAGCGCAGCAGGAGAAATTTGAGAAGATGTACCTGGCGTTAATCCGGGAGCTTGAGCAGTATAACATTCATGTAGTCAATGAAACGCAATTGACCAGGGAACAGGGTGAATTTGTGGAAAATTTCTATCATGAACGTATCCGACCGATTTTGGTTCCCATTATGCTTCAATATACCCGGGAATTTCCCTACTTAAGAGATGAACCCTTCTATTTTGCGGTCAAATTATCCAAGACATCCAGCAAGAACCAAACCAGGTATGCTTTGTTGGATCTTGCAACGGAGATCCTGCCCAGATTTGTTGTTTTGCCCAATATAGGAAAAGAGAATTATATTATCATTCTGGATGATATTGTACGCTATTGTTTGAATGATATCTTTTCATTTTTTGATTATGACAAGGTAGAAGCATATACCATTAAGATTACCAGGGATGCAGAGCTGGATATAGATGATGATATTTCTAAGAGTTTCATAGAGAAGATGTCCTTAAGCCTGGAGAAAAGAAAGAGGGGACAGCCAGTGCGGTTTGTTTATGATGCTTCTATGCCCGGGGATCTGTTGACCTATTTCCAGAAACGCATGAGGCTGGGTAAAGAAGATAACATTATTGCCGGGGGACGGTATCATAATTTTAAGGATTTTATGGGTTTTCCAAACATTGGGCCGGCTTACCTGGAAAATAAAGTTAAATCCCCTGTGCCGGCGATGCACTTTGAGCTTCATAAAAGTATCCTTGAAAAGATTAAAGAGCGGGACCATATATTACACTACCCTTATCAGTCATTCGGATATTATATTGATATGCTCCGCGAAGCAGCTATTGATCCCAGGGTAACCACCATACAAATCACATTGTATCGGGTGGCAAAAAAATCAATGGTAATCAATTCACTGATCAATGCGGCAAGAAATGGGAAAAAGGTTGTTGTTGTGATTGAATTACAGGCCCGTTTTGATGAGGAAGCTAATATCTATTGGTCTAACCGGCTTCAGGAAGTCGGTGCCAAAGTGATCCACGGTGTTCCGGGTTTAAAAGTACATTGTAAGCTTACATTAATTGAAAGAAAGAACAACAGAAAGCTCGAGCACTTTGCATACATCGGTACAGGTAATTTTCATGAGGATACAGCCAAAATATACTGTGATGAAGGATTGTTTACTTTTGATCAGCGTATTACATCTGAGGTATTGAAAGTCTTTGAATTTTTCGATAAAAATTACCTCCAGCATGTATTCAACCACATTATTCTTTCTCCATTCTCAACGAGAAATCATTTTCTATACCACATCAATCATGAAATACAAAATGCCCGGCAGGGTAAAAAAGCGCAGATGATTATCAAAATGAACAGCCTGGTGGATGAAGAGATGATGGCAAAACTATACGAAGCAAGTCAGGCAGGAGTTGATATAAAGCTCATAATTAGGGGAATTTGTTCATTAAAACCAGGAATACCCGGATTGAGTGAAAATATTGAAGCCATTAGCATTGTGGATAAATACCTGGAGCATTCCCGGATATTTTATTTTTATCACGGGGGAAAAGAAAAGATTTATATCTCTTCGGCCGATTGGATGGTCAGAAATCTTGAAAGAAGGATTGAGGTAACCTGTCCGGTATATGCCGATGATATAAAGGTGGAACTAAAAAAGATGCTGCATGTTCAGCTTCGGGATAATGTGAAAGCCAGAGTTCTTGACGAAGCTCAGGATAATAAGTATGTTTTGGATAATGGAAAACCCGCAAGAGCGCAGGAAGCCTATTATTATTATTTAAAAAGACGTAAAAGCCGGATTGGTAAATGAGATCATATGGGAACAGAAGATCAACTCACCTATTTATACACAGCCTCCCAGGTAAATGCAGGTTTTGTTAAAATTTACCTGGAAGATCATGGAATACCCTGTTTCATCAGAAATGATATGCATTCTGGTATTAGTGCCGGTTTTGGTGCAGCATTGCCGGGAAGTGAAACAAAAATTTTCGTTAAAAAGAAACATTATATGCAGGCAAAGGTTCTGCTCAACAAGTATCTTCAAGCCAGAGAAGAGAAATGATGTTTCCCATTTCGGATGAGCGGGGTATACTGTTAAATGGGCAAGTCTGGTTAAAACCGTTTGATAATGTTTTTGTTCTGGTGGTTGAGCACATTTTTCCCTTCCGGGGTATATAAAAATTCGATCCGGTCTTTATAGTATTTTTCAATATTCCTTCTGACAATTTTGAGGGTACTGTTGAGCATCTTATTTTCTTCTGTGAAGCCTTCTCCGAGCACTGCAAATGTGGCGGGCAACCATCTGTCTGGAAATATATCCTGGTGTGTTCCCCCCTTTTTAAACTGATTGATTTCATTTTGCAATAGTTGCAATACCATTTTTTGCCCTTCTTCATGCTCGATGGAAAGGCCTTTACCAGCCAAATAACGTTTCACCGCTTCTTTGTTAGGTACAATCAGTGCTATGGTATAAGGATTCTGGTTGTTATGCAACATGCATTGATCTATATAATCAGAATGCTCTATCAACGCCTCCTCAATGGATTCAGGGCTGTATTTTTCGCCGTCATTACTGATGAGTAAACTTTTATATCTGCCCAAAACATAAAGAAAACCGTCTTTATCCATGTATCCCATATCACCGGTATGAAGCCATCCGTCGCGGATAGCTTCACCGGTGGCTTGTTGATTTTTCCAGTACCCTACCATAACATTTTCTCCGCGCGCAACAATTTCTCCTTTTTCGCCTAAGGGCAATTCACGAGCCTTTTCATCACATATCTTAACCTCGATATTTTTGACCAGGAATCCGGAAGAACCCAGCTTATGTTTTTGGGGGGCATTTGAAGAGATAATGGGGGCGGTTTCAGTTAAGCCATACCCCTGAAACATAGGCATTCTGATTGCGTAGAAAAATCTTTGCAATTCGATATCCAGAAGCGCACCCCC
>CAYYLT010000296.1:0-4106 GCA_964472385.1 uncultured Bacteroidales bacterium
CTTTCGACGCCTTGCATCTACCCAAAACTTGACGCATGAATAATGCAGGTTAAAAAGCTGTCATAACAGTCGCATTCTTCCGGAACAAGCTAACATCATTTTCCATATCATGCAGGTAAACATTATTATACAACAAATACTGGTTCTGATCATTCTGGTGGTGATCGGTCTTATAGCAACAAAACTGAATATAATTCAGCGGGAATGCAAAACCATGCTTACCCGCATTATTTTCAACATCACGCTGCCTTTTCTGATCATAACCCAGATCTCTTCACTGGATATTAATAAGGAAATCCTCATTAGCTGGGGCCTGATCATCATGTTTTCAGCCATAGCCATCCTGCTGTATCTTTATATCGGCTACCTGACCAAACGCATGCTGAAACTTACCCCAAAACAGATTCCGGTACATATCCTTCATTCAGCATTCGGGAATACCGTTTTTCTGGGTTTTCCCATCCTGGATGCGCTTTTCCCTGAAGAAGGTTTGCTTTATGGGATCATTTTCTTTTTAACCCATAATACCTTAACCTGGACCCTGGGAATCTTCATATTAACAAAAGAAGAAAAACAAGGTAAAATCCAAAACTTAAAAAATCTACTGAACCCCAATACCGTGTCTTTTTTTATCGGATTCGGTTTGTTGCTGACCAATATCCATATTCCTGATTTTATGTTCGGTTCACTTCAGGGCCTGGGAAAGACAACATTATACCTGGCCATGCTTTATATCGGTTCCATCCTGGCAGATGTCAACCTAAAATCTATCGTGAACAACCGGAACACCTTTGTGGTAAGTTTGAATAAACTGATTATCGGTCCTTTTATGCTCATCCTGCTGATGCATGTTCTTTTGTTTTATACCTCGCTTGATCTTCCTGCAGTTGCCCGGTCAGTCACTGTTCTCGAGTCGGCTATGCCCTGCGGAACAGTAATGGTAATCCTCGCCCGGCAATACAATAAGGACGATTTCTATGCCACCCAGAACATCTCTGTTTCAACCCTGCTGAGCATCTTCACATTACCTTTTATCTTTTTTATCAGTCAGCTGATTTTGTAATGGCTGTATGCGGTAAAAATATCCTACCCTGTATTACTAATACTGGCTAAGCGTTCTCAATTCTTAACTGTAAACCTGTTATCCTGCAATAGCATCTAACAGACCCTGCCATCCAAAAATATGTGATTTTTCAATAGGGTAAAAGCCGGGAAGCGGGTCTTATTATTGAACACAAAACCTTAAGGCCTTATAAGGTAATGATGAAACGTCCACCTAAATCTATTCAAGTCATGAAAACAAATGTATTCACAACCCGGCCCCGCAGGAATATCTTCCTGGCGATATATGTTTTGATGGGAATTCTGGTCAGTTCAGTTAGTGGATTTGGACAGGATATGTCCCAAACCATTTCCAATACGGAATCCCTGTTCGAACAGATGAAAGTGCAGACTGTTGATACCAATTATACCCATAGATGGAATGACAAAAATAACAAATGGGAATTATACAACCGGGAAATAAGCTTTTACAAAAAAGCAAATCTCCTGGTCGGAATCCTGAATGAAAAATGGGATTCTGCCACAAATCTGTGGCAAAATTTTGACAGGTCGGTTAAAAGTTACAACCAAAAAGGAAACCTTCTGGAAGCCCTGCATCAAAAATGGAGTCCGGAGCAGCAGAGATGGATTAACCTCCGGCTCAAAACTTACACTTATGACAAGCTGGGCCAGAGAAGTAAAATTCTTTACCACGAATGGCAGCAAGCTGCCGGTCAATGGTTCAGTACCGTGCGATATTTGATTGATTACAATATGCATGGAAAAGAAAGTGAGATTTTGATCAAAGTCTTTTCACCTGCTATCAATTCCTGGTTGAATAAAAAAAGGTATACCTTTATGTATGATGAAAAATATGGTAAACCGGACAGAGCCCTTGTGGAATCATGGAATGATTTTACAGGATCCTGGGAGAATAGCGGAAAATATAACATGCAATATGATTACAGAGGGAATAAAACGCAAGAAACCCGTATTACCTGGAATAAAAGTATGCATAAATGGGTCAACGGATTACGGTATATGATGGATTATGAAAAAAAGAACCTGAACAGTGAAGTTGAACAGCGTTGGGATTTTAGAACCAGCGTATGGAATAATGCCATCAGGAATCTCTTTAGTTATGACCATGAAGGTGAGATCAAACAAATGGTTGAAGAAAGATGGAATAAAGATGCTTCGGATTGGGAAACAAAAAATGTTTTTCTCTATTCTGACTTAAAAGAAATTGAACAACAAATGCCGCAATAAGGAGTGAAAAAAAAAATCCGTATTTTTGTTTTAATTGAACAAAGGGGGCTGTCAAAATGAATATCTTTTGACAGCATCCCGGTTAAAAAATTGATCTGCGCATTAGATACCCGAATGGAAAACAGCGAAAAAAAGATCCTAAAAGCAATCAGAAAAGGAGATATAAAAGCTTTTGAAGTTTTGTTCAAAACCTATTACAAAGTATTGTGTCTCTATGCTGGCCTTTATGTCAAAGATATTGATTTAGCTGAAGAAATCGTTCAGGAGTTATTTTATCACATCTGGAAAAACAGGGAAAAACTGTACATAAATCAATCTACCAAGGCTTATTTATACCATGCAACGCAAAACAGATGTCTGAAAATGATCCGTTCGCAACAGGTTGCTTCCCGTTATGCTGATTACGTTAAACATGCGCCGGCACAACAAGTTTCCACTCCCTTGGATGAACTCAATGCCAAGGAGCTGGATCTGATTATTGAACAAACATTGAATGCTTTACCGGTTAGAACTGAAGAGATATTCAGGATGAACCGGTTTGAAGGACTTAAATATGCTGAAATAGCCCAAAAATTATCCATCTCGGTAAAGACCGTTGAAGCCAATATGGGCAAAGCACTCAAAGTGTTTTATAAAAAACTTCATGAATATGTGCAAGTAACATAAACTACCCTTGTCATGGAAATGTGGAACAAACTAGCTAAATATCTGGCAAAAGAAAAAGATTTAGACAATCACAAAAAGGGTTATTACTTTTCCCAAAAGGGTTATCCAAACCGTAAATCACTGGAAAAAATGAAAATATACTGGAATGAGATGAGCAACAGGGAAAGTCCGTATATCAATACAGATGAAGCCTGGAATAAATTAAAGGACAAAATTACATCGGAAAAGGAATTACCCGGTTCCACTGAAAAGCAAGTAAGGTTTCTTCAAGGTTCCTTGTGGAAATATGCAGCCGCTGTTGTAATTCTTTTTGGCCTGGTTACTGGATTATACATCTATCACCAGAAATCAGGCGAATTGCATAACACCCGCACAGTTGAAACCCCTTCCAATATAATAAACGAAAAGGTTTTCCTTCCCGATGGATCCCTGGCTTTTCTGAAGGCTAATTCCAGCCTGAACTACCCGGTAAGCTTTTCAGGAAATCAGCGTTCCGTGAATATCAGAGGTGAAGTATATTTTGATGTCAAACATGATCCTAAACATCCCTTTGTCATTCATGGCGAAAACTTTCAGGCGGAAGTATTGGGAACCCAGTTTAGTATCAAAGCAAACCTGCCGGAAGATAAAATCGAAGTATTTGTTCGTTCGGGTAAAGTGAAAGTATACAGCAAAAATCAAAAAGATCAATTTATTATTGTTGAAAAGGGATATAAAGGTATTATCAGCAACAATATCCTGAAAAAAGAAAAAAATGAGGATTTGAATTATCTTGCCTGGGCAACAGGCAAACTCATTTTTAAAGACCAACCGCTGGGAAATGTCTTAAAAACGCTAATGAGAGCCTATCCTGTTGAGATCAGGATTATGGATCCGGAAATTCAGCAATACCGTATTTCAACCACTTTTAACAATGAGCCGGTGGATACCGTTTTACATGTTATAGCCACAACTTTTAATCTGAACATGAAAAAGACGGATACCCGCCAGTACATATTATCCTGTATTATTCATAAAAAATGAAAAATTGTTTATAAACGAAAGAATACTAGTGCTTTACTTATTATGCGCCAAATTTTTTATTTTTATGCATTTTTTCCGAGTGCGCCAATTTTTGGGCATATGCTACG